>CALUMB010000044.1 GCA_944321645.1 uncultured Prevotella sp.
TTCACTGCGGCGGGGTTCCGCTGGGGCGGGGCGTGGCGCAGCGTGAAGGACTACCAGCACTTCGAGAAGTGAAGCCCCCGCGAAACCTCCCCCCGTGGGGGAGGCTTGCGTTGGCGCGGGCTGGCGGCGGGCGGTTTGCTGGCGGTTGGAGAAACGCCCGGCGGTGTTAAAATGTGTTTAACGGGGCGTCTCGCTTGTCGGTGGCTGCTGTTTTGCTTTCCAAAACGGGCTGTTTTGCAGCCTGAAACGGGTCGTTTCGCAACACGAAACGGCCTGTTTTGGAGGGCAAAACGGCTAGTTTTGCAACGTGCTGACGGCCAGGCGGTTGCGCGAAAGGCTACGCTTGCCGCCATTTTACGGTAGTTAACACATCGCGGGCCTGCGCCTCTTTTGGCTTCTTGCACTGCCTGGGGGGCGTTTTTGTTGGCATAAGGTATAACCAAGTTTTGTGATGCGACGTTTTATGTGCATGATGGCAGCCATTGCGCTGTGCTCCTGCGGTGGGCCTGCCATGGCGCAGCGTGGGCCTGCCTCGGCAGGTGGTGTTGGCGAGGGCTTCCGCCTTGAGCGCGTTAGCGACACGCTCCACGTGCTGCGGCTTGGCGGGAGCCGATGGGAGCTGCCCTTTCCCGTCTACCGTTTCCAGGTGGCCGACGTCAACGGCGACGGCTCGCCCGATGCCATAGTGGGCGTGGTCAAGCCTACGCGCCACGACCCGGAGGTGCGCCGCCGCGTGTTCATTTACAAGGACTACCGCGGATACGTGCGCCCGCTGTGGCTCGGTTCGAGGTTTGGGCAGCCCGTGGTCGATTTCCGCTACATTGCCGCCGAGGGCGTGCTGCGCCTTGTGGAGAGGGAACGCTCCGGCCGCTGTTTGGTGGCTGACTACCGCTGGCGGTCGTTCGGCATGGACTTTGTGCGCTACGCCGCCCGCGAGTGCAGCCTCGACGCCGCCATGCGGCTGCTCGGCCCGGAGGGCGATGTCGGGCGGTGAGCCACGCACTGGGTGCCGCCCGCATGGGTGCGGAAATGTTGCTTTTAGTTAAAAACAGCCTTTTAGACAATTTTTTGTAAAGCAAAATTTGTGTTTTCGGAATATTATGGCGTAATTTGCACACTATTAAGTAAGGCCATGCGGCGGCATGGCGCAGTGTGCAGCGGCTGGTTACGCGCAAGGGCGAATCTGCCGGCGCAC
Source organism: uncultured Prevotella sp. (assembly GCA_944321645.1). Lineage (GTDB taxonomy): Bacteria > Bacteroidota > Bacteroidia > Bacteroidales > Bacteroidaceae > Prevotella. Next base: position 1,196 of record CALUMB010000044.1, read on the forward strand.
GAAGAAAAACTAATTTCAAATAACTATAAACCAACATTATGAAGAAGAGTTTACTATTGCTTCCCGCGCTTGCTTTCGGCTTGCAGGCGGGAGCGCAGCAGCTTGCCTTCCCCGGCGCCGAGGGCTTCGGGGCCTATGCCACCGGAGGTCGCGGCGGCGAAGTGGTCCATGTGACCAACCTTAAGGCTTCAGGGCCAGGCTCGCTTGCCGACGCCGTGAGCAAGTCAAACCGCATCGTTGTGTTCGACGTTGGCGGCGTGATCGACGTCACCAACGTGAACCTCACGGTGCTGGGCAACAACATCACCATAGCCGGGCAGACCGCCCCGGGCGAGGGAATAACCATCTACGGAGGCCGCTTCATCATGTCGAAGAGGTCGAACATAATCATGCGCTACATCCGCATGCGCGGCAGCCTGAGCATGCCGAGCGACAAATGCACGCTCACCATGGACGACTGCCAGAACGTGATACTCGACCACTGCACCATCTCGTGGGGCCGCTGGGACAACGTCCACATCACCAACGCCAGCGACATAACCTACCAGAACTGCATCATCAGCGAGGGCATCGACCCGCAGAACTTCGGCGCCATAACCGACGGCACGCGCAACTGGACCATCTCGCACTGCCTCTGGGCCAACAACAAGAGCCGCAACCCGAAGATGAAGTGCTACCTGCAGTATTATAACAATGTGGTGTACAACTACTCGATGGGCATCATCGGCGGGCACTCCGCCGCCGACAACTACCAGGACGTGATGAACAACTACTTCATCACCGGCCCGAGCACCGGCACCAACAAGTACTTCGACGACTGGACGGAGACCGACCACCTATACAGCACCGGCAACTACACCGACGACAGCCGCGACGGGCAGCTGAACGGGCGGCTTATAACCGACTACAACGGGGCAACGCCGATGCAGAACCCCAACCTGGCCTGCGGCGCGCCGATGAACCTCGAGACCGCCGAGGAGGCTTACTACTCCGTGCTGGAGCACGCCGGCGCCTCGCGCATGAGGGACTCGCACGACCGCCGCATTATCGACCAGCTCGCGTCGCTCGGCACTAAGGGCGCCATCATAGACAGCGAGCAGGAGGTGGGCGGCATAGGCACGCTCGCGGGCGGCACGGCCCCGGTGGACACCGACGGCGACGGAATGCCCGACGAGTGGGAGCTGGCCAACGGCACCAACCCCAAAGTGGCCGACTCTGACGGCGACGTGGACGGCAACGGCTACACCAACATAGAGGACTACATAAACAGCCTGGCCCACAAGAGCGACTACCTGATGTACCCACAGGCGGTGACGGCCACGATGCAGGACGCCACGACGGTGCTCCTTACGTGGAAGAACCTCGAGGAGGATGCCGACAGCATAGTGATAGAGCAGTCGGAAGACGGCGTTAGCTACGCCGAGGTTGGGCGCGTGGCCGGCACGGAGACGCAGGCCACCATCTCCGGCCTTACCGAAGGCAAGGTGTACTACTTCCGCCTGAAGGCCGCGAAGGGCGAGGAGGAGTCGCTCTACTCCAACGCCGTGTCAGTGAACGACGAGCACATGCGCCCGGCAGGCGGCATACCCGCAGGCACCACCAAGTTCGTGCCGGAGGAGGGCAAGCTCTACCGCATAATCAACTACGGCACCGTGGCCTACAACAGCTCGACCACCTTTGCCGGAAACCCCAAGTACCTTAAGTTCGCAGCCGACGGGAAGCTCGTCTCCACGGGCGAGTTCACGTGGAACAACCCCGAACTGCTCTGGGAGATAACCGCCAACCCGGCCGACGAGTCGCAGGTGTTCATACGCAACTACGCCACCAAGCAGTACCTCAACCCAGGCGAAGAGGCCGACGGCGAGGAGAGCTATGTGACGGCGGTAGGCGAGGCCGCGCCGTTCGTAATCGAGTTCTCGGGCGACGAGAACGTGGCCCAGTCGGGGCTGAACACCCAGGTGGCCATGTTCAGGATAGAGAGCCCGCAGAAGAGCGGCAACCAGTTGCGCCCCAAGAACTTCGAGACCCAGTGGATATGGGGCGCGAAGGACTTGCACCGCGCCGACATGGTGTACACCTTCTCTTCGGTTGACGCCGACATGATAGGGCTTTACACCGAGCCGCTCGACGTGGCCATAGCCGAGGCGGAGCAGCTGGCAGGCGACGCCGAGATAGGCGACCGCACGCTCGCCTACCCAGAAGAGGCGCTCGACGCGCTTAGCGAAGCCATAGCAGTGGCCAAGGAAGAGCTTGACAAGGCAAACCGCGGCGAGTCGACGCAAGAGCAGGTGAACGCCGCCGCCAGCGCGCTGGCAGAGGCCAAGGCCGACTTCGAGGCAACGCGGATAATGACATTCGCGGGCTACGACAGCACCAAGGTGTTCAACATCTACAGCTACGGCACCATCAGCAACTCCAGCGCCACCACCGCCACTTCAGACATTGAGCGCCGCTACCTGTCCACCGTCAAGTTCACCGACGGCGTGACCGACTCGCTCGTGTTCCGCGTCGGCCTTAGCGACGACGCCATTGCCGCAGGCCAGCTCGACGACGTGGCCAACGCCGACGGCTCCCGCTGGAACATCACCCCGGCAGGCGACGGCTACGTCTACATACGCAGCGAGAAGACCGGGGCCTACGTCCAGGTGGGCGGCCTGCTCTCCACGGAGCCTGTGGCCATCTATCCTTACTACGCCAAGGACGACAACGGCAAGCACGCCTTCTACCTGCAGAAGGCCGCTGACAACACCCGCCTGATACAGATTGGCACCCCCGACGCCGACGGGCTGGGCGGCTCGGTGGCCTTTGCCTACCAGGCCGACCGCACACGCCTGCGCTGGGTGATAGAGCAGCTCGGCGTTGCCACGGGCATAAGCGAGGTGGCCGATGGGCGCGAGGCCGGCGAAGTGGTTTCCGTGGAATACTACAACCTCCAGGGAATGAAGCTCGGCTCCAAGCCTGCCTCCGGGCTTTATGTGGTTAAGTCCACCCATGCCGACGGCGCCGTGAGCACCGTGAAGGTGGCCGAGTAGGCCATGTGAGGCATAGGGGCTGGCCATTGCCCCATGCCGGTTTTGGTTTTTGCCGCTGCCCGCTGCCGTTTGGCGGCGGGCAGCTTTTTTCGCGTTCGCGGCGGCTTAGGCCGACATGGGCGCGCACATAGCAAAAAAGCATCCGGCGCAAAGCCTGCCCCCGGTGTGGGCTTGGCTTTGCGCCGGATGCTTTTCTTGTCGGCTGCGGGAGGCGGCCTGTGGCCTGGCTTACTCCATCTCGGCGCGTATCCTGGCCGCAATCTCGCCGAACTCCTCGTCGGTGAGCTTCAGCTTGGGGTTGGAGAAGAGCATATCCTTCTCGCTCTGCATCGGTATGAGGTGGATGTGGGCGTGCGGCACCTCAAGGCCGAGCACGGCCATGCCCACCTTGCGGCACGGGAACGCGGCCTTTATGGCGCGTGCCACGCGCTTGGCGAACACCGTCATGGCGGCAAGCTCGTCGTCATCGAGGTCGAATATGTAGTCAACCTCGCGGCGCGGTATCACCAGTGTGTGGCCCTTGGCCAGCGGGTTGATGTCGAGGAAGGCGTAGAAGCGGTCGTCCTCGGCCACCTTGTAGCTCGGAATCTCTCCGGCTGCAATCTTTGCGAACAGTCCTGCCATGGCGCGTCAAGCTATTGAAATGTTGTCGATGCGCAGCTTTATCGTGCCGCGCGGAATCTTTATCTCCACCTCGTCGCCCACCTTCTTGCCGAGCAGTCCTTGCGCGATGGGCGTCATTATCGAGATTTTGCCCTCGCGCAGGTTGGCCTCGCTCTCGCTCACGATGGTGTAGCTCATCTTGGCCTTGTTGGCCAGGTTGGTCATCTGCACCTTGGTGAGAATCTGCACCGTGTCGGAGCTGAGGCGCGACGTGTCCACAATCTTTGCCTCGGATAGTGCCTGCTTCATCTGGTTTATCTTGTCCTCGAGGTGGGCCTGTGCCTCCTTTGCGGCCTCATATTCCGAATTTTCACTCAGGTCCCCCTTGTCTCGGGCCTCAGCTATTGCGGCTGATGCCTTGGGACGCTCCACGCTTTCAAGGCGTTTCAACTCGGCTACCATCTTGTCGTAGCCATCTTGCGACATATAAGCCATAATCTGAATTGTTTTTATAATGTTTGGTTTATCGTTGTTTTCCGTGGAGAGACAGTAAAAAAGAAAGAATCCCGACATGACATGGTGCCGGAATCCTCATCATTCTTTAATCTTGTTCTTCTGTTTGCAAAGTTAGGGATAATTTCCCAACGCGCCAAATCATTGGGAGTTAAAAGTTAAGAATTAAGAGTTAAGAATTAAGAAAGTATGCTTTATGTGCAGTCAAGCCGCTACAAGAGCATACTTTCTTAATTCTTAACTCTTAATTCTTAATTCCTGATAGTCTCGCTTTCTCCCGGCTTTAGGCTCACCTTGCGCTCCTTGCCGTTGTAGGCCACGGTGGCGGTTCCGCCCTTTGCGGAGCTGATGCGGGCTTCGGTCACGAGTCCGTTCCGCCACTTCATGTCTATGGTGAAGCCGCCGCGGGCGCGTATGCCCCTCACCTCGCCTTCGTCCCATGCCACGGGCAGGGCCGGCAGCAGCTCTATGCGCCCGGCGTGGCTCTGGAGCAGCATCTCGCACACGCCCGCCGTGCCGCCGAAGTTGCCGTCGATCTGGAACGGCGGGTGGGCGTCGAAGAGGTTTGGATAAGTGCCGCCTTTCTGCCCGGAGCGCGACGTGGGGCTGACATAGCTGAGCAGCCGGCGGTATATTTGGTATGCCCTCTCGCCCTTGTGCAGGCGCGCCCAGAGGTTGATGCGCCAGCCGGTGCTCCAGCCTGTGGTCTCGCTGCCCTTTATGTCGAGCGACTTCTCGCAGGCGGCGAGCAGCTGCGGGTCGGCTATGTGGGTGCCGGGGTAAAGCCCTATGAGGTGCGACTGGTGGCGGTGCTGCCAGTCGCGGTCGTTCCAGTCGTGGTACCACTCTTGCAGGTTGCCCCTGTGGCCGATGGTGTAGGGGTGGAGGCGGGCCAGGGCGGAGTCGAGGCTGTCGGCAAAGGCGGCGTCGGCGCCGAGCGTGCGGGCCGCCGAGGCAGTGTTGGCCAGCAGTTCGCGCATGATGGCCAGGTCGGCGGTGCCTCCGTAGCAGGTTGCCCCGCTGTAGCCGCCGTCGGTCACGTATTCGTTTTCGGGCGACGTGCTGGGCGCGGTTATCAGCTCGCCGGGCTTCTTGGGGTTCTCAATGAGCCAGTCGAGGCAGAACTCAGCCGCCCCCTTCATAAGCGGGTAGGCCACGCGGCGCAGGTAGGCCGTGTCGAGCGAGAAGCGGTAGTGCTCGTAGAGCGTGCCTACGAGCCATGCCCCGCCCATGTTCCAGTTCGACCACTTGGGGCTTTCGCGCTTTTCGCCCACGGGGTTGGCCATGGCCCAGATGTCGCTGTTGTGGCTTGAGCACCAGCCCCGCGTGATGCCGTAGTAGTTGCGGGCAACGTGGCTCCCGTTGTCGGCCAGTGCGGCAATGAAGCCGTCGAGCGGCATGGCAAGCTCCGGCAGGTTGGCCACCTCGGCCGGCCAGTAGTTCTCCTCAAGGTTGATGTTCACCGTGTAGTTGCCCCGCCAGGGCGAGCGCAGCTTGTTTGCCCACAGCCCTTGCAGGTTGGCAGGCACGCCGGGCGTGCGCGAGCAGCATATCAGCAGGTAGCGGCCATACTGCGTGTAGAGCGTCTCGAGGTAGCGGTTGGCTTCGTGGCGCGAGCCGTAGTCGCGCAGCTGGCGGTCTGTGGTGCGCGTGGTGTCGGGGTGTGCGTCGCCGAGCCGCAGGCTGAAGCGTGCGAAGAGCGAGCGGTAGTCGGCCACGTGGCGTTGGCGTGCCTCGTCGTAGGAGAGGTTGGCCGTGTGCCATGCGCGGTCGGCGGCCCGTTCGAGGTAGGGCGCTGCCTCGCTGACGGGGTGTCGCCTCGCGCCGTTGAAGCTCGTTGCGTTCACGATGTAGATTGTTGCCTCGGTGGCGCCGCTGATGGTTATGGTGGAGTTGGTGGCGCGTGTGCTGCCGCCGCTGGAGGTGGCGCGCACGATGGTGCAGAAGTGTGTGCTCTCCATCGGGTCGCCGGTGGCGTGGCCGGTCATGGTGAGCTGGCCTTTGCCCGAAGGCTTTGCCGAGTGTGGCACTTGCGCCGAGAGCCTTACGTCGCAGTTGAGGCGGCCCGGCTGCGAGGCCCTGAGGCGTATGGCGATGAGGCTGTCGGGGCATGAGGCGAAGTACTCGCGGGTGTATGTCACACCGCCGCGGGTGTAGGTGTCGCTGCACAGGGCGCTGTCGATGTCGAGCTGTCGGCGGTAGGATGTTGCCTCGCCGCCGTTGAGGTCGGTCATGGTGAGCGTGGCCAGCGGCTGGTAGTACTCGGAGTTGTGGCCTTGCACGTTGTGCTGGAGCTTGTCGGCAGTCTTATAGTCTTCGCGGAACAGTGCCTCGCGTATCTCGGGAATCCACTTCGACGCGCCTGCGTCTTCGCTTTGGTCTACGGGGCGGCCCGTCCAGAATGTGATGTCGTTGAGGAAAATGACGTTCTCGCGGTCTCCGCCGTAGATGAGCGCGCCCAGGGTGCCGTTGCCGATTGGCAGCGACTCCTCGAAGTGGCGGGCCGGGGCATCATACCAAAGGCGCAGCGGCGCGAAGTCGGATGCTGTCAGCTGTGCCGTGGCGGCGGCCATTGCGGCCGCGACGATTAGGGTTTTGGTGGTCATGGTGTTTGGGTTTTGCTTGGTTTTTTGTATGTTTCGTAGGGGCGGTAGGTGGATGTAGGGTGGTAATGCAGGAGCCGCCAGGCGGCCTTGGCGCATCGCGCTCCAGGTCGGCCCGGCGGCTCCTGCGGTTGCCTTGGCTCTTGCGTTGCGCCTCCTTATGCGTCGATGTTGGCGTAGGTGGCGTTTTTCTCTATGAACTCGCGGCGCGGCTCCACGTCGTCGCCCATGAGCATCGAGAACACTTCGTCGGCCTCGGCGGCGTTGTCTATCGTAACTTGCTTGAGCAGGCGGCGCGATGGGTCCATAGTGGTCTCCCACAGCTGCTCGGCGTTCATCTCGCCTAAGCCTTTGTAGCGCTGTGTGTGTATGTTCTTGCCGTCTTCCACGCCGTTGCCGTACTTGTCGAGGAAGGCCTGGCGCTGCTGGTCGGTGTAGCAGTACTCCTTCACCTTGTTCTTGTACGAGCAGAGGTAGAGCGGCGGCGTGGCGATGTATAGGTGGCCGTCTTGTATGATTTTCGGCATGAAGCGGTAGAAGAGCGTCATTATGAGTGTGTCGATGTGCGAGCCATCGACGTCGGCATCGGTCATGATTATTATCTTGTCGTAGCGCAGCTTGTCGATGTTGGCCTCTTTGTCGTCCTCGCCGTCCACTCCGAAGCGCACGCCGATGCTCTGTATGATGTTCATCACCGACTCGCTCTCGAACACCTTGTGCCACATCACCTTCTCCACGTTGAGTATCTTTCCGCGCAGCGGCAGTATGGCCTGGGTGTGGCGGTCGCGCCCTTGCTTGGCCGTGCCGCCGGCCGAGTCGCCCTCCACGAGGAATATCTCGCACTCCTTCGGGTCTTTGTTGGAGCAGTCGGCCAGCTTGCCGGGCAGCCCTCCGCCGCTCATGGGGTTTTTGCGCTGCACGCTCTCGCGGGCCTTGCGGGCGGCTATGCGCGCCGTGGCGGCGAGTATCACCTTGTCGCAGATGAGCTTTGCCTCCTTGGGGTGCTCCTCGAGGTAGTAGTTGAGAGCCTCGCCCACGGCCTGCTGCACGGCCCCGGTGACCTCGGTGTTGCCGAGCTTGGTCTTGGTCTGGCCCTCGAACTGCGGTTCGGCCACCTTGATGGAGATTACGGCTGTCAGCCCCTCGCGGAAGTCCTCGCCCGCAATCTCTATCTTTGCCTTCTCAATCTGCTTCGATATGGCGGGGTCGGCGTCGGCGTATGCCTTGAGGGTGCGCGTCAGTGCCATGCGGAATCCGGTGAGGTGGGTGCCGCCCTCGATGGTGTTTATGTTGTTTACGTATGAGTGTATGTTCTCGTTGTAGTCGGTGTTGTACATCACGGCCACTTCGATGGGTATGCCCTGCTTCTCGGTCTTGAGGTAGATCACGTCGTCGAAGAGGTGCGTGCGGTGGCGGTCGATGTAGCGCACGAACTCCTTCAGGCCGTCCTTGGCGTGGAACACCTCCTGCCGCGTGTGGCCCTCTTCGTCGGGGCGGAGGTCGGTCAGGGTGATGGTCACGCCGGCGTTGAGGTACGCCAGCTCGCGCATACGCTTGGCTATGATGTCGTATTTGTATTCGGTGGTGACGGTGAATATTGCCGGGTCGGGCCAGAACTGCTGGCGTGTACCGCGCAGCTCGGTCTCGCCCACCACCTTCACGGGGTAGAGTGGCTTGCCCTTCTCGTACTCCTGCTGGTAGATCTTGCCGTCGCGGAACACCTGCGAGAGCATCCGCGTGGACAGGGCGTTGACGCAGCTCACGCCCACGCCGTGCAGTCCGCCGCTCACCTTGTAGGAGCCTTTGTCGAACTTTCCGCCGGCGTGGAGCACGGTCATCACCACTTCGAGGGCCGACTTGTGCAGCTTCTCGTGCTCGTCCACGGGTATGCCGCGGCCGTTGTCCTGCACGGTCACGGAGCCGTCCTCGTTGATTGTCACCTCGATGTGTGTGCAGTAGCCCGCCATGGCCTCGTCGATGGAGTTGTCCACGGTCTCGTTCACGAGGTGGTGGAGGCCCTTCTCGCCCGTGTCGCCGATGTACATGGCCGGGCGCTTGCGCACGGCCTCCAGTCCTTCGAGCACTTGGATGTTGCTCGCGGAATAGTTGCTTTCTTTTATTGTGTCTTCTGCCATAAAGTCCTTTTGCTTTTTCAACGCGCAAAGATACTAAAAAAATGCGACCCGGCGAAATTATTGCCCGCCTATTCCGGCCTCCGGCCTTGCCTGGCTGCCTTGCCGCAGGGTGCGCCGTGCGGCGTCAGAGCCTGCCGAGCATCCTCTTGCGTTCCTCCTCGGAGTATTCCCTGTTGAACTGCTCGCGCGTGCGCTTCCAGCGGTTGTGGCTCCAGAGCCAGTACTGCGGGGCGCGGCGTATGCTTTGCTCCAGCAGGCGGAAGTACTCCTTCGTGTAGTAGAAGTTTTCGTAGCCGCCGGGCGGCAGCGTCATTTTCCTGAACGTGCATACGTAGTATCCGCGCTTGGGGCGTTCCATGTCGGCGTAGAACACCTCGCTGTCCGTCACCCTGGTTATCTTTTCCGCCCCGGTGAACACGGGCGTGTCGTGGTTGAGGAAGTCCACCCACAGGTGTACGTTGTGCAGCCCCGGTGCCTGGTCGGCTATGTAGCCCACGGTGTTGGGGCGCCCCTGCCTCTTCCACGTCACGATCTTCCTGAACGAGTTGTCCATCGCGATGTTCACGCACCCGAACCTGCTGCGCATCTTCTGGAAGGCCAGGTCTACGGCCTTGTTCTCCAGCGGGTGGTATATCTGCGAGCTTATCCCGTCCTTTACGTGCAGTGGCATCGAGGTAATCCATTCCCAGTTGCAGTAGTGGCCGAGGTATAGCGAGCACGTCTTCCCCTGCCTCATGCTTTCGGCAATCATCTCGCTGCCCACGAACTTCATCCTCCGGCTGATGTTCTTCTCGCTTATCGAGAACATCTTCAGCGCCTCTACTATGTAGTCGCAGAACCAGGCGTAGAAGGCTTTCTCTATGGCCACTATCTCGGCGGCCTGCTTCTCGGGGAACGAGTCGGCGAGGTTCTTGCGCACCAGCGGGCGGCGGTAGCGCACGACATAATACAATATGTAGAACAGCCCGTCGGAGATTCTGTACAGCACCCACAGCGGGAGCAGCGAGAGAAGGTAACATATAGAATATGTCAGGAGGTATGCCAGTCTTGCGTTCATTTCGTCTCTTCGTTTTATGTTGCGTTTTGTTGCGGGCGGCCTGGCCGCGCCACCGTGGCCCTTGCCCGCCGCCTTGCGCCCCGCCCGTGTCTGACGGCCTATCTCCAGGCTGGTTGGGCGTGGCTTATCCCCTGCAAAGGTATATATAATATTTCGATTGTGCAAGCCGGGCCGCGGCAACGTGTGGCGCAGCCGCAAAAAGCCCATCGGGATTTTGGCGCATTGGGCGGAATTTAGTATTTTTGCCGCACAAACCACTAATGCAGATGCCAATGGGATTAGACAAAGGGCTTGCTTACGGCAAGGTGTTCGGCACGTTGCGCAGGTACGACTACCTGCTGCAGGAGCGGCGCGGGCTGCCCATGCCGCCGCCGGGGCGCGACGAGTCCGTAGACATAATCGTTCCGGCAGTGCCCAAGGATGCCGGCGTGCTGTCCGCCTGCCTCGAGGGAGCCATCGGCAACGTGGCCAACAAAATCAGCGGCATTTACGTCGTGGCCCCCGGCAGCGGCAGCGATGGCCTTAGGGAAGTGGCGGCGAGGTTCGGCGCGACGTTCGTCGACGAGGCAGGCGTGCTCGGCTACGGGCCGCGCTCGATAGGCTACAGCCGCAACGGCCGCGACAAGAGCGGATGGATATTCCAGCAGTTGCTCAAGCTATCGGGCAACGTTGGCAGTTGCCGCCACTACGTCACCATCGACGCCGACCACGTGCTGCTGCGCCCGCACACGTTCGTCGACTGCGCCGGGCGCAGCGTGTTCTATATGTCCGAAGAATATTTCTATCCTTACTATAGGTTCCACAAGATGGCGTTCGGCCGCTTCCCGTGGCACAGGCTGTCGTACATCGCCCACAAGATGGTGTTCGAGCGCGGTGCCGTGGCCGACCTCCAGGACCGCTTGCGGCGGGCGTTTGGCCGCCCGTGGGACGAAGGGCTGGTGGAGGCGCTTAAGTCAGACCCCGCGCTGTCGTTCTCGGAGTTCGAGACCTACGGCTTCTTCTACCCCGCCGCCAGGAAAGTTATGCTCCCTTGGCGACAGCTCGCCCTGCGTAAGGCCGCCGGCAGGCAGTACACCTACGCCGGCTTGAAAGAGAAGTACGGCACCGACTACCTTTCGGTCACGCTGCCCGACTACATGAAGGTGCAGTGACCGCATATCCCGACCGTAGCCGCTGCCACGGCCCTCACCCGAACAGTTCGCGCAGCACCGGCAGCGAGCGCAGCTCCGGGAACGACGGCAGGTGCAGCCTGTAGTACCTCACGGCAATCTCCACCAGGCGGTTGCGCTCCGCGCGGGAGAGGCGGAAGAGGTGCATGTTGGCGTAGTCCATGCGCATGAGCAGTCCCACGAGCTTGGCCTCGCCCGGGGCGAGGTAGTCGGGGTGGAGCGGCGCCCCGGCGCAAAAGCAGCCCGCCCTAAGGTCGAAGCAGCAGCCGGGCGCGTAGCCCTCGAGGTTGGGGTGGAAGCCGAGGAAGCGCGAGAGCCGCAGCAGGAACACCACGTGGAAGTTGGCGAAGCCGTCCCCTGCCCCGTCGAGCCACTGTAGGCTGTCGGCTATGTAGTCGAACAGCGGGCCGCCCTGCTGCTCGCCGCGCAGGGCGTGGCGCAGGAACTCGCCCACGAAAAGCCCTATAGACAGCTTGCGGCTGTCGAACGGCAGCGAGGCGTAGGCGTAGGAGAGCGACGCCGCCCGCAGCCGTTGCAGCTCCAGCCTCGGCCTTACGTCGCACGCCACGGCGAGCTGCGAGAGCGGCTGGAAGTACTGCTTCTTGAGCCGCCCGCGCCCGCTCTGCGCCACTGTGGCCACGAGCGACATCATGCCGCACTCGCGGGTGAACGCATCCACCACCATGCGGTTGTCGCCGCACTTCACCGCGTTTAGCACTATGGCTTCTGTCTCTGTGAGCATTGCGCTGCAAAGTTACGCAAGAAAACGCTGAAATCCAAGGCGCACCACCCTATTTTATTCGGTGCTTTTTTGCGTAGGCGCGATGCAAATGCCGCTGTGAAAGACCGAAATACTTTCTAAAGTTTGGCAATGCGGGAAAAAAGCCCTATATTTGCCGCATATTTTGCGGCGTTAAATGCCGCATCATCCCCAAACAGAGCAAGTGGGGTTATGTTATAGGCATGGCGGCAATTGATATTGAACACCACTTATTTGAAACGGAAATAAGCATATCCTGCCCGTGCGCCGACGGCGGCTGCGGGGGCAAAAGGGGCAAGGCGGCAGCCTCCAATGCCGCAAAAAGCACATTTTCAATGTAAAAAACGCCCCGAAAGGCAATTTTTCCATCAAAAAATTTTGCCAAACCGAGCAAAAGGCGTAACTTTGCACCCGCAAAATCAATGCAGGGGTCCCTTCGTCTATCGGTTAGGACGAGAGATTTTCATTCTCTAAAGAGGAGTTCGACTCTCCTAGGGACTACTAATTAACAAAATATTTTAGGAATAAACCAAAGATGGCAAACCACAAATCAGCATTGAAGAGAATCCGCCAGAACAAGAAGCGCGCTCTTCACAACAAATATTACGCAAAGACCATGCGCAACGCCGTGCGCAAGTTCCGCGCCCTTACTGACAAGGACGAGGCTGTGAAGCTTTTCCCGAGCGTCCAGAAAATGCTGGACAAGCTGGCCAAGACCAACATCATACACAAGAACAAGGCTGCCAACCTTAAGTCCAGCCTTGCCCTCCACATGAACAAGTTGGGATAAGCCAACGCGCTGACCGCCTTCAGAGAGGCTCAATTTTAGAATACTAACATATCGTGCCTGTGGCCTTCGTGGCCGCAGGCATTTCTGTTTGTGGCGGGTTGGCGCTATGTGTGGCGGCACCCTGCGCCGGGAATGGTGAATGTGGCGGGCTGCGTGTCAGGCCGGGCTTTGCGTCCGGGTAGCAAGTGGCGAGCCGGAAGGCGGTAAATCCTCTTTTCGCTGAAAATTTAAGCTGGCGCTTCGGGTGCGCCAAAAATAATGCCGCGCGGGCAGCGGTTTCTCAAACATAATGCTTATTTTTGCATTGCCGCCGAAAGTTTACGGCGGTAAACTTTACCGCCGTAAACTTTCGGCACGATTTTGTGTAACTTATTAATGGCAACCGAGTATGAAGTTTTACGACAGAGAGGACGAATTGGCCGTGTTGGAAGCCACGCGGCAGCGGGCGTTCGCCGCCCATTCGCAGCTTGCTGTCTTTATTGGGTGCTCCCCGAATCAACATAAATGTTGACTTGCCGTTACAATTTGGCAAGGCTTTTCCTTTTCGGTCTGGCTATATCCTTTCGGATTTTGTCGTGCATTTTGATTTTTTGAGGCTTCGTTTGTGCGGTGTGGACATTTTTTTGTATCTTTGCAAAAGTTGTATCCTTCTGTGTCTTTTGCGTTACGGGCGGTTCTGCCTCGCAGCTCGGTACGTTGCGAAATGGAGTTGTGCGTGGCCAACAGCGAACAGGGAACGATTTGAAACTTTTAGAGGTTGTTCTACCCCACAAAATGAGTAATATGAACATACTATATCTAATATTCGGAGATTGTTTGTCGAATCATGTGCAGGCTCGCTTGTCCATGGTTACGTTTGTTAGACAGATGCGACAGCAGGATAGGATATATGTCATAACTACCAAGCCGCAATTTTATGAAGGCATAAAGTTTGTCACTCCATTGCCTATTTCTGATGGTAACATAAAAGAATGGGAAGGCTCACTACAGTTTTTTTGGAGGGTAAAGATAAAAGCTATGCAATACTTGTGCGAGATATGTCCTGGCAGTGACCTGCTTTATCTTGACAGTGACACTTACTTGCAGGGTGATTATGCTGCATTATGCGGAATATTGGAACGTGGGCAAGGCGTAATGCACATTAATGAAGGCCACCCAAAGGACATGAAGTTTGGGGCATTGCGGATGTGGCGGAAGGTTAGGGGGCATACATACGGTGGCGTTACTATTGGCGCGGAGCATTGTATGTGGAACGCAGGGGTTGTTGGCCTTCCCGGTGCAAAGGCCGCAGAGGCGTTGAGGCTTGCTTTGACCGTGTGTGACGGGATGTTGGCCGATGGTGCTGATAGGCGGCTCATAGAGCAATATGCACTATCTATAGCTCTTTTTGAGACTGTTGGGCTTACCTCTGCGGAGTCTTTAGTTGGCCATTATTGGAGCAATAAAGACGAGTGGAACAATTTTGCCTTGTCTTTCTTTGTGAAAGAACATATGTTAGGACGGAGTTTTGATGATGAGTGCCGCGACCTTGACATTGAAGAATTGCACCGCATTCCGCTTAATATACATTTATCAAATACCCAACGTAGGCTGACAAATGTGTTAAAGCATATTTTCAAAGATAAAATCCAAGATAGATAGTTTGCTGCTTGACAATTTCTCTGTTAACGTTTGTTATGGAATTTGCTTTTGAGGTGTGTTAATTTTCATCGGCAAAAGTGCTCGGAGAATGGCATCGCCGCAAAAAATCGTGGCATAGCCTGCATATATCGCAACCACGGGTGTGCAGGTGCAACAGATTGAAATTTAGGGGCTTGCTGGCTAAATAGTGATTATTGTGCAATAAAAAAGCCCCGGATTCTGTCAAATATTTGGCAAAAACCGGGGCTTTTCCTGTAAAAAAGGCTCATGGCAGAGACCATTTGGCTTTCTAAAACGAGCCGTTTCGCGTCGTGAAACGGCTCGTCTTGCATTGCGATATGTGCCGTTTTGCAAAGCAGGGTGGCAAAGCTTGGGCTTTGGCGGGCTGCATTCCGCCCTGAAAACTCTATTTCGTTGCTTTTGGTCGTGTTAAATCCGCCTTGGTGGAATGCTAAAAAACCAAAATCAGGCGCTTGGCGTCAGATGGCTTGGATGAGGCGGCGCAGGTTGTCGCCGCTGCGTATCTCGCGGGCCATCCGCCTTGTGCTTTGCAGCATGGCTTCGGTTTCTGCGGGCGTGAGGCTGTGCAGGGCCTCGTCGAGTTCGTGGAGCGAGCCAACGGCTATGCCCACGTTGTTGCCCACCACGAAATCCCGCAGGGCCGACTCCTGCCAGACTATCACGGGCATTCCGAGGGCAAGGCTCATCGACACCTTGTGGGAGGCGTTGTAGCGCAGGTAGCTTCCGTAAAGCCCGCTGCACGTCTCAAGCTCAGGCCCGTCCCACACAAGCCCCCATTGGCCGCTGATTGCGCCGGGGTGGTCGGGCGCGAACGTCCCGCAGTGCCTCACGTATTCGGTCTCGCCGAAGCCTTGCTGCCCGTTGCCGTAGATGTTGAAGCGCAGCGATGGCGAGGCTATTTCGGCGAGCCTGCCGATGAACGGGCTTTTTCCCAAGTTGCCGGCGAAGACTACGGTGGGCGTGCCGGTTGGCTTTATGTCGTGGATGGGGTCGTCGGTGAGGTAGGGGAATACGCCGAGCACCTTTATCTTAGCCCTGTCGATGCCTTGGCCTGCGAGGAACTCTTTCATGGCCGGGGTGTGGGCTATTATGGTGCTGCACCGCCCCAAGTCGCGCAGTTCGTTGTCGTGTTCGCCGCCGCTGTCTAAGTCGCGCATGGAGTCGAGGTCGTGTACTATGCAGTGTACGTTTGCCCCTGAGCCGAACAGGCCGCCGTAGAACTCGGCCTTGTTGTGGTGTATCCACGGGAACTGCAGGAACACCGTGTCCGTGGGGCGCAGCCTGTGCCTGATGGTGTAGACGTCCCAGTAGCGCTTTAGCACCCTGGCGAAGCCTATTGGCGACCGGCTGCCGAGCACAATCTGACGGTAGCCGCACGACTTTACGATGCGGTCTACGTCGCCCCTTGCCTTCGCTATGGCGTGTACGTCGGTGTCTTCTATCGTGCTTATCGCGATGTGTCTTGTGGATTTTCCCATTGCGGCGTTGGTCGTTTATGTGCTGTCGGGCTTGTCAAATTTCGCGGCGGTGCTTCTTCTCAATCATCTTGCACACCATCATGAACTGGTAGAAGCCCTCGATGGTGGCGTAGACCAGTCCGGCCCGCCCATCCCTGAAGCCTCCCTTCAGGACGTAAGACTTGAAGAAGCGGAAGGCCGGGCGCCAGAGCATGGAGCGTATGTTGCCGTACTTGCAGCCCTTCTTCACCACTTCGTTTTCGGTGTAGAGGTTTGTCTTGTCAACGATTGTCCTTATTGTGTCGTTTGCCAAGTGTATGAAGGCTATGTCGCCGGCGGCGGGTGGTATCTTTTCGGTGCGCCCTTTCACATCGGGGAAGGTGTGTACGAACGGTGGCCAGGTGGTGCCTTCCTTTACGAAAAAGCGCAGGAGGTAGTCTGGGTAGTTGCAGTGCATGAAACGCCCCATGAAGTAATTCTTCCTCGGAATCCACAGGCCCTGCGGGCAGTCTTTTTCTTTTATTCTTTTATAAAGATAGTCGCGCAGGGCTACAGGCACAAGCTCGTCGGCATCCACCACCAGCACCCAGCGGCACGAAGCCGACTGTATGGCGAAGGTGCGGGCCGGCTCCGCGCTCACGCAATCGCCTTTCGGGAATGTTACTATGCGGCAGCCACGGCGGCGGGCTATGTCCACCGTGCCGTCGGTGCTCTCCATGTCGCACACTACAACTTCGTCGAATCCGTCCACCGAGTCGAGTACGCGTTCGAGGTGCTTCTCGGCGTTGTATGTGTTGATGACTACTGAAATCCCTTCCATTTCGGCCTGTTTTCCGGCAAAGGTAAGAATTAATTTTGTAATTTTGCCAACGTAACGACAAAAAGAGTAAATTATGGAGACTTTACCTAAGATTTCCGTGGTCACCGTGTGCCTTAATGCTGCCCCGATGCTCGAAAAGACACTGGCGAGTGTTGAGGCGCAGGACTATGGCAACATAGAGTCTATAGTGGTGGACGGTGGGTCTACTGACTCCACGAAACAGGTTGTGGCTAAGTTTGGCCACGTGGTGAGCAAGTATGTGTCTGAAAAAGACCGTGGCATATACGACGCGATGAACAAGGGCGTTGGCATGGCTTCGGGTGACTATTGCATATTCCTGAACGCAGGCGACACGTTCGCAGCCAGCGATGTAGTCAAGCGTGCCTTTGAAGCCTGCCCTGAAACGCCGCCAGACGTGGTTTACGGCGACGTGGTGAAGCTAAAACCTAACGGGGGGTGAAACAGTAAAGCGGGCGGAAAAGCCCCGTAACGCGCACAGAATGTTTTTCTGTCATCAGAGTTCTTTTATAAAGACATCGTGCCTTGTGGACTTTCCATACGATATAAGGTACACTATGTCGGCAGATTTCAAACTTTTCAAGTTGTTGTGGAAGCACAACAAGGCTTTCTTCAAGGTAGATTTTCCTATTTCCGTGTTTGACACGGGTGGCGTGTCTAACACAAATAGAGCCGAGGGCATCCGGCAGAACATTGCCGTAATACGCGAAGTGGACTGCCTGGTGGATAAGACCCGACTGCTGCCCCGGCTTTATTTCGTGATATTCGTTTTAGAGATTAGGCGGCTTCTCAAAAAGCGGCGATAGCCGTTGGGCGTTTGGCGCAAGAGCGTAAAGTCCGTATGCTCTTGCGCCAAATGCCACATTCACCCAACCTTCCAGTCGATTATCGTCCTCGCCTGGCTGTCGAAGTTCACGGCTACCTTCACCACGGGCAGCCCGCAGAGCGCGAAGCGCTCGGGGTATTGCTTGAGGTCGATCTGCGCCATGGCCTCTGCTGCCGTGCGGTCGAGCTTAAGCTCCACGACGTAGAGCGTGGCCTTTGTGCGTATCACCATGTCCACCCGTCCGCGCGGCGTGCGCACCTCGATGTCCACGTAGTGTCCGAGCAGGCTGAAGATCACGTAGAGCAGCTGCTGGTAGTGGCCCTCGGTGTTCGCCCCGGCGCAGTATGGTATGGTCGAGAGGTACTTCTGTATGATGCGCAGCGCGCCGTCCATGTCGCCCTTGCGCAGCGGCACGGACATGAGCGCGATGGCTGTGTTTGCCTCGCTCGGCCTGTTGACGTAGTTCCTCAGCAGCGAGCGCATGAGCCCCACGCGCACCTCCCGGTTTGGTATGTCTAGCGTGTAAAGCTCGGAGTCGGGGTCGTAGTCCTTTATTGTGATGTAGCCGCTCTGGTACAGCAGCGGCGTTATGCTCTCCATCCGCTCCGTTGGCGCGTCGAAGTCCTCGGCGAGGCATGTGCGGTTGCCAATCTCCTGTGGCATGACGTCGAACTTGCGCAGCATCTCTATGAGGTATGTCGGCGTTCCGCTGCCGAACCAGTAGGAGTTGAGCCGCCCGTCGGCGAATGCGTTCATGAGGCTGAACGGGTTGTAGATGTCGGGCGATGGCATTGCGAAGTGGTATCCGTCGTACCGCTCCTTCAGCCTTTCGGCGGCCTCTTCGGGCGTTGTGCCGAGCCTTTGGGCGAGCAGCGCGATGTCGTCGTGCATCCGGCTTTGCAGCTCGTCGGCGCTTATGCCGCACACGGCGGCGTACTCCGGCAGCATGGTTATGTTCTTGATGTTGTTCAGCTCGCTGAATATGCTTAGCTGGGAGAACTTTGTGATGCCGGTTAGGAAGACGAAGCGCAGGTGCGGGTCGCAGGCCTTCAGGGGGCTGTAGAAGTTGCGCATGACGTTGCGCAGCACGGGCAGGTTCTCCTCCTCGTGCACCACGTCGAGCAGCGGCGCGTCGTACTCGTCGATGAGCACCACGACCTGCCGGCCCGTCTGCTCGTGGGCGCGGGTGATGAGCTGCGTCAGCCGCACGTTGGCGTCTTTCGTGCTTGGGGTCAGGCCGTATGCCTTTTCGTGCCTTTCGAGCTGGAAATCGAGCATCGTTTCAAGCGTCTGCCTGTCCACGTGCTTAGCCATGCTCATGTCGAAGTGCAGCACGGGGTATTGCGTCCAGTCGTTTTCCAGCCGCTCTATGGCCAGCCCCTCGAACAGCTCGCGCCGTCCTGCGAAGTAGGAGTGCAGGGTGCTCGTGAGCAGCGACTTGCCGAAGCGTCGCGGGCGGCTCAGGAACATATACTTGGCCACGCCGTTGGCCATTCGGTAGACGTACTCCGTCTTGTCGACGTAGATGTAGTTTTTCTCCCGGATTTCGGAGAAAGTCTGTATGCCTATTGGGTATCGCCTTTGCTGTTGTTGCATGGTCGTAGTTTTTTTTGAATATCCGCAAAGCTCCAATTCAAATGAGTTAAAGGAGTTAGGGGGAAGTCATCGCTCCACTGCGTTCCGATAGGAAGTTTGAGGACGTATGCTCCTTGGCTTCCTTATTTCATTTGTCTTGGCTAAATGTGGACATTAATTAGTTGTTTAGTTGTCAAATGGAAGCGGGCTTCCCGTCATTCGCCCTCTATCTTCCAGTCGCTTATCGTCCTCGCCTGGCTGTCGAAGTTCACGGCCACCTTGACAACGGGCAGCCCGCAGAGCGCGAAGCGCTCGGGGTATTGCTTGAGGTCGATCTGCGCCATGGCCTCTGCTGCCGTGCG
>CALUMB010000045.1 GCA_944321645.1 uncultured Prevotella sp.
TGCGTACGAGATTCGAACTCGTGACCTCCTGCGTGACAGGCAGGCATTCTAACCTACTGAACTAACGCACCAAACTTCCTTTTCGTTTGCGGGTGCAAAGGTACGCATTTTTTTTGTTCCTGCAAAACTTTTCGCGGAAAATTTATAAAAATAATTGCATTAGCACCGCATCATGGTAGTTCTTGCCGTCGAACAGCCAGTCTTTCAGCACCGTGCCATTGCGATATCCAAGTTTCTCAAAGAGGCGCAGCGACGGCTCGTTATCTATGCTAACCACGACATATAGTTGATGGATGTGCAAGACAGATGCGGCATAATCGGCCAAAAGCCCCAAGGCAGCCGTTGCAAAGCCTTTCTTGCGGTGTTCTTTTCCTATCACTATGCCAATTTCTGCCCTCTGGTGGCGTGGATCGAAATTCACCAAGTCCACCATGCCAACCAAAATGCCCTTGCCATTCTCTACGATAAGCCGCACTTGCCTGTCAGCATAGATGTCGTTAGAAACATTGGCCATGTAATTATGCAGGGCATAGCGCGAATAAGGCACATTTGTCATGCCGACATCCCAAATGTCCACGTCGTTTTCTATTGTGTAAAGAAAATCAAGG
The DNA here is from genome assembly GCA_944321645.1 of uncultured Prevotella sp. GTDB lineage: Bacteria > Bacteroidota > Bacteroidia > Bacteroidales > Bacteroidaceae > Prevotella. The sequence continues at coordinate 609 of CALUMB010000045.1, forward strand.
TCTTCGGGTTCCATGGCGCGCAGCCTTAACGCGGGGAGCGGACAACCTTCTGCCATAACTTCATTTGATTATTTCGCGTGGGGTTATTATTATTTTTGATTTTCCGGAGTATGTGCCCAATTTGACGTTCGGGGCCGAAATGCGCGACATTACTTCCAACACAGTCCCAAAAGAAAAAGTATCCAAGTCGAAAACGACACAAATTGGCGACTTTGCCCCAATACTACGCCCTACCTTGTTTTGCAGGGCATCAAAATCAATCGAGGCACATTCAAGGAAATCTGCCGCCAGACCTTTACGCCGTGCAATCAGCCGACATCGAGCAATCATCGGCTTGTCGCCAACGCAAAGATAGCTTGGGTCTACGCAACGCCTGTAGGTAAACCCGAGCGACTTCCTCAATTTGTATGACTGCATTTTTGCCAAGGCCATGAGAGCCTTAAGGTAGACCGCTGCCTTTATAGGCATAGTTATGCAAAAACTCAGATGCCCATAGTGTTTGCGGAAGAAAATGAGCATGGCCTGATAGAACACATGGACATACCTGAAAGACGTCTTCTGGGTGCTCTCTCCCTTGTAATGCAAAATCGCGTATGGCAGGTACCAATTCTCAAACCCGCCCTTAAGCAGCCTGTAGGACAAATCGATGTCTTCGCCATACATGAAGAAATCTTCGTCGAGCAGCCCCACTTTGTCAAGTGCGCTTTTGCGCAAAAGGCAGAAAGCCCCGCTCACCACCTCTATGCGCGCCGGCTCTTCCCAGTCGAGGTATCCCATGTAATAGCGGCCAAACCTACGGCTTTTGGGAAAGCGGGCGCACAGCCCTGACATCTTATAAAAAGACGTTAGCGGCGTTGGCAACCCGCGCCTCGACTCCGGGGCGCGCGACCCGTCGGGGTTGTACATCTTGACCCCCACCCCACCGGCGCACTGATGGGCGTCCATGAACGACAGCGCCTCGCGGATGGTGTCTTCACAGACGAACGTGTCGGGATTGAGCAACAGGACATATTCGCCCGACGAACGGCGTATGGCGATGTTGTTGGCCCTGGCGAAGCCGAGGTTGTGGTTGCTGTCTATCACCGACACATTGCGGTAGCGGCGCGAAATGTAGCCTACGGTATCGTCTTTTGAGTGGTTGTCCACCACAAAGACCTCGCTATCGATGCCTGCCAATGCCCTGTCGAGGCTGTCGAGGCATTGCGCCAGATAGTATTTGACGTTGTAACTGACTATTACTACACTAAGCTTCATTTCTCTTGGGCCTTTTGCGACACTTCGTAATTGCACCTGCCTAACGACGGGAATACAAATGGCATACAAAGCAAAAGTATGATTGCCATATAGCCGAACGTCGTGGCCATGAACAAGTAGTAGAGCAGCGCATTGGCCACCATAGGCACGGCGAGCAGCAGGATCCTTGCCGTGCCAAACTTCATAAGCGAGCTTGCGCCACCTTTGGCGAGCGCAGCCTTTACTGCCCGTATGCTGAACATCCTGAGCGCCAGCGGTATTGCGGCAAGCGTGGCCAATTCCATTATCGCCGCGCATACAAACTCGCTGTCCTTTTCGAGGGCAAGCGCTCCGGGAACGAGCGTCCCGGTTTCGTATAGCGCCGCGATGGCCACGGCCAATGATATAGACGAAACAAATTCGGCCAATAAAATATTTCTTGTTCTCTTCATCTCATGTTTCATTTGCCGCCAAATGGCGTTCTGTTTGCAATAGACCTGCCAAGCGTCACCTCGTCGGCATACTCAAGCTCGTCGCCCACGGAAACCCCTCGCGCTATCACGCTCATACTGACGCCAAGCGGCGAGAGCTTCCTGTAGATGTAGAAGTTTGTCGTGTCGCCTTCCATCGTGGGGCTTAAGGCCAAGATTACCTCGCCAATGCCGCCGCCCTTAACCCTTTCTTCCAGCGACGCAATCTCTATGTCGCCCGGGCCGATGCCGTCCATCGGCGATATTACGCCGCCCAGCACATGGTAAAGCCCGTTGTATTGCATAGTGGCTTCGATGGCCATCACGTCCTGCACGTTTTCCACCACACACACAGTAGACTTGTCGCGGTTGCGGTCGGCGCATATCGGGCAGACGTCGCCGTCGGAGATGTTGTGGCAGACGGCACAATGCTTTATGCCGTGGCGCACGTCGGCCACTGCGCTTACGAAGCGGTCTACGTCGGCAACGTCGCGCTTGAGCAAGTTCAGCACAAGCCGCAGTGCAGTTTTCCGGCCAATGCCCGGCAGCTTGGCAAACTCGCCTACCGCCGCTTCAAGCAATTTAGAGGGATATTGTTGCTGTATCATCGCGCTCCCGTTGCCTTTTTAACCTTCTATTTCGCTTAGTTCGAGCCACCTCATGCCCTTAGCGTCAAGCTCGTCTTTCAGCACGGGCAGGCGTTTGCTCTTCGCCGTAAGCTCGCCGACAGACAACTTGCCGCTGCACAGCGCGGCCTCGATTTCGGCCTGTTCTTTCTCAAGTTCCCCGATTTCTTTCTCCAGCGCGGCAAATTCGAGCCTTTCCTTATACGTCAGCCGCCGTTTGTCTTGGTGGCGCGGTGTATAGGCCGGCGCCTTCCTTTCCTTGGCAGCGGCCTCGCTCTCAGGCATAAGTGCGCTCCACTCCCTGTACTGGGTGTAGTTGCCGGGGAAGTCCTTTATCACCCCGTCGCCCTTGAACACGAGCAAGTGGTCCACCACCTTGTCCATGAAATAGCGGTCGTGGCTCACCACAATCACACACCCGGGGAAGTCGGCCAGGTATTCTTCGAGCACTTGCAGCGTAACGATGTCGAGGTCGTTGGTAGGCTCGTCGAGCACGAGGAAATTAGGGTTGCGCATGAGCACCGTACACAAATAGAGCTTGCGGCGTTCGCCACCGCTTAGCTTTGCCACATAATTATATTGCTGCTCCGGCGTGAAGAGGAAGTATTGCAGGAACTGCGATGCCGTCATGTGCCGTCCGCTGCCGAGGTCGATGTAGTCGGCAATGTCGCGCACCACGTCAATCACCTTCTTGCCTTCGTCGAACTTCAGCCCCTCTTGCGAGAAATAGCCGAACCTAACGGTTTCCCCCACCACTATGCGGCCCTCGTCGGGCTGCACAAGGCCGAGCAGCATTTTTACGAACGTGGACTTACCGGTGCCGTTGTTGCCCACGATTCCCATCTTCTCAAAGCGCGAGAAGTTGTAGTAGAAATCGCGCATAACAACCTTTTCCGGCGACCATTGCTTCGAAATGTACTGGCACTCGAAAATCTTGCTGCCTATGTAGACATTGCTCGACTTCAGCCTCATTTGCCTTTCCTCCACCTTCTGCCTCGCCTTTTGCTGAAGCTCGTAGAACGCGCTCTCGCGATATTTTGCCTTGTGGCCGCGCGCCTGCGGCATACGCCTCATCCACTCTAGCTCCCTGCGGTAGAGGTTGTTTGCCCTGGCCACCTCGGCCCGCCTCGCGTCGATGCGCTCCTGGCGCTTTTCCAGGTAATAGCTGTAGTTGCCCCGATAGGCATACACCCGCCTGTCGTCAAGCTCGAGTATCACCGAGCACACCCTGTCGAGGAAAAAACGGTCGTGGGTGACCATAAGCAGGGTCTTGTTGCCGCTGGCAAGGTATTTTTCGAGCCACTCCACCATCTCGAGGTCGAGGTGGTTTGTCGGCTCGTCGAGAATGAGCAAGTCTGGCTCTGTTATAAGCACATTGGCCAATGCCACGCGCTTTTGCTGCCCTCCGCTTAGCTGACCCATTGGCTGCGACAGGTCGCCAATCTTTAGTTGCGTAAGTATCTGCTTGGCCTTTAGCACCATTGCGTCGTCGCCATGATGGTTGAAGCAGGCGTCAAGCACGGTGTCGTCTGGCGAGAAGGCCGGCGACTGTTCGAGGAAGCCCACTCTTAGGTCGCGCTTGAATATTATCTCGCCTGAATCCATGCCCTCCTTGCCGGCCAGTATGGACAAGAGCGTAGACTTGCCGGAGCCGTTTTTGGCAATCAGCCCCACGCGCTGCCCCTCGGCCACACTGAAGCTCACGCCCTCAAACAGCTGCAAAGCCCCAAACGACTTGGTGAGGTCTCTCACATCGAGAAATGGTGAACCCTTTGCCATGGCTACTCTGACGCTTTCAGCGATTTGTTTATCGAGTCGATGTATGCGAGCAACTCCTCCTTGCCAGTGCGTTTTTCGGCAGACGTGACAAACATTGGCGGCATCTCCTCCCACGTCTCCGAGAGCTTAGCCTTATATGCTTCGACGTTTGCGTTCACCTTCGCATTTGTCAGTTTGTCCGCCTTTGTGAACACGATTGCAAACGGCACATTGCTGCATCCGAGCCAATTGATGAAATCCAGGTCAACCTTTTGCGGTTCGAGCCTTGAGTCGACGAGCACGAACACATTGACCAGCTGTTCGCGCTGCAGGATGTATCCGGTAATCATCTGCTCCAGCCTGGCAATCTCGCTCTTCGACCTCTTGGCAAACCCATAGCCGGGCAAGTCAACGAGATACCACTCGCGGTTGATTATGAAGTGGTTTATGAGCAACGTCTTGCCCGGCGTGGCCGAAGTCTTGGCCAGCTTTTTGTTGTTGCACAACATATTTATGAGGCTCGACTTGCCCACGTTCGACCTGCCGATGAAAGCATATTCGGCCTTGCTGTCTTTGGGGCACATCGATTCGCGTGGCGAACTTAGCGTAAATTCCGCTGTCTTAATTTCCATCTTTACTGTATTTAAAGTGCAAAATTAAGGTAAAACGCACGAATTACAAAACAAAGATACGCTTTTTTGCACTTAGTGGCAGTTTTTCAGTTTCCTTGTGACCGTCGGGCCTGTTTGTCTGCATAGCCATCCAAACAATGGCTTACGGACTATAATGGCGGCGGCAAAAAGAGCGCGGTAATGTTAAAATTGCGGCGGCGAAGTGGCCGGAGAATCGCACGGGGGCAGACCGACAGGCGTTGCCGCGCAAATACAGCAACCATGAGTGTGCAGCCACAAACGCCTGGATGACAGCCAGATGCGATGTTTCAAACCGTGTATGTGCAGTCGTTTGCCACAAAATCGCCATGAAATTACGCCAACAAGCATTATCTTTTGGCACAAAAACATCTGGAATTAAGGAGAAACGATGCTGAAAATGTGCCCACGGCATTGCGAAACAAGCCGTTTCGCATTCCAAAACGTGCCGTTTCGCATCGTGAAACGGCTCGTTTTAGAAAACAAGACAGCGCAACACGTTTTTTACGTGCTTGGGAACGCCATCCGTTATCTATTTCATCGCTTTTTGCCGTGTTAAAATAGCTGCGGCAAAACGCTAAATAATCATAACGCAAGACACATTGGCACGGCTCTTGCGGCATTGCGGCGCACACGCAACCCACCACATCCGGCTCACCTCTGGCGTGAGGACGAAGCACGAGGTGTGGCAGCCGGACGCATAGCCGGAACGGTTGCCGCCGTGTCGGCCTTGCTGGCCAATGCTGTGTCGGAGGGCTGCGACGGCTGGCCGCCGTCTACATCAGACTTCACGAAAGACCCTTGTGAGTTTGACACTGTATAGTGGTTCATATACTCATCGCTCCTGAAATATGTTCCTTCGAGCGTCCGTTCGGGGGTGATGACCCACGACGGCTTATACGAATACATCTCATGCGACATCCCGTCCCAAAACAGCTCTTCGCTGCCAAAGCGCAGCCCGTTGACATTGCGCACACGCACTCGCCCCCGCAATTCCCACAACTTCAGCTTGTCGTAATACCAGGCAGTGTCGGCTTGTATGTATGCCTTGACGCGAAACTTCTCGTCGAACTGCTCCATAAACAAGCCTTTGATGAACGTCCAGCGCGACGGCTGCCTGACTTGGTTAACATCCCACCGTTCCGTCACTATCCTGTATTTTATCACGCCCGAATCGGAAACGAGCGTGTTCACGCCATAGCTCACCATAACCGAAACGGAGTCGCGGTCGTGGATGGCGGGCGCAAGGTGCTCCTTCCCCTCCGAACACGAGGCTAAAGCCGCAATGGCAATGGCCAACGGCACGCAGCGCACGGCAAGCCGCCGGGCAAAGTCAGATGTCAAACGTTGTGTCACCGCTTCTTGGCTTGATGGTGCTTCATTCCACTTTCCACTTCATAAACCAACGCTCGTTGAACGTCAGGCCGATGTTTATCCGGAAAGTGTTCTCCGTGATGAACGCAGCCGCTTCGGAGCGCACCCACTGTGCGCTGATGTTCAGCAGCGAGCGGTTGTTCCAGCCGTTGGTGATTGGTATGCCGAAACCGGCGCTCACGCTGTATTCCTTGGGGCCGTCCTGCCCGTTCACCTTGATGTAAGGGGTGGCGTATGCCACGCCCACACGGTAGCGTATGCGGCCAAAGAAGTTCTGCCCCATCTCGTTTGGCACCCACTCGCCGCCGAGGGTCACCTTGTGCCTGTCTTTCAGCAGTCCGCTCCTCAATGCGTAAAGCCCGGTGCTCGCGTCGGTTGCCGGGATGTCCACGTCGCCCCATTGCTGGAGTGTGTAGTCAACTCCGACAGTCAGCTTGTTGGCGTGCGTCCACGAAACGCCCACGCCGTATGTCATAGGTATGGCAAGGCCATTGGCCACGGTGGCGGTGGTGTCCGACGACGCGCCCGACTGGCTGTTTGAGGTGGTGGTTGTTACGTATGGGTCGGCATTAAGCTTGTGGCCAATACCCACCGTCGCACCCAGCGTGAGGGCATCGGCTTTGTTAATCTTTTGTTGCCATTGCAGGCCGAAGTCGAGCTTGTAGCTCTTCACGTCGGCACTATATGTTTTCTCTACCGAATTTACATAACTGTCGCTGCTTGAGGTAGATATGGTCTTGTCGTAAGACCCCCACAGGTAAGAGAAGTTTGCGCCGACGGAAAGCCCGCCAAAGATGTGCCACCCCACGCCGAGAAACGCCTGGTGTATGCCTCCCGAGCCAGAGTGGGTTTCGGTGGACGTAGAGGTGGAAGTGCCAATCCTCTGTGTCGTCGAATAGTTGTAGCCAATGTTGGTGAAGGGAATCAAGCCCACGCTGATGCCGACATTTGGCATTGCGCGGAACGCCGCCACGGCATACTCGAAGTCGGCGTTCTTGGCGTTGCGGGTTATGCCGCCTTCCTTGAAATGCGTGACCTGCCCCGACAACCCGACATCGAACACCATGGTGAGCGAGTCGATGGCCGAATATGAAGCGGGGTTGAGCGCGTTCACTTGGTTGCCGTAGCGCAAGCCAATGGCCAAACCGTTCATTCCGCGATTGAAACCTTGAGACTGGTCAGACAATACGCCCAAACCGTATTGGCTGTAAGGAGAGTTAGTGCCGCTTTGGGCCATGGCCGCAGTTGCAGCACAAGCCAGCGCGAGACTACTTAATATATTTCTTTTCATCAGAATTTATTTCTTCGTTATAGAGGAGAATCCTGTTTAGCCCGTATGGAACAATGAAATTGTCTGCAAAGATGCACTTTTTTTCCGATATTTGCAAGTCAAGATGGACACCCCCAGTTAAATAAACAAAAAGGTTGGGGTATTTTAAGATAAAATCACGAATATAGCTTTCCACCTCGTACACCACCCCGCGCATAACGCCGCTCCGCATGGCCGTCTCCGTGCTGTCGCCGAGCAACGGCGTGTATCCCTTTCGCTCCACCATGGGCAGCGACGCCGTAAAGTTGTGCAGGGCCTTGAGCCTGATGGTAGGCCCGGGGGATATGTTCCCGCCGAGATATTCGCCGGCGGCCGTGACGAAATCGTATGTAATGCACGTCCCGATGTCTATCACGAGCGCATCGTGGCCCCGCTGCCTGAAGTGCGCACCCACGACGGCGGCCAGCCTGTCGGTGCCCAACGTCAACGGGGTCTTGTATTTATTGTCGATAGGCACCGGGGTGATTCCGGATTGCAGGCGCATCATCGGGAAAGGCAAGGCAGACAACGCTTCTTCCATCTCGCGCGAAAGGCACACAACAGACGAAAATATCCCGCGGGTGAAGTCGTGCTTAGAGCAAAAAGCCCCCAATTTATATGCCTCGCCGTCATCCATCCTCATCTCGTCGACTGGTTCTTGGCCATCGAATGCCACAAGCTTCGTGCAAGTGTTGCCAATGTCTACCGTTAGATTCATCTTTGTTGGTTCTTCGATTACAGGCTGCAAAATTATTGAAAAAAATCGAAAGAAGCGCACAGTAAATGGAAAAAAGAAAGTAATTTTGCATCGTGAAACATCCGGCAGACATATTAAAAGTTACCTTGTTGGCTTTAGTCATGCTTGCCACGGTAGGAATGCGCCCCACCGTGGCAAGCGAGAAAGCCGGCACAACAGACTCTATTGAGGTCAGCCTGCTTACGTGTGCGCCACACTCCGAAATCTACAGCCTATACGGCCATACAGCCATACGGTTCCGCAACAAAGCCTCCGGCGTAGATTGGACATTCAACTACGGGGTCTTTAACTTCCACAAGCCCCATTTCGCCCTCCGGTTCGCATTCGGCCTTACCGACTACGAGCTTGGAGTTGTGCCGTATAGGATATTTGAAAGGGAATATAAAAAAGACGGGAGGCAGATTACCGAGCAGGTGATAAACATGACCCCGGCCGAGAAGCGGCGGCTGTATGAAGCCCTTATGACAAACTACATGTCGGAAGAGAGGGTCTACAGGTACAACTATTTTTACAACAACTGCACGACCAAGGCACGCGACATGATTGAGAAGTGCGTATACGGGCGCGTGGTTTACCACGACAATACGCAGGAAGGCCCTGTCACATATCGCGAAATGATACACCACTGGACTGAAGGCCATCATTGGGCTGCCTTCGGCAACGACCTTTGCCTCGGCGTGGCAGCCGACCAACCTGCCACGCCGAGGCAACAACAGTTCCTGCCATACAACCTTATGCACTCGTTTGCCTCGGCCCAAATTGTCTGCGACGGCGTCTCGCGCCCCCTTGTAAAGGAAACGAGGGTCGTATCGGAAGGCAGGAAACAAGAGGCGGAAGACGCATTCCCCCTCACCCCGCTGGCCTGCGCCAGTTTGCTGCTGGCGGTGTCGCTGGCGGCGGCCATTGCCGAATGGCGGCGCGGGAAGACATTCAAGGCACTTGATTTCTTGCTGCTGTCTGTAAGTGGATTAGCCGGGGTTGTGGTGTTTGCCCTGCTCTTTTCGGAGCATCCGACAACGAGCACAAACCTGCAAGTGCTGCTGCTCAACCCCATGCCGCTTATTTTCCTGCCGGCGGTGCTAAAGGGAAAGACGCTTTTCTGGCGCATCTACACATTTATGATAATGTTGTTCCTCGTGTGTGGCATTTTCCAAGACTATGCCGAGGGAATGGGAATTCTGGCATTATGTTTGCTGTCAAGGTGCCTGATTCACTTGGGCTTGGCCTATAAGCATAAAACGAACAAAGCATGAACCATCACAAATATATACCGCTAACACTGCTGGCGGCAATCTACGCAACGAGCGGCAGCGCAGAAATGCCACAGGCAATGCAATCCGCCCCGAGGCTGGTGGTGAACATCACCATCGACCAATTGCGCACAGACTACCTTGAAGCTTTCGCCCCGCTTTATGGCGAAGGCGGGTTCAAGATGCTTTATTCGCGCGGCATGGTGTTTACGAATGTCTCGTACCCATTCACACCAATAGACAGGGCATCGGCAATAACGGCCATAGTCACTGGAACAACGCCTTACTACAACAGCATAGTCGGTGCCAAATGGCTTGACAAAAAGTCGTTGCGCCCCATGTTCTGCGTTGACGACAGCAAATATAGTGGCTACCTCACGCAGGATTGTTCGTCGCCCAAAAACATCAGCACATCAACGCTTGGCGACGAGCTGAAAATGGCAACGGGCGGTGCTGCCATAGTGTATTCGGTTGCGCCGTTCCGCGATGCGGCCGTACTGTCGGCAGGCCATGCCGCAGACGGTGCGCTGTGGATTGACGGCGACAACGGTTTCTGGTGCTCATCAAACTACTACTTCAAGGCTACCCCGTCGTGGATTCAGGCGTTCAACAACATCAACCACGCAAAGATAGAAAGCAATGATTGGGAACCGATAAACAGCCTGACCGGCAGTTTCAGCTTCTTTATGAGCGGCGGCACGCAAAAGCCTTTTAAGCACAAGTTCGACGGCGACAGGCGCTACCGCGAGTTTAAGGCCAGCGGAATGGTGAACGAAGCCGTCACGGACATGGCTTTGCAGTGCGTCAACACCAACGCCATGGGGCGCGACAAAATAACCGACCTGCTAAATGTCACATACTACGCCGGCAACTTCGACCATAAAGCCGTGAGCTTATGCCCAATGGAGCTTCAGGACACATACGTGAGGCTCGACCGCGAAATAGGAAGGCTGGTCAAAGAACTCGAAAGCAGGTTTGGCAACCAGTCTGTGCTTTTCGTCATTACGAGCACAGGCTATTGCGACGAGGAGGACGTTGACTATCTCAAATACAGGATTCCGTCCGGCACATTTTACATTAACCGCACGGCCAATCTCCTTAATATGTACTTCGGGGCGTTGTGGGGCCAGGGCAAATATGTTGAAGCGTGCTTCGGGCGGCAGATGTTCTTAAACCACGCGCTATTTGAGCAGAAGGGCATCAGCTTTTCTGATGCGACAAGCCGTGCGCAGGAATTCCTTGGCCAAATATCAGGCATACGCAATGTATACACTTCCCAACAATTGCTATCAAGCGGAAACGAAAACATAAGCAAGATACGCAACGGCTACAACCCAGACCGCAACGGCGACATAATCGTGGACATTGCCCCGGGATGGAGGCTTTATAACGACGAAAACTTCGAGACACAGATTTCGAGGGCTTCGTTTACACAATTCCCAATTATAATATATGGTGCCGGCACGAAGGCCGAACGAGTGCAGACTCCTGTCACAACCGACCGTATTGCACCAACCATTGCGAAGGCCATACGCATTCGTGCGCCAAACGCCTGCTCTTCCGGGCCATTATACTAACCCTCCCCATGCTGGCTTACGGAAACAAAAAAAGATGGGCAGGCAGATATTAAACACTCTGGGCATTGGCCCCTTAAGCCAAGCGGCGAAAGGCCGGGAAAAGCCCAGGATAATTACAAATAATAAAAAACAGCATAAAAATGAATTTCAACAGCATTCTAAAATCCCTTTTCGGCGACAAGTCCACGAGAGACATGAAACTGATACAGCCTTTGGTGGAAAAAATCAAGGCCGTATACCCCGAAATAGAGAAGCTCGACAACGATGCGCTGCGAGCCCGCTCACGGCAGATAAGAGAGAGCGTACAAGGCTCTGTGCAAGAAGAAAGAAACAAGATAGCCGAACTGAAGGCAAAAATTGAAGAGACGCCAATAGACGAGCGCGAAGAAATATTCAACCAAATAGACAAGATTGAGAAAAAAATCCTCGATATCCTTGAAGACAAGCTCAACGAAGTGATGCCCGAAGTGTTCTCTATCGTAAAGGACACGGCAAGGCGCTTTGCCCAAAACGAGGAGACCATCGTAACCGCCACGGACTTCGACCGCGAACTGGCAGCAAACCCGCACAACGATTTCATAACAATAGACGGCGACAAAGCCATCTACCACAACCATTGGACAGCCGGAGGCAACGACCAGAAGTGGGAAATGGTGCATTACGACGTACAGCTGTTCGGTGGCGTGGTGCTTCACCAAGGAAAGATTGCCGAAATGGCCACCGGCGAAGGAAAGACACTCGTGGCCACATTGCCTGTGTTCCTGAACGCACTGACCGGCAACGGTGTCCACGTCGTAACGGTAAACGACTACCTTGCAAAGCGCGACTCGGAATGGATGGGGCCGCTTTACGAGTTCCACGGATTGTCTGTGGACTGTATCGACAAGCACCGCCCGAACTCCCCCGAAAGGCGCAGGGCATACCAAGCCGACATAACGTTTGGAACAAACAACGAGTTTGGCTTCGACTATTTGCGCGACAACATGGCCCTTTCGCCTGCCGACCTCGTGCAGCGCGCCCACAACTATGCCATTGTCGACGAGGTTGACTCCGTGCTCATCGACGATGCACGTACCCCGCTTATCATATCTGGCCCGGTGCCTAAAGGCGACGACCAAATGTTTGAGGAATACCAGCCCCTGGTGGAACGCCTCGTCGAGGAACAGCGCAAGCTGGCTACAAAATATCTGTCGGACGCTAAACAGAAAATCACCGACGGCCAACAAAAGAAAGACCAGAAACTGCTCGACGAAGGGTTCCTTTCGCTCTACCGCTCACACAAGGCCCTGCCAAAGAACAAGCCACTCATCAAGTATCTATCGGAAGAAGGCATCAAGGCCGGGATGCTCAAGACCGAAGAGATTTATATGGAAAACAACAACCGCCGTATGCCGGAGGCTGTTGCCCCACTCTATTTTGTAGTGGACGAAAAGCTCAACTCGTGCGACCTGACCGACAAAGGCACAGAATGGCTCGCAAGGCAAGTAAACGACAGCACGCTGTTCGTGCTTCCCGACATCGCGTCGCAGCTGTCTGCGCTCGAAGTGGAGACAGGACTGTCAGACCAAGAGCGCCTCGACAAGAAAGACGCATTGCTTAACCACTATGCTGTGCAAAGCGAGCGAGTGCATACCTTGCAGCAGTTGCTTAAGGCATACACCATGTTCAACAAAGACGACGAGTATGTCGTTATGGACGGTGAGGTAAAGATCGTCGACGAGCAGACCGGACGCATCATGGAAGGCCGACGTTGGAGCGACGGCCTGCACCAAGCCATTGAGGCAAAGGAACACGTAAAGGTGGAAGCAGCGACGCAAACCTTCGCCACGATAACCTTGCAGAACTACTTCCGTATGTACCACAAGCTGGCCGGCATGACCGGTACGGCATCCACCGAGGCAGGCGAGTTCTGGAACATATACAAGCTCGATGTTGTCGAGATTCCGACAAACCGCCCCGTAATACGCAAGGACTTGGACGACCGCGTCTACAAAACGGCGCGCGAGAAATACAGCGCCGTCATCGACGAGATAGAAAAAATGCGCAACATCGGGCGGCCATGCCTCGTCGGCACAACGTCGGTCGAAATATCTGAGCTGCTTTCAAAGATGCTCAATATGCGCAAGATACCGCACCAGGTGCTTAACGCCAAGCTACACCAGAAAGAAGCCGAAATCGTGGCATTGGCCGGACAGAGCGCAAACGGCCTGGGTGCGGTGACCATTGCCACCAACATGGCCGGACGCGGTACCGACATCAAGCTTTCGCCCGAAGTGAAAGCGGCGGGCGGCCTTGCCATCATCGGCACCGAAAGGCACGAGAGCCGCCGCGTAGACCGCCAGCTGCGAGGACGCGCCGGCCGACAGGGCGACCCAGGCTCATCGGTTTTCTTCGTCTCGCTCGAAGACAAGCTCATGCGCCTCTTCGGTTCCGAACGTGTAGCAAAGATTATGGACAAGTTCGGCTGGAAAGAAGGCGACGTGATAGACAGCCCGCTGATTACACGCCAAATAGAAACGGCCCAGAAGAAGGTGGAGGAAAACAACTTCGGCATCCGCAAGCGCCTGCTTGAATACGACGACGTGATGAACAAACAGCGCACCGTGGTCTACGAGAAGCGCCGCCACGCACTCATGGGCGAGCGCATCGGAATGGACATCACCAACATAATCTGGGACCGCGTGGCGCACATCATCGAGAGCAACGACTACGAAGGGTGCAAGGAAGAGTTCCTTAAGGTGCTTGCGATGGAAGTGCCGTTCACGCCTGAACAGTTCGCCAACGAAAGGAAAGACGACCTGGCCGAAGGCGCATTCCAGATAGCCATGGCCGACTTCAAGCGCAAGATGGAGCGCATACAAGCCGTGGCCTGGCCTATCATCAAGCAAGTGTACGAGGAGCAAGGCTCCATGTACGAGCGCATAATGGTCCCAATCGCCGACGGGCGCAGGATGTACAACATCCCATGCGACCTGAAGGAAGCATACGAAACGGAGTGCAAGGGCGTGGTGAAGCAATTTGAGAAGATGATTCTCCTGCACATCATAGACGATTGCTGGAAAGAAAACCTCAGGGAACTTGACGAATTGCGCCACAGCGTCCAAAACGCATCCTACGAGCAGAAAGACCCGTTGCTCATCTTCAAGCTGGAGAGCGTGAAGCTGTTCGACGGCATGGTGAACAATATGCACAACCGCATAGCCGCCATATTGATGCGCAGTGCCATTCCCGAAATGCAGCCAAGCGCAAGCGAGCCTGCGCCAGAAACGCGCCAGCCCGCCCCGCAATACACCGAGACCAAGCGCGACCTCGACGAAGAACAGCTGAAAGACCCCAACCAGGCTGCGGCTGCCGCACAAGACACGCGCCGCCAACAGCAGCACGCCCCGGTAGTCAAAGACAAACTTCCGGGCCGCAACGACCCATGCCCCTGCGGAAGCGGGAAGAAGTTCAAGAACTGCCACGGACGCGGATTGGTTTAAGCGCGGCTGTCGGCACCCGATAGACACACCCATCCGGACAGCTTTGTGCGAGCACACCCGCACGGGGCTGTCCGGCGTTTTAATCACGAAACGATGATTAACATACGTGACCTGAAGAAGCATTACGGCCACTACACAGCCTGCGACATACCTTCGCTCACAATACGTGACGGCGAGATTGTTGGTATAGTGGGCAACAACGGCGCCGGCAAGACAACGCTTTTCAAGCTGGCACTCGCATTGGCGAAAGCCGACAGTGGCACGGTCGTGTCGTCGCAGCCAAACGGCAAGGGCCATCCGCCAAGCCAAGGCAATGGCGTTGACGTAGCAAAAAGCGACAGTTGGAAACAATACACAGGCGCATACCTTGACGAGAGTTTCCTAATAAGCTACCTCACGCCAAACGAATACTTCGACTTTATAGCCATGCTGTCCGATGTTCCGCGAAAAGAAATGCAGCAAACGCTCGACATTTTTGCGCCACTTGCAAACGGCGAGATATTCGGCAGCGGCAAGCTGATACGCGAACTGTCGTCTGGCAGCAGGCAGAAAGCCGGCATCATCGGCGCGTTCGTCCATCGCCCAAGCATGGTCATGCTCGACGAACCGTTCAACTACCTCGACCCATCAAGCCAGCACCGGCTTGCCGCCGCGCTGTCGCAATACAACAAGGCGACAGGCGCAACGCTATTGGTGAGCAGCCACAACCTTGCCTATATGGCAGACACGTGTACCCGCCTGCTGCTGATGGAGCGCGGGAGGATAATAAAGGATATGCCAAACGACGGAGACCAAGCCGTCAGCGCATTGCATGACTACTTCGGCGGTTGACTTCCGGGCATCACCATTTGTGGGTATTTTCCTCAAAAAACCACACAAGGCCACTTAACTCTTGCCGCTATTTAGTAACTTTGCATTACACAAACGAAGCAATGAGATTATCAGAATTAAAGACAGGGCAATACGGAGTCATCGTCAAAGTCTTAGGACACGGCGGATTCCGTAAGAGAATTGTAGAAATGGGATTCATCAAGGGCAAGGTAGTTCAGGTGCTCCTCAACGCCCCGCTACAGGATCCTGTGAAATATAAGATAATGGGCTACGAGGTGTCGCTGCGGCACAGCGAAGCCGAAATGATTGAGATAATATCGCCGGAGGAAGCCAAGTCGCTTGACGATTGCGGCAATCCCGGATTTAACAAGCCGCAAGTAAGCTACGACGACGACGGCTGCGCCCCATCCCTTACCGACAAGCAGCTGCACGACGCGGCAATGAAGAAGCGGCGCACAATCAACGTCGCCCTCGTGGGCAACCCCAACTGCGGCAAGACGTCGCTGTTTAATTTCGCCTCGGGGGCGCACGAACGCGTAGGCAACTACTCAGGGGTGACGGTAGACGCAAAAGAAGGTGTGGCCGAATTTGAGGGCTACACGTTCAACCTCGTCGACCTTCCTGGCACCTACTCGCTTTCCGCCTATAGCCCGGAAGAGCTTTACGTGCGCCGGCAGATAATCGACAAGACGCCCGACGTAATAATCAACGTGATCGACTCGAGCAACATCGAGCGCAACCTATACCTCACCACGCAGCTGGTAGACATGAACTTGAGGATGGTCTGCGCCCTGAATATGTTCGACGAGTTCGAGAAGCGGGGCGACAAACTCGACTACAACTGCCTTGCCAAGCTCTTCGGGGTGCCGATGATACCAACGGTGTTCAAGACAGGCGTAGGCGTCGACCTGCTATTCCACATTATAATAAACATTTACGAGGGCGTAGATTTCATCGACAAAGACGGCAACATAAATCCCGAAGTGGCTGCCGAAATACAAAACTGGCACAAATCGTGCGCATCGCTGCGCGACACCGACCACACAGAGGACTTCGCCCACGGCACCCGCCCCAACAACAGCGTGTACCGCCACGTACACCTCAACCACGGCAAGCTCATAGAAGGCTGCATAGACGAGATAAAGCGCGTGCTGCAGAAGGAAGAAAGCATCCGCTACAAATACTCCACGCGCTACCTTTCGATAAAGCTCCTTGAGATGGACAAGGAGGCAGAAGCCGCAGTGGCCGCCCTGCCGAGCGGAGCGGCGGTGCTGGCCACACGCGACAAAATGGCAGCCAAGATACTGGAAGAGACAAAGGAAGACTCCGAAACGGCCATCATGGACGCGAAATACGGGCTTATACACGGAGCGTTGCGCGAGGCAGGCTACGAAGAGGGCAACAAGAAAGACACATACCAAGTGACCCACCTCATAGATAAAATCATTACCAACAAGTATGCCGGCTTCCCAATATTCCTCCTCATGCTCTATGTAATGTTCGAGGTCACGTTCACCCTTGGCCAATACCCGATGGACTGGATTGAAGCCGGGGTGTCGGCCCTTGGCTCGTGGGTCGGCTCCACCCTGCCCGACGGGCCGCTTAAGGATATGCTCGCCGACGGCGTGATAGGCGGCGTGGGGGCTGTCATCGTGTTCCTGCCGCAGATTCTCATCCTCTATTTCTTCATCTCCCTCATGGAAGACTCCGGCTATATGGCCCGCGCAGCATTCATAATGGACAAGCTGATGCACAAGATGGGGCTGCACGGCAAGTCGTTCATCCCGCTAATAATGGGCTTTGGCTGCAACGTTCCGGCCGTGATGGCAACGCGCACCATCGAGAGCCGCCGCTCGCGGCTCATCACTATGCTCGTCCTCCCGATGATGAGCTGCTCGGCCCGCCTGCCCATTTACATAATGGTGACCGGGGCGTTCTTTGCCGCCCGCTACCAGAGCCTCGTCATGATTTCGCTCTACGCCATCGGCATAGCCATGGCTGTGGTAATGAGCCGCATCTTCAGCCGCTGGCTCGTCCGCGGCGAAGACACCCCATTCGTGATGGAACTGCCCCCCTACCGCTTCCCGACAGGCAAAGCAATTGCCCGCCACACATGGGAGAAAGGCAAGCAGTACTTGAAAAAGATGGGAGGCATCATTCTCTTCGCGAGCATCATCGTCTGGGCGCTGGGCTATTTCCCACACGACGAGAGCCTTACCCCGCAACAGCAACAGGAGCAGAGCTACATAGGCCGCATAGGCAAGACGATAGAGCCTGTGTTCCGCGCCCAGGGCTTCGACTGGAAGCTCGACGTTGGGCTTGTGGCCGGCATAGGCGCAAAGGAGATTGTGGCCTCGACCATGGGCGTGCTGTACAGTGGCGACGAGAGCGTGGCCGACGACACAGCCGACGACAATTCGTCAAAGTATGCCGTCCTGCGCGAGCGCATGGCTTCCAGCGGGATAACGCCCCTTGTGGCCTTCTGCTACCTCGTGTTTGTGCTGCTCTATTTCCCGTGCCTTGCAACGATAGCGGCCATCAAGGGCGAGAGCGGGTCGTGGCGCTGGGCTGCCTTCGCGGCAATCTACACCACAGCCGTGGCATGGGTGGCCTCTGCGGCAATCTACCAGGTAGGCCGCCTGTTTTAGTCCAATGGCGACAAAAGCCGCACACATTCACTATACCTTGAAGGCCGACGAGCCTTGGCAGTGAATGCGTGCGGCTTTGTTTTTGCCGTTTCCGCCCACAGCTCGCATCCCACGCCACATATCGTTGCCACTGGCGCACGAGGGCGGCAATACGATAAAACCCAAAAGATGCTTAACAAAACGCAAAAAACGGCAGGGAAATGGCCTTTTTCGCATCAAATCAGTAACTTTGCGTAAGACAAACCAAAAAAGCTTATCATGAATAGAAGTAAAATCTTTGCCTTTGCCATGGCCATGGCATTTGGCTTGGCTGCGCCGACAGGCAGCTTGCACGCACAAGACATCACATTGCCAACGCCGCAGAAGAACGCGGCCGCAGGCTCGTTGTCGAAAGCCCTGCAAGACCGCAAGTCCACCAGGCAGTTTGCCAACACTCCGCTCACCGACCAGCAGCAAGCCGACCTGCTGTGGGCAGCCTGCGGCATAAACCGCGCTGACGGACGGCTCACCGCCCCGACGGCCAGAAACCTGCAAGACATTACCGTATATGTTGGCCGCCCCGACGGCACGTTCCGCTACGACGCCAAGGCCAACAAGCTGGTAAAGGTAGGCAGTGGCGACCTGCGCCTTGAGGCAGCCAAGCGCAACAAGTTCATAGCAAGCGCCCCGTTAGTGCTTGTCATCGCTTCAGACACCTCCGTGCAGGGAGGCCGCATGGACATCTGCGGCATCGACGCCGGGGCTGTCATGCAGAACGTCTACCTGCATTGCGCCGCTTCCGGTCTCGCCACGGTTTGTTGCTATGCCGGCGAAGACACCTCGGCCATGCAAAAGTTCCTCGGCGTGAAGGCCGAGCTTAAGCCCCTGATATGCATGCCGGTGGGCTTGCCACAGCAATAAGCATCGCCATAATTTGGATTAATACCCACCCAAGGCCAATGTTTCCGAGCCAGGCAACAATTGCCGTTGCTTGCTCGAAACATTGGCTTTGGCTGCATCTTAGAAACACAACAACGTAAAATCCCGCATACGTCCACAAGCTATCGCCCATCCGCCTATCCACGGCGGCAATCAGCCACGGCAAGAAAGATTTAGCACAACTTAACGTTTCGCCAGCACAAAATTAACACACGGGAAATAGGCGAAATAGAAATTGGAAAATGATTCCATGCTTTGCTTTTTGCGAAAACAGGCGTGATGTTTTCCAAAACATACCGTTTCGCATTGCAAAACGGCACAAATCAGGATGCAAAACGGCACGTTTTACATTGCCAAACAGGCTGTCTTGCAACCCGACTTTTCGCATAAAAGTGGCAAAAACCGCTGTTTTTGGCCTGATTATGGAACTTTGCGTATGCAAAATTTGCACAAGAAATCTGCCAACACCATATAATTCAAGTAGTTATGCCAAGGTCGCCATTTTGCGTTGTATGCGTGCCAACGTTGGGAAGTTCAACCATACACAAGAAAAGCGAAGGTTTCCGACGTGCATTTTTAACCATTAGTGTCCGCTAAAAGTTTTTGTATTGTGAAAAAATTTAGGGCTGAGTTCCTCGCTTGGAATTCAGCCCTT
>CALUMB010000046.1 GCA_944321645.1 uncultured Prevotella sp.
CTCGCTCCCGCTGATGAAATATGCCAACCTGCTCACGTTCAATTCACGGGCCATATTGGTTTACGCCACGGCCTTGCTTGACGTGCCTTACGTCTACCCACTCGTGGAAATCGTGGTGTTTACGTTCGTCTACCGCTATATGCGCTCCACTCACGAGGCTTTGTGCGCCCGCCTAACAAAAAAATATTGCTGATGGGCAGGCGTGTGTGGATTTTGCTGGCGTTTGCGTGGTTCGCCGCCTTGGGCGCAACGGCGCAAATCAACGCCGACATCAGCCGCGACACGGCTGCATGGTATAACCGCACACACCGCGTAGGCGAGATAACCGTGCGCTCGAAGCGTGCGAAGTATAGCCGAAAGAACAACCCCGCCGTGGAACTGATGAAGAAAGTGATTGCGGCGAAAAAGAAAACTGACCTCGACAACCGCCCATACTACAAATACCGCAAATACCAGAAAATAACGTTTGCGGCTAACGACGTCGAGCCTGCGGCCATGCAGCGCGGTGTGTTCGGCAAGATTCCCGGCCTGATGGAGCAGATAGAGTTGTGCCACTACAACAACAAGCTGATACTGCCTGTGACGGTCAACGAGACAGTGACGCGCAAAATATACCGCAAGAAGCCCCGCGCAGAACGCGAGATTGTGGAGGGCGAGCGTTCGTCGGGCATAGAGCAGATGTTCCAGTCGGGCGACATCCTCACGGCCGCGCTGAAGGATTTCTTTACCGACGTCGACATCTACGACGACCAGATACGCCTGCTGCAGCATCCGTTCACCTCGCCAATCGGCAAGGATGCCATACGCTTCTACCGTTTCTACATCCAGGATACGCTCTCGGTGGCTGGCGACAGCTGCATCCACCTGCACTTCCTGCCAAACAACCAGCGCGACTTCGGCTTCCGCGGCGACATATTCATACTCAAGGACTCGTCGTACCAAGTGAAGAGGTGCGAGTTGTCCATCCCCCAAAACAGCGAAGTGAACTTCGTAGACGGCATGATGATTGTGCAGGAATTTACGAAGACTGCATCCGGCGGCTGGCTCCTCACCACCGACGACATGATAGTGGAGCTTGTGCTCTTCGACTTTTTCCAAAAGGGCATCGTCATACGCAATACCCGCATAGGCGACTTTGACTTTGCCGCGATACCGACCGACGAATTCCGGGGCCGCGCCACGGTGAGCAAGGAGGACGGGGCCGGCTTGCGCGACGACGGCTATTGGGAAGCCAACCGTAAAGTGGAGCTTACGCGCGGCGAGCGGCGCATGGGCGATTTCCTCGAGAGGCTTGAGCGCGGCTCGGCATACCGCTACATCATGCTCGGCCTGAAACTGCTCGTAGAAAACTTTATAGAGACAGGAACCAAAGGCCGCCCAAGCAAGGTGGACATAGGCCCGGTGAACACTATGCTCACCACAAACTTCATAGACGGCGTGCGCACCCGCCTGAGCGCACAGACCACGGCCAACCTCAACCCACACTTGTTTGCCAGCGGGTATTATGCCCGGGGATGGAAAAGCAGGAAAAACTATTACAAAGGGGAGCTTACCTACTCTTTCAACGAGAAAGAATACTTGCCCCACGAGCAGTTGCTGCGCAACGTCACGCTGTCGTCAACCTACGATGTGTGCTCCCCGACAGACAAATTCATGTCGACAGACAAGGACAATGTGTTCACGTCGCTTAAGTGGACCACCGTCGACAAGATGATGTTCTACAACCGCCAGCAGCTGAAGCTCGAACGCGAGGAATATTTCGGGCTGCGCACCACGCTTACTCTTACTGCGGAGGAAAACGAACCGTGCGGCGAACTGGCCTTCGTTACTTTGGCCGATGCTGCCGCAGCGGCTGCCGCCGGCGTTGGGCCTGACGCTTTTTCACGCAAGATACGCACTGCGGAGGCGCGTGTCGAATTGCGCTACGCCCCCGGCGAAAAGCTCGTCAACACCAAGCAACACAGCCGCCCGATAAACCGCGACGTGCCAGTGCTCACGCTAAGCCACGCCATGGGCTTCGACGGCGTGCTCGGCGGGCAATACCGCTACAACTTTACCGAGGCCACGTTCTTCAACCGTTTCTGGGTGAAGAGCTGGGGAAAGATTGACCTCGACGTAAGGGCGGGCGCACAGTGGGATCAAGTTCCGTTCCCGCTGCTTATCATGCCAGCGGCCAACTTGTCGTACATTGTGCAGCGAGGCACGTTTGAGCTGATAAACAACATGGAGTTCCTGAACGACCGCTACGCCAGCCTTGACCTATCGTGGGATTTGAACGGAAAGATTTTCAACCGCCTGCCGCTCATAAAGCATCTAAAGTGGCGCGAGTTTCTTGCCGTGCGCGTACTATGGGGCGACCTTACAGACAAGAACAACCCGATGCTTTCGTGCAATGGCGGCAGCAGTGTGCTCATGCAATTCCCCGAAGGGTCATACGTGATGGACCCGTCAAAGCCATACGTGGAGGTGGCGGCTGGCATACATAATGTGTTCCGCTTCTTTCATATAGAATATGTGCGGCGACTTAATTACCTTGACTTGCCCACGGCAAACAAGCAGGGGGTGAGGCTTAAGTTCAGCTTGAAGTTCTGAAAAATGTGTCCGCTGGCATAAATACGCCTGCGGGATGGAATGCCTTTTCGCTTTTTTTCGTATTTTTGCAAGTGTGGAACTAAAATGGAAACCTATGCGAAAGATAAAGAACCATTGGCTGGCAAAGCCGGGGTACGACTGCTTCGGATGCAGTCCAACAAACCCACTGGGTGTGAAAATGGAGTTTTTTGAAGATGGCGACGAAATTGTATGTTTCTGGAGGCCGCAGGAACACTACCAAGGATGGATTGACACCCTGCATGGCGGCATACAGGCTACGCTGATTGACGAATGCGCGTCGTGGGTGGTGTTCCGCAAGTTGCAGACAACCGGGATGACAAGTAAGCTTGAGGTGCGTTACCGCAAGCCCGTAATGACTACCGACCCACAGATAACTATACGCGCCCGCCTTCGCGAGATGAAGCGCAACATCGCCGTGATCGACGTCAGAATAGAGGATGCTAACGGATGCGTCTGTGCAGTGGGGGAGGCCAATTATTTCACATTCCCGCAAGAGAGGGCGCGCGAGATGGGCTTTACCCATTGCGAAACAGTAGGCGACGAACTGCTTTCGATGTAAAGGTTGCAAGACGAATGGTTGAAGGTTAAAACAGTTAAGGCTGTCTCACGACAGCCTTAACCCACATTAGAAAAACTAATTTTATCAACTATTCATTACTCATTCATTCTTTGTTGTCCGTTGGTGGCGCTGTCTGTCAGGTGTAGCCTGTCGGCTGTTGTTCCTTAGGCGGTTTGTTGCCACTAACTTGCTGGTTGGCCATCAGTGTGTCTTTTATTGGGCATCGCTTCGCTTCTTCTGATGGTTTACCGACTGCAAAGGTACACATAAAAATGCGTCACGGATGCTGTCTGAATGAAAAAACAAACGCAAACGTTTGCAATTTTGCCCGGATTTAGTTACTTTTGCAAACAATATACAGGTTTTCATGCATTAAGTGAAAAGACAATGCCAGGCGGTAAGCGACGAATATCCCTCAAAGACATGGCGCAAGAGCTCGGAGTGAGCATTGCCACCGTGAGCCGCGCCCTGCGCGGCAGCCCAGAGATAGGACTGGAAATGCAGCGGAAGGTGAAGGAGTTGGCCGCCAGGCTCAACTACAGGCCAAACCCGTTTGCACGGAGCTTGCGCCGCGAGGCGCCGAGGGTAATAGGCGTTGTAGTTCCAGATCTCGTGTCGCACTATTATGCTGCCGTGCTCGATGGCATCGAGGACGAAGCCACAAAGGCCGGGTATTCCGTGATAAGCGCCAACAGCCACGAGGACTTTGAAGCTGAGATCCGCGCGATCGACAATTTCATCAGCTTGCACGTGGAGGGCATCATCGCCTGCCTGGCACAGAACACCACCGACTATTCGCACTTCCTGACACTGGCCGACATGGGCATACCGTTGGTCTTTTGCGGGCGTACTTGCCTGTCAGACCGCTTTTCGTCGGTAATGGCCAATGGCGACGAGGCCGCGCGCATTGCCACGCAGCACCTGATAGACACTGGTAGCAGGCGTATTGCATTCATCGGCGGCCCGAACCACCTTGACATGGTGAGGCGGCGGAAACACGGATACCTTGAAGCGCTCCGCGAAAGCGGCATACCGATAGACCGAACGCTGGTGGCTTGCGGCCAGATTGACTACAATGTGGCGAAAGAGGCCACGCGTGAGATGCTGCTGCGACCTGACCGTCCGGATGCAATTCTGGCTTTCAACGATACGATAGTGTTCGCTGCCTTTACTGCAATAAAGCAGCTTGGGCTTCGCATACCTGACGATGTGGCGCTGATTGGCTTCACCGACGATTTGCACGCGGCATACGTTACGCCCAGGATGTCGGCAATTGTAGACCAATCACACCTGATGGGCAGTACGGCCTGCCGCTTGTTGCTGCGCAATATTGGCGGCGATGGCACGGTAAGGTGCGAGGTCGTGCCGCAAAAACTGGTCATACGCGAGACCTCCGCAAAGCGTCCGATAGCGCAAGATGGCGAATGTTGACGCGGTTTGGGGCTTATCATTAATCTAAAACTGCGATTGTGGCATGGCAACAATATCCCCGATAGCGTTTTTCCGCTCGCCTTTTCCAACTAAATTTGGCATCCCGCGGCAGAGTGGGGTGGTGGAAGGGTTACGCGGAACGATAGAGTTTGTGCCTCGTTTCCGTAGCATTGACGCGCTGCGCGGTATCGAAGGCTTCGATTATTTGTGGCTCATTTGGGGCTTTTCGGCAAATGAAGGTGCCGCTTGCGGCCTTACGGTGCGCCCTCCGAGGTTAGGTGGAAACCGGAGGATGGGAGTGTTTGCCACACGCTCGCCGTTCAGGCCAAACGGGTTGGGGTTATCGTCGGTCAGGTTGGTGAGTGTAGATGCCGATGCGGAAAACGGCCCTGTAATCCATGTTTCCGGCGCAGACCTAATGGATAATACCCCAATCTACGACATAAAGCCTTACGTAGCGTTCACAGACAGTCACGCCACCGCTCGTAGCGGATTTGTTGACGGCAACGGGTGGCAACGCTTGAGAGTGGATTGTGACGCGAGGTTTATCCGCCTCCTTGGCGAAAGTGAGGCCGAAACCCTGCTTGGGATATTGTCGCAAGATCCCCGCCCGCACTATCACGACGACCCGTCGCGGGTCTACGGTATGCCATACGGCAAGTGGGATGTGCGTTTCACGGTGTGCGCCGGAGTGCTCCGCGTTGTCGGCATTGTGCTCCGAAGCGACTGTTGACCTTGCTGCGAGGAGTTTCCGGCTTTGTTAATTTGAAAACCTTATCACCACGTTTTCAAATCCCATGGCACGGAACATATTCCTGAACTGTGCGTCGGCGTTGTTTTCCGCGCTGCGAATGTTTGTTGGGGTCAGGCCGTTGCGCAGCATCATTGCCTTTGCCTTGCGGTACATTTTCTCCCTGTCGGCAGCCGACCATCGTCCGCTTTCGTAGAAAGACCGGGTCTTGGCCTCGTCGATAAAGTCGCTGTCGAGCAGCCGAATGGGCGGGAGCGTCACCTCCACCGTGTCGCCGCTGGCTTTAATCCAGTCTTCCTTAGCGTCTTTCAGGTCGAAGCCAAGCCTCATTGTTCCGTAATATATGCGCACGAGATGGTCGTTGCGGAACAGCCCTTTGCGTGTGGTGTCCACAAGTTCTTCGTCGTTTATGGAGAGGAATTCCCACTCTCCAATAGCTTTGATGGAGCGTATTTGCTCTGGGGTGATGTCTATTTTCTTTTCAGACTCGATGGTGATGCTCGTTCTGCGCAGTGTTCCACTTATCCAAAACACAGCAGCCACAATGGCTATCACGGCAACAAGAGCCAGCGCGAGGCGTATTCTGCCCACTTTACTCAGAATATTTCTCATCTTTCAATTGTCGATTTGTCAAGTAATATGTCTGGATAGGCCGCTTTAAGGTCTTTCCTGAAAGTTATGGTTATGTCGCTTTCGGCATACCCCAATTGCTCAATCATAGGTATGAGCACGCGGGCAGCGTTTTTGCGTGACGTTTCGATAATGCCCATTTGCGGTATGGCATCGATTACCGACTGCCGTCCCTGTTGTTCAAATGCCGCCATTTCTGCATCTGTAAAGCGCGAACGGGTCAGCGCGACATATTCTTTTGTTCCGGCATGGTCTATCTTGCTCGACGCGAGCACGACTTTTGGGTCTGGTAAGATAACGGTAATCTTCTTCCCGTCGCGCTCGATGTTCTTTTCCGAAAAGCCGCTAAAGTCGATGTAAGCCTTAAGCTTCACGTCCATTGGTATGGCAATTTTCCTGTCGCCAATTGGCAATTTTACGTTAAAGTTGCGGTTGAACATACTTCCTTTCATCCGCACCACGTCGTCGTATGTAACAATCTTGTGTATGTCATACTCCGCAGTGTGCAACCGCGAGCACTTTTGCACTTGCGTTATGAGTGCCGGAAGCGTGTCGGTATAGGCTTCGCCTTTAGTTGTTTCGGCCTCTTTGCATCCTTGGCAAGAACAAAATGCAATGCAGGCTATTGCGACTATGGTTATGAGCGGTTTGGTTGGCTTTGTCATTTGTTTGGTTTATGTTTCAAATTATTCTGCTTGCGGCAAGGCGTTTTTGTTTCGGTTCCTTTGCCGATGGCAATTGCCAAGTGTGGCTTTACCCATAGGCAAAGGTACTACAAAATCCTGATAGATTGCTTAAAGTGCCTGTGTTTTTCGTGAAAATATTGTTTAATATAACGCATTAAATGAAACAAATGTAAAAAATGCGAGTTTTGTTGTTTGTGTTTTAAACTAACATTGGCTTGTTCCGTCAAAGAAGCAGTTGCAAGCAACGGTAAATTTGATAACACAAACAAAAAGTAAGGAGACGAAAGGATGAAACGAATGATATTGGCGGTAGCAGCCGCAATGCTTATCGGTACAGCCGCAATGGCACAGGACACCAAGCAACCAGACGAGGCGATGCTGCAAAAGCGCACGGAATTTGTCGCTAAGAAATATGGGTTGGACGAGGAACAGACCCAGAAATTGGCAGAGCTTAACAAAAAATATGCCGACGTTCTGTCACGTCCGTTTGGCCGCAGGCCGCCGAGAAGGGGTGGAAGGCCGATGGCAGGTGCCCGTCAAGACAGCACAGCTAAGATACAACTGGCTCCGGGCGACGGCCCGAACGAAAACCAAAGGCGCAGGCCTGCCGACATGAGGGAACGCTTTGCTGAACGCAGGGCCAAGTTGGAAGCATACCAAAAAGAGCTTCAAGGCATAATGACCGAAGAGCAATTCAACAAATATAAAGCCGATATGAGCCAACGTGCTCCACGGCGCAAGTAGATAAAACAGAATAAGGCAAATAGTGATTTAGGTTAATTTATAGTGTTGTTTTGGGCAAGCGTGCCCTTATTATTAGACTTCATGGCATAAGTCAGAAGGTGAAAAGGAATTTATTTAAGGATAACTGTCAGTGCGCTTGGCCTTGTGGCCGGGCGCATTTTTTGTTGTCCTTGAATGTCAAAAAAACAATAAAAGAAGCTTGTGCTTATAATAAAAGGTATGAAAACATCCCTCATTGCCGTTTATAATGTGTAACTTTGCAACTAAAACGGTGATGGTTGCCCTTGCGGCCATGCCCAAAATCCATAGGCTTGAGGACTTTCAAGAACATAATAAACATAATAATCTGGACGGCAGTGAGCGTGTTTGCCTTAGTGGCGGTGGCATTGCGCTTGCCGCAAGTGCAGCACATTGTCGGCGAACAGGCCGCCGGGATGTTGTCCAAGAAGATAGGGGCCGGAGTCCGTATAGGCCGCGTTGACGTTGGCCTGTTCAACCGCTTGGTTATCGACAGTGTTGTAATTCGCGACAAGCGCGGCAAGGCAATGCTCACGGCAGCCCGGTTGGCCGTAAAGATTGAGCTTGCACCGCTTAGCGAAGGCCGCGTGAACATATCGTCGGTGCAAATGTTCGGTACAATGGCCAACCTTTATAAGGAATCGCGCACAGCCGCCCCAAACTACCAATTCCTCATAGATGCGTTTGCAAAGAAAGACTCAACGTCCACGCGCCCAAACCTGAACCTGCGCATAAATTCGCTGATAATGCGCCATTGCGGCATCAAATACGATTGCCTCGACGCAGGCAGGACTCCCGGACGGATAAATCCGGCTCACATTGATGTTAGCGGCATAAGCGCATACATAAAACTCAAGGCACTTACAGCCGACAGCATAAACGCCGAAGTCAGGAGGCTTGCGGCAAAAGAAAGTTCGGGTCTTGACGTAAAGAAGCTGGCTTTCAGGATAACGGGGAACGGTAACGGCTGCATATTGGAAAATTTCAGCTTGGCATTGCCCGGCTCTGCGATTGCCTTTAAGCGGGTTTCCGCTACATACAAGACCGACAGTGCCGGCGTGGTGCTTCCCACGCTTGAATACGCGGGCGACTTTGCGGCCGCGGTTTACCTGCCAGACTTGGCTTTTGCAAGTCGCAAGGTGGGGCAACTCGACGACATAATCAATATGTCGGCGGCGTTCCATGGCACGAGCACGTCGTGTAACGTGTCGAAGTTTGTGCTGCGTTCTGCGGCAGGCGGCATCCAAGCCGACTTGCGCGGATGGGTGAGCAGGTGGCAGACGCAGCCTTTGTGGCACGTCGGTTTAGACCGCTTGTATGTTTCCGAACGCTCACTTGCCGCCTTGGCCGGCTGTTTTGCGCCCGACGACGAGTCGCTGGCATCAATGGCCGGGGCGTTTGGCGAAATCGAAATCGCGGGCGAGGTCGGCGCGTCGGAGAATGCCAAGCTTGCCGCCATTGGCAAATTGCGTTCGAGTGCGGGCGCGGCAGACTTTCATGTTGCCATGCGCCGTGACGACTCTTTCCAGGCAAGGCTCAAGACCGACGGCTTCGATGTTGGTCATTTCGCCAAAAACGAAAAGCTTGGCAGCGTGTCTGCCGCCTTAAACGCTTCTGGCCGATTGCGGCAGGGGGACAAGCCCGACATAAAGTTTGCTGGTAGGGTGAGCAAGCTGGCTTACAATGGCTACGACTTTAGCAACATAACCATAGACGGCGACCTAAGGAATGGGCGGTTGTCGGGCAAAGTAGACGTGGCCGACCCTAACGCCAGGCTGTCGGTGAGCGGCAGCTTGGAGAGGAATGCCCGCGAAACAGATCTGGCCGTGACGGCCACCGTGGAGCGTCTTGCGCCAAAGGCGGCCGGGCTTTCGCCGAAATGGGGCGACGCAGTGTTCGGCATGGCGGTTGATGCCGACTTTAAGGCAAGCAAGCTTAACGATGCCACAGGCAGCTTTTCGCTCCGCAACTTCCTCATGGTGTCTGAAGCAGACACATTGGGCATCGCAAATGCCACTGTGAAGTCGGGCTATGATGCAGGCGAACACTTCGTGGCATTCGACAGCGACTTTGGTTGCGGCGAGCTTAGGGGTACGTTTGAGTACAAGACATTGGCGCAAAGTTTTGTCAACTTCATTGGCGACAAGCTGCCTACCATGCCTGGGCTGCCAAAGATGCGCAAGGCTGCCGACAACGACTTTACGCTCCGCCTCAGCGTAAACAGCAGCGAATGGCTCGAAAAGCTCTTCGGCGTCCCGCTTCGGCTTGGCAGCCCGCTCACGCTCGTGGCGGCGGTGAACGACCGCAAGCGCGACATCTCGCTTGACTGCACGGTGGGCAACTTTGCATACAACGGCAAAGACTACCGAGACGGAAACATAAAAGTGGAGTCTGGAACCGACACGCTTTATTGCGATGTGGGCATAACACGTATGCAGGCCGACGGTGGCGGCACCGACTTCAGGCTGCTTGGAAGCGCTTCCGACAACAAACTTGTCACGTCGTTTGAGTGGGACAACAACGCCGCCGAGCGGCTCAGCGGCGTGTTCAATGCCACTTCGCAGTTCTTCCGCGACGAGGCAGGACGGCAGGTCGCCCATATAGACATTTTGCCTTCGCACATCAACATCGACAGCACCGTGTGGAGCGTAAAGCCGTCGAACATCGAATACTCCAAGAACAACATCGACATAGACCATTTTGCGATAGTACACAACACCCAGCACATAACAGTCAACGGAAGTGCGACAGACAGCGAGGCCGACACGCTGGCCATCGACCTAAACGGAGTGGATTTAGGCTACGTGCTCGACCTTGTGGACTTCCACTCCGTGGAGTTCAGCGGCACAGCCAACGGCAGGGCATACGTGACGTCGCCCTTTGGCAAGCTGTCGGCCAGGGCCGACCTTAGGGTAGATCACTTCCTCTTCCAAGACGGGCGCATGGGTGTGCTCAACGCCGGAGTGGAGTGGAATCCTGACAAGGGCGAGATAGACATTTCGGCCATTGCCAACGACGGCCCTGACGCGATGACGTACATCGACGGCTACGTTTCGCTGAAGCGCAAGTACATAGACCTCGGCATCAATGCCGCCGGAACGCACATCGACTTCCTCGAATCGTTCACCGGCAGTTTCCTCGACGGCGTCGCCGGTCAGGCAAATGGCGAATTGAGGGTTGTTGGCGAGCTTAAGAAGGTGAACCTCGTGGGCAAGCTCGCCGTGAACGGCGAGGCAACCGTCACGCCTACAAACTGCAAATACTACTTGAGGAACGACACGATAGCCTTCGTGCCAAACGAGATTAAGCTGCTCGACGCGCCCATATACGATGCAAGCGGCAACGAGGGCATTGTGAGCGGCAGCCTCTATCACACTTACCTTAAGAACCTCTCCTACGACCTGCACGTTGAAGCCGACAACCTGTTGGGCTACAACTTCACCGACTTTGGCGAAGACTCGTTTTACGGAACGGTGTATGCCACGGGCAGCGTAGACATAGCCGGGAAGAGCGGCGAAGTGAACATCGACCTCGACGTGCGCCCGGAGCCTAACTCAACTTTTGTCTACAACGTTAGCTCTCCCGACGCCATTGCAGACCAGAACTTCATCACTTGGAACGACGCTTCTCTCGCCCTGTCGGCCGACTCGCTCCCAGCCGATGTGCGCCGTGCGCCCAAACCGCAAGAAACTCCGTCGGACATCAGGATAAACTTCCTGATAGACTGCACGCCAGACCTCACGCTGCGGCTGC
This sequence comes from uncultured Prevotella sp., assembly GCA_944321645.1. GTDB lineage: Bacteria > Bacteroidota > Bacteroidia > Bacteroidales > Bacteroidaceae > Prevotella. The sequence continues at coordinate 11,186 of CALUMB010000046.1, forward strand.
TCATGGACAGCCGCACCGACGACTATATAACGCTGAACGGGCGGGGGACTGTGCGTGCCTCTTACTTCAACAAAGGCGACTTCAATATGTTTGGCACTTACTCGATACTCTACGGCACATACGGTGTGACTATCCAAGACATCATCAAGAAGAATTTCGTCTTCAACGAGGGAAGCTCGATCACCTTCGGCGGCAACCCATATTATGCGTCGCTGAACCTCCAGGCCGTATATACTGTGAACGGGGTCTCGCTTTCCGACCTCAACGTGGGCAACAGCTTTACTAATAACACCGTCCGGGTGAACTGCATAATGAACATAAACGGGCAGCCGCGCAAGCCGGAGATAACATTCGACTTGGATATGCCGACCGTGAGCAGCGACGAGAAGCAGATGATTCGCAGCATAATAAACAGCGAAGACGAAATGAACCAGCAGGTGGTCTACCTGCTCGGCATAGGCCGGTTCTATCCCCAAGGCTCAAACAACTCTGCCGCGCAGAGCGAGGAACAGCAAAGCCAGACCTCGCTGGCCATGCAGAGCTTGCTGTCGGGAACTATCTCAACGCAGATCAACAACGTGCTGAACTCAATGTTCAAGAGCAACAACTGGAACTTTGGGGCAAACATCTCCACGGGCGACGAGGGATGGAACAACGCCGAATACGAGGGTCTGCTTAGCGGCAGGCTGCTTAACAACCGCCTGCTCATTAACGGACAGTTTGGCTACCGCGACAATGCGGCCACTACAAACACCAGCAGCTTTATTGGCGACTTCGACATCCGCTATTTGCTGAAGCCCAATGGCAACCTATCCGTGAGGGTCTACAACCAGACTAACGACCGCTACTTCACCAAGTCGAGCCTCAACACGCAGGGCATAGGACTGATAATGAAGAAAGACTTCGACGGATTTTGGGATTTGTTGAACATAAAGCGTAAGAAGGCAAAAGCCAAAGAATGACCTTCGAGGCGGTTGGGCTAAGTGCGGTATGCATGTGGCTTGTGGCGTGCCAAACTCGTCGTGTTTATGATTTTTTAGCATTTTGCCGCGCATGATTTAACACGGCAGAATGCGGTGAAATAGAAAATATTCTGGCTCATGCAGCCCGTTGGAAGGGCATTTTTGCCGCTTGGTTTTGCAAAACGGTAGGTTCTGGTTTTCAAAACGTACCGTTTTAGACTGCGAAACGGCACGTTTTAGAGAGTAAAACGCACCGTTTTGCAGTCTGTTTTTTGATGGAAACCACGTGATTTTGCCCGAATTTTGCCTAAAAAGTTGAATAATTTGTTGCACAGTAGGCCGCTTGCCGACTTGAAGACACTATGCCACAGGTAGTTATGGTTGCACATCCGTGCTTGCGATATTTGCGGACAAGTCTCCGTTTTTTTGTAGCGTTGCGATTCTCAGGCATTCAGTTCCCTGAAATTTAACATTTAAGAGTCGTTGTTTTCGCGGCCTAAGCCGATGGCGGCGTTGGCGGCTGTCGGTCTGCGGGTGCAGTAGTTAGGCGATGCGCCGGGCTTTGAGTGCGGCTACCTGTTCTTTCCTAAAAGTCCGCGCAAAGAGAAGTATGCCCACTCTTGCAGCCTGAACATCCACCAAGACGGCATGGGGCGGTATCCGAACTTGCGCTTTATGTCGCTGCGCAGTGCGCCTCTGTCAATGCCGTGCCACGCCCTACGCAGTTCGGCCTTTCCGTGACGGCGTTCATCAGGACGCAATTTCCCTGCGTGGCAATGGTAGAACATATAAACGTCCACGAGGTTGAGCCACCTTTGGTTTTCGTATTCAGCCACGAGGTCTTGGTCTACGCCCAGTCTCACCAGCTCGTTTTTCAGCGACTCGTTTGCCCCGAGGTAGTCGAACCGTTTGCCGCTTATGGCATGGGTGACAGACGAGCCGTGTTGCAGGTAGTGGTATTCGCCATGGCAACGCCTTACCTCGCGCGAGGCAAGGTAGTGTAGGCGGGTTGTGTTGTCGTCGCTGTAAGTGCGGTAGGAGGTGTCGTATGGAATCTTTTTGTGCAGTTCGGCCCTTATCATGTATAGCCCGTGAATTTTCCACGTGAGGCTCAACGCAAAGGCTTCTTTCCCTGTAAGGGCCTCAAACTGCGGCATGGCATACCGTTCCGAGCGGTCGCCATATTCCAATATGGTCTCGAAGAGCACGGCATCGGTGAGGGGATGCTGCCTGAACACGCCGACGGCCTCTTCCAAGGCGTCTGGCGAAAACCAATCGTCGGCATCGAGCATACATACATATTGGCCATTGGCTACTGCGAGTCCGGCGTTGCGGGCGTATGCCTGGCCGTGGTTTGAGGCGAGGTGTACCACGCTTACCCTTTCGTCTTGCGCGGCATAGCTGTCGAGTATTGCCGGCGAATTGTCCGTGGAGCAATCGTCCACGCATATCACTTGTATGTCGGCGTGCGACTGCGACAATAGCGAGTCGAGGCATTTTGGCAGAAACGTGGCCGCGTTGTAGACGGCCACAAGCACCGAAACCTTATCCATGCTTGAAAATCTTTTCCTTCAGTTTGTTCCAGAGCGATGTCTTCTTGTAGAGTATGCGCAACGAGCAGGCCGCGCTTACGGCTGCTATGGCCACTGCGAGCGCAATGCGCAGCCTGATGTCAGGCACGAACGTGGCTCCGTAGGCGGCAAGGCCGAGTGGCAGCTGGAGCAGCACGTAGCGGCAAACCGACGGCGATGGTGTGTATTGGTAGCGGAAGTGGGTGTAGGCCAGAGCCACGGCAAGGTCGAAGATGTGGGCCAAGGTGAGTGCAAATCCAGTTCCCCACAGCCCCCATTGGTTGAAGCCATATATTATGAGTACCACCACCACGATGTCGTATGCGCCTTCCATCAAGAGGTAGGGCAGCGAGTCGCCGTGGGCCAGCGTGACATATTCGATAGGGAGCGATATGGCCTTGAAGTACATCGACAGTGCGGCCACTTGCGCCATGGCCACCACAGGCACGAAACTGCTGCTGTACAGCAACGGCAACAGCAGCGGCAGGGCCGGGATGAGCACGGCGAGCATCGGCGAGATGATGAGAACCGAAACCTCAATCTGCCGGTTCACGGTGAGGCGGGTGGCCACAGGGTCGTCGTTTACGGCGGAAAGCCTCGGGAAATAGTCGGTTTCCATGGCCGTAAACACCAGTCCGGCGTATGTTATGGTGAGGATGTAGCCTGCGTTGTAAAGCCCCACGGCATCGAGTCCGGCATTTACGTTGAGCAGCGAGCGTATGACCATTTCGGTGCCGCTGCCCATTATCCCGGTGAGCACGAAGGCCACGCCCAACTTTACCATGGGTATGCCTTCGCGCACGACGCTTGCAAGGCCGTTGAGCGAAAGGGGGTAGCACTTGTAGGAGTGCATAACGGTGAACGTCATGTCGGCCAAAGCCACAAGCAACAGCACCGGGACGATGCCGCTAAGGCCGAAAAAATAGTAGACCGGCACCGAAATGAACAGTGCGGCAATCACGGAACAGACTTGTATCGTGGCCAAGGCACGCAGCTTTCGCGCTCCCTTCAGTATGGCGGTTTCGCCGCCAGTTATCGCGAGCATGGCCACCACGGGCGACAGCAAGACAAAGTGGAGCGTGTGGTCGCCCCACGAAAACGTGTAGTCGCTAAGTAGGGGGCCGAGCAATGCGCAAAGCAGCATTCCGGCCAAGGCCGTGATTGCGCTCCACGCCCTGACCACTTTTACAAAATGGCTGATGCGTTCGGCATCGCCACACTCGAATATCTCGGAGATGTGTTTTACGGCGCTGAACGATATTCCGAGGTTTGTGGCTTGCGAGACAAAGGCTATCGTGGAATTGAAAAGAGACACAAGCCCCATTCCGCCAGGCCCGAGCAAAAGGGCGACGAGCTTGTTGCGCACAAGCCCAATTAGTATGTTGAGGCTTTGCACGCTGCCAAATATGCCTGTGTATTTTAGCACATGATTGTAGCTTTCCTTCGATTCTGTGTCGCCCATCAATTTATTTAACGCCACTTTGCAGTTTTTATTTTAGGCAAAATGCAAAAAAGGCTGCCACGGGCGGGCTTGGCTATATGGCATGGCGGTTGCGCGAGGGAAGGCCTACTGCATTGGTTGCACTGAGTTTGGTATGCGCTGAGGTCAAAAGTAGTGGCAGTATTTGCGGCATAGCGTTATTTTTCGTACTTTTGTAGGGCAAAAATAAATTTTGGTTTACTGATGAATAGAATGATCACTTTGCTTGCCTTGGCAACTGCTGTGTTGTCGATGGCAGCGTGTGGGGGGAAAAAGGAAGAGACAACGATAATAGCGAAGAAGGCTGAAACGAAAAAGCCATCTTCCCCGGTGAGGATGCAAGACTACGAACAGAACCATGAATTGGATTTGGGCGGGATTGCGCTGACGTGCAGGATACACCGCTCGGCGTGCGACAGTTTGCCGATGGTGACCGACGAAAACGGCCAGAAGTTTGTAGACAACACCATCCGGGTTACGATAAAAAGAAGCGACGGAAGCGTGTTTTTTGAAAAGACTTTCACAAAAAAGTCGTTTGACGGCTTCCTCGATGACGATTATAGGAGAACAGGAATACTTGAGGGGCTTGTGTTCGACAAGGTTGACGGCTCGGTGATAAGGCTTGCCGCGAGCGTCAGCCACCCGCAAACGGATGAGTACCTGCCGTTTGTCGTGAGTTTGTCGAAAACAGGCAAACTGAACATAGAGCGCGACACCCAGCTTGACATTAGCTCAACCGACGATGCCGAATGACGTGCGGGGGCGCAGGTCTCGTAAAAATGGCAATGGGTGGCAAGTGCTTCAAATGTTTCCGCCTTGCCGCCCATTGTCAGGCTTTCGTGCACCTAGTTTCGTCAAAAAGCGTGTCCCAGCTGTCGCGTAGTTGTGGCATACTGTCGAAAACGAGGCTCGCGCCTTCGGCTGAAAGGGTTTCCGGAGGCAGTGGGCCAGTGTTAACCGCTATGGTGAATATCTGCGCTGCAACGCCGGCCCTCACTCCGAGTGGTGCGTTTTCCACCACTATTGCCTCCCACGGCTCCACACCGGCCTTTGACAACCCCATCAGGTAAGGGTCGGGAGCGGGCTTCCCGCGGCTTACGTCGAAGCTCGACACAATTAGTTGCGGCGACACAAGTCCCGCAAAGTCGTCGGCAAGCTTCGCCAGCAGCGAGCGTTGGCCGCTACCGGTCACTATGACAATTTGCATTCCGCCGCGTTTTATCTTTCGTTGTAGCTCCAACACGCCTTCCATAATCTTGGCCTGTGGGCGCGTGGAGAAGATGCGCGACTTCTCATCGTACATTGACTGGGCTTCGTCGTCGGAGATTTCGCGGTGCCACTGCTCGCGTGCCTTTAGCTTGATTGTCTCCACGCCGCGCATTCCTTCATACTTGTAGGCTTCGGCTTCGTCCATGTCGATGCCGAAAGAGGCCATAGACGTGTGCCAGCTGTAGGCGTGGTTGGGCATGGAGTCGTACAGCACGCCGTCCATATCGAAAAGCACGGCTTTGGGGCAGAACGCCCCGAAGCCGTGCTTTTGTAGGTATTGGTTTATTTCTTTTTCGTACATACTGATTAAAAAGGTGGTTCAGGCTTCCTTTGCCAGTCTTTCTTTTATGGCCTTGCTGTCAGCCTCGTATCCCGGTTTGTCAAGCAATGCGAACATATTCTTCTTGTATGCCTCCACACCGGGCTGGTTGAAGGCGTTCACCCCGAGCACGTTTCCGCTAATGCCACAGCCCAATTCAAAGAAATAGATGAGTTGGCCGATGCTGTGTTCGTCGAGCGTAGGTATGCTGATGCGTATGTTTGGCACTCCGCCGTCCACGTGGGCGAGGCGCGTACCAAGCTCTGCCATCTTGTTCACTTCGTCAACCCGCTTCCCGGCGAGGAAGTTAAGCCCGTCGAGGTTCTCGTCGTCAGACGGGAACAGCAGCTTGTGGCACGGAGCCTCAACGCTGATTACGGTTTCGTAGATGGTGCGTTCGCCTTCCTGAATCCACTGGCCCATGGAGTGCAGGTCGGTGGTGAAGTCGCATGAGGCGGGGAATATGCCCTTGCCATCCTTGCCTTCGCTCTCACCATAGAGCTGTTTCCACCACTCGCTGAAGTAATGGAGCTTGGGCTGGTAGTTGACCATTATCTCTATTTTCTTGCCTGCCTCGGCGTACAGTGCATTGCGCACGGCAGCGTAGATGGCGGCAGGGTTTTCATCGAAAGGCACGTCGATTGCGCAAGCTTTCTCCATGTCGGCAGCTCCGCCAACGAGCTTGGCAATGTCGAATCCGGCACAGGCGATAGGCAGTAGGCCAACCGGCGTGAGCACAGAGAAGCGCCCGCCAACGTTGTCGGGTATCACGAACGTCTTGTATCCTTCCTTTGTGGCAGCAGCGCGTGCCGCTCCCTTGGTGGCATCTGTCACGGCAACGATCACCTTGCGTGCCTCGTCTTTGCCGCGTTGGTCTTCACACTGCTTCTTAAGCAGGCGGAAGGTGAGGGCGGTTTCGGTCGTCGTACCCGACTTTGAGATGTTGATGACGCCAAACTTCTTGTCTTTCAGATAGTCGGTAAGCTCCGAAAGGTAGTCCTCGCCGATGTTGTTGCCTGCGAAAAGGATTGTGGGGTTCTTCTTGTCGCCCACGAGCCAGCTGAACGAGTTGCCCAATGCTTCAATCACTGCGCGTGCTCCGAGATAGCTGCCGCCGATGCCTGCCACAACTATTGCCTCGCAATTGGCGCGGAGGGTGTCGGCGCAATCTTGTATTTCCTTGAGGAATTCGGGAGTGATAGACGACGGCAGGTGGAGCCATCCGAGGAAGTCGTTGCCCGGGCAGGTGCCTTCCTCAAGTGCCTTTCGTGCCGCGTTCACTTTAGGTTCGTAAGCCTTCACGGCACCCTCCGAAAGGAATTGGGTAGCCTTAGTGATGTCTAAGTTGATAGTTTTCATTGCTTTGGTGTTTATGTTATTTTATGTTTATAGGTCATATAGTCGTGTTTGCCTTTGGCGCACGGCGTTATCTGAACGAGTCTGTGAGCAGTTTGATTTCTATTTGCGGGCTTATGCGTTCGTAAAGGATGTTGTACACAGCGTCGAGTATTGGCATATTGACGTGTAAGTGGCTGTTAATTTCCTTCATACACTTGGTTCCAAAAAAGCCTTCGGCTATCATTTCCATCTCGATTTGTGCGCTTTTCACGCTGTAGCCCTTGCCAATCATGGTACCGAAGGTGCGGTTGCGCGAGAAGTTGCTGTACCCGGTCACGAGCAGGTCTCCAAGGTAAACAGAGTCGTAGACGTTGCGTTCCAACGGATAGACAGCATTGAGTAAGCGCGCCATTTCCTGCACGGCGTTCGACATCAATACAGCTTGGAAGTTGTCGCCAAACTTAAGTCCGCTACAGATGCCAGCCGCAATGGCGTAGACATTCTTCAATACTGACGAATATTCTATGCCTACCACATCGTCGCTAGTCTTGGTCTTGATGAAGTCGCAGGCAAGCACATCTGCAAATTTCTGCGCTTTTTCCTTGTCGCTACACGCCACCGTGAGGTATGACAACCGCTCCAAAGCCACTTCCTCGGCGTGCGAAGGGCCTCCGAGGCACGCCAAGTTCTCGTAAGGAACGTCGTAGACTTGGCGGAAATATTCCGAGCAAACGAGGTTCTCGTCAGGCACGATACCCTTGATTGCCGTTACAATGAACTTGTCTTTAAGCCTTACGCGGAGTTTCTTCAGGTGGTTTTTGATGTAAGGCGACGGTGTTACGAAAACAAGGGTGTCGTAGTTTTGCGCTATCTTGTTTATGTCGCTCGAAAAGAAAATCTCGTCGATGTTGAATCTCACGCCCACCAAGTAGGCCGGATTGTGGCCCAACCGCTTGAAATCCTCGATGCGGTCGTCTCGCCGCATATACCAACCGAGGTGGTGGGTGTGTTCCACCACAATCTTAGCGATTGCCGTTGCCCAGCTGCCGCCGCCTATGATTGCTATTTTTCCGCAGTCGAACATTTCTTATTTCGCTTAGAGTCTTATGGCAATGAGCAGCGGGCGTGGCCGTGTAGACCACGCCCGCATACCGCTATTCAGTTTCCGTTGCATTGTTGGCCGCCTCAATCCATGCGGCAAACGTTTCGACTTTGGGGTTGTCGTAGCCCAATTTGTATTTCTTGTTCACGCCGCAGGCATCCATTTGGAGCTTCTGCGGGTTAACGTCCTTGATGTCCTGCACGAGGTAGTAGCCGCACTTGTTGAGTACGGGAACCCATTCCTCCGGAACGCCAATGGCTGCCCATTCGGCATTTGTGCTGCGCGGAGCCTTCTTTTCGGGGCGCATTTGCGGGAAGAACAGCACTTCCTGTATGAACGTCTTGCCGGTCATGAGCATTACGAGGCGGTCGATGCCGATGCCGATGCCGCTCGTTGGTGGCATTCCATACTGCAATGCGCGCAAGAAGTCGTGGTCAATCACCATTGCCTCGTCGTCGCCCTTGTCGGCCAGCCGCATCTGCTCAACGAAGCGTTGTTCCTGGTCTATCGGGTCGTTAAGCTCCGAATATGCGTTGGCCAGCTCTTTCCCGTTTACCATAAGCTCGAAGCGTTCGGTAAGCCCCGGCTTTGAGCGGTGCATCTTCGTGAGCGGCGACATCTCCACGGGGTAGTCGGTGATGAACGTGGGCTGTATGAACGTGCCTTCGCAGAACTCGCCGAA
>CALUMB010000047.1 GCA_944321645.1 uncultured Prevotella sp.
CCAGCCGCATGGTGTCGAGCCTGATGAATATGCCGGTGCAGCCAAACAAGGCCGTGGTGGGGCGCAACGCCTTCGCGCATTCGAGCGGAATCCACCAGGACGGGGTGCTCAAGAACGTGCAGACCTACGAGATAATGGACCCGAAGGACGTTGGGCTGGACGACAACTCCATCGTGCTCACGGCGCGTTCGGGCCGCGCCGCGCTAAAGTACAGGCTCGGCGTGCTCGGCGTCAAGCTGCAGGGCGAGGAGATGGTTGACAAGATTTACCAGAAGTTCCTTAAGCTCGCCGACCAGAAGAAGGAGGTGACCGACGACGACATCCTCATGCTCGCCGGCGCCGACACGGCCGAGGCGCACGCCGTGAAGCTCGACTACCTGCAAGTTACCACGGGCATGGGCGTGAGGAGCGTGGCAAGCGTGGGGCTTGACATATCCGGGCAGAAGTTCGAGGAGTCGTCAACGGGCAACGGCCCGGTGGACGCCGCCATCAAAGCCCTAAAGAGAATCATCCGCAAGCAGATGACCCTGAAGGAGTTCACCATACAGGCCATAAGCAAAGGCTCCGACGATGTGGGCAAGGTTCACATGCAAGTGGAGTACGACGGCAACGTGTATTACGGCTTCGGGGCCAACACCGACATCGTGACGGCTTCGGTGGAGGCTTACATTGACTGCATAAACAAATTCAAGAAGTGACAGCGCATGAACACATTATTTGACAAGATATGGGACAAGCACGTCGTGCAGGTGATCGACGACGGCCCCACCCAACTGTACATCGACAGGCTATACTGCCACGAAGTGACCACCCCGCAAGCCTTCGAGGGGCTGCGCAAGCGCGGGCTTAAGTGCTTCAGGCCGGCGCAGGTATTCTGTATGCCCGACCACAACACGCCCACCCACGACCAAGACAAGCCCATAGCCGACCCCGTGTCGCGCAAGCAGGTGGACACGCTGGCCGCCAACGCCAAGGAGTTTGGGCTAACCCACTATGGCATGATGTCGCCGGACAACGGCATAATCCACGTGGTAGGCCCGGAGAAGGCGCTCTCGCTGCCGGGCATGACGATAGTGTGCGGCGACTCGCACACGTCAACCCACGGCGCGGTGGGGGCCGTGGCGTTCGGCATCGGCACGAGCGAGGTCGAGATGGTGCTGGCCTCGCAGTGCATATTGCAGCAAAAGCCGAAGTCTATGCGCATCACCATCGACGGGCAGTTGGGCCGCGGCGTCACGGCTAAAGACGTCGCCCTGTACCTCATGTCGAAGCTTACCACGTCGGGCGCGACAGGATATTTCGTCGAATATGCAGGCCGGGCGGTGCGCGACATGAGCATGGAAGGCAGGCTAACGCTGTGCAACCTCTCTATAGAGATGGGCGCGCGCGGAGGCTTCGTCGCCCCCGACGAAACCACTTTCGAGTATATCAAGGGCCGCGAGTTTGCCCCGAAGGGCGAGGAATGGGACAAGGCCGTTGCCTATTGGCGGACGTTGGTGAGCGGCGACGACGCCGTGTTCGACAAGGAACTGGCGTTCGACGCCGCCGACATCGAGCCGATGGTCACCTACGGGACCAACCCCGGCATGGGCATGGGCATCACGCAGCGCATCCCATTGGAGGAAAGCATAGGCGAGGCCGGGCGGGCTTCGTTCGCCAAGTCGCTCGAATACATGGGCTTCAAGCCCGGCGAGTGCCTGATAGGGCATCCGGTTGACTATGTGTTCCTCGGCGCCTGCACAAACGGGCGCATAGAAGACTTCAGGGCGTTCGCGTCGATTGCCAAGGGCAGGAAGAAGGCCGAAGGCGTAGTTGCCTGGCTCGTGCCAGGCTCATGGGCCGTAGGCAGGCAGATTCGCGAAGAGGGGCTTGACAAGGTTCTGGCCGAAGCCGGCTTCGAGATACGCCAGCCCGGATGCTCCGCCTGCCTCGCGATGAACGACGACAAGGTGCCGGCAGGCAAGTATTGCGTGTCAACGAGCAACCGCAACTTCGAGGGAAGGCAGGGCCCAGGGGCGCGCACCATACTCGCCTCGCCGCTCGTTGCGGCAGCCGCAGCCGTAACGGGAGTCATCACAGACCCACGGACTTTAATCTAATTGACATGAAACAGAAATTCGACATCATAACAAGCACGTGCGTCCCACTGCCGCTTGAGAACGTGGACACCGACCAGATAATACCGGCGCGCTTCCTGAAGGCGACCGACAAAGCCGGGTTTGGCGAGAACCTGTTCCGCGACTGGCGCTACGAAAAAGACGGGACACCAAAGAAAGACTTCGTGCTCAACGACCCGACCTACGGCGGGTGCATACTCGTGGCGGGCAAGAACTTCGGCTCCGGCTCCAGCCGCGAGCACGCCGCTTGGGCCATTGCAGGCTACGGTTTCAGGGTGGTGATAAGCAGCTTCTTTGCCGACATACACAAAAACAACGAGCTTAACAACTTCGTGTTGCCCGTGGTGGTGTCTGACGGGTTCCTCAAGGAGCTTTTCGACAGCATCTTCGCCAACCCGAAAACGGAGGTTGAGGTAGACCTGCCGCGCCAAACCGTGACCAACAAGGCCACAGGCCGCAGCGAGGGCTTCGAGATAAACGCCTACAAGAAGCACTGCCTTATGAACGGACTCGACGACATCGACTACCTCTTGGAGAACAAGGACAAGATTGAGGCATGGGAGAATCTCAACAAGTGAAGTCGGCTTTCCACCGCCTCCAGCCCTACGTCGAGATAATGGACAGCACGTTGCGCGACGGCGAGCAGACCAACGGGGTGTCGTTCCTGCCGCACGAGAAGCTGGTGATCGCCCGCAAGCTGCTGAAGGATGTGAACGTAGACCGCATCGAAGTGGCCTCGGCGAGGGTGTCGGAGGGCGAGAAGGATGCCGTGTCGAGAATCTGCCGGTATGCCCGGCAGATAGGCATGCTGGAGAAAGTGGAAGTGCTCGGCTTCGTTGACGGCAACCTTTCGGTTGACTGGATAGACGATTGCGGGGGCAAGGTGGTCAACCTTCTCTCCAAGGGGTCGCTCCGCCACTGCAACGGCCAGCTGCACAAGACGGCGCAAGAGCACGTTGACGACATCAAGCGCACCATCGACTACGCCAAGCGCAAGGGCTTCGCGGTGAACCTTTACCTCGAAGACTGGAGCAACGGCATGAAGGATTCGCCGGAGTATGTGTACGAAGTGGTGGACGCCTTGATGGGCTATGGCATCGAGCGCTTCATGTTGCCAGACACGCTGGGCATAATGAACCCGCTGCAGGTGATAGAGTATTTCCGCAAGATGCAGAAGCGCTACCCCGGCACACACTTCGACTTTCACGCCCATAACGACTACGACCTCGCGGTGAGCAACTCGCTTGCGGCAGTGCTGAGCGGCGCGAAGGGCGTCCATGTCACGGTGAACGGGCTTGGCGAGAGGTGCGGGAACGCGCCGTTGGCCAGCGTGCAGGTGATTCTCAAGGACCAGTTCCACGCCCAGACGGGCATAAACGAGAGCGAGCTTAACTCCATCAGCCGCATCGTGGAGAGCTATTCGGGCATCGCCGTGCCGCCAAACCAGCCGATCGTGGGCGAGAATGTGTTCACGCAGGTGGCCGGCGTCCACGCCGACGGCGACTCGAAGGCCGGGCTGTATTGCAACGACCTTGCGCCCGAACGCTTCGGGCGCAAGCGCGAGTACGCCCTTGGCAAGACGAGCGGCAAGGCAAACATAGCCCGCAACCTGCAGGAGCTGGGCCTCGACCTCACGCCAGAGCAGACGCAGCGGATAACGCGCCGCATAACGGAACTGGGCGACCGCAAGGAGATTGTCACGCAGGAAGACCTGCCGTACATCGTGAGCGACGTGCTGAAGCACGCCGCGCCGGAAGACAAGATACGCCTTGTGGGCTATGTGGTGTCGCTCGCCTACGGCCTGAAGCCGCTCGCAAGCATCAAGGTGAACATAAAGGGCAGGGAATATGAAGCCTCGTCGACGGGTGACGGACAGTACGACGCATTCGTCAAGGCGCTGCGCTCCATTTATGCAGACTCGCTCGGGCGGGCGTTCCCCACGCTCGAGAACTACGCCGTGTCGATACCGCCGGGAGGCCGCACCGACGCTCTCGTGCAGACGGTCATCACCTGGCGGTGGGGCGACAGGATATTGCGCACGCGCGGGCTCGACGCCGACCAGACCGAGGCGGCCATAAAGGCGACGTTCAAAATGCTGAACATCATCGAAGAAAGTAACAAATAAAACGTTTTAGACAAATGAGAATCAAGATTGCAGTGCTGCCTGGCGACGGCATCGGACCGGAGATTATGGAGCAGGGCGTGGCCGTGGCCAACGCCATAGCGGCCAAGTTCGGCCACGAGATTACATACAAGGAGGCCATCTGCGGGGCCTGCGCCATAGAGGCTGTTGGCGCCCCGTTCCCCGAAGAGACGTTCAACACGTGCAAGGAAGCCGACGCCGTGCTCTTTGCAGCTGTGGGCGACACGAAGTTCGACAACGACCCGACGGCGAAGGTGCGCCCCGAACAAGGGCTGCTGGCCATGCGCAAGAAGTTGGGCCTGTTTGCCAACATACGCCCCGTGCAGACGTTCAAGTGCCTGCTGCACAAGTCGCCGTTGCGCCCCGAACTTGTGGAAGGGGCCGACTTCGTGTGCATCCGCGAGCTTACCGGTGGGATGTATTTCGGGGAGAAATACCAGGACAACGACAAGGCATACGACACCAACTACTACACAAGGCCGGAGATAGAGCGCATACTCCGCGTGGGCTTCGACTACGCGAGGCGCCGCCGCAACCACCTGACCGTGGTGGACAAGGCCAACGTGTTGGCCTCGAGCAGGCTCTGGCGGCAGATTGCCCAAGAGACGGCGCCGGCCTATCCTGACGTGAAGGTTGACTATATGTATGTGGACAACGCGGCCATGCGCATGATAACAGAGCCGACATTCTTCGACGTGATGGTGACGGAGAACACCTTCGGCGACATACTTACCGACGAGGGCAGCTGCATCTCCGGCTCGATGGGGCTTCTGCCATCCGCGTCTACGGGCGAGAGCACGCCCGTGTTCGAGCCCGTGCACGGGTCGTGGCCGCAGGCCAAGGGGCTTGGCATAGCAAACCCGCTCGCGCAGATATTGTCGGTGGCCATGCTGTTTGAGCATTTCGGGCTTAAGGCCGAGGGCGCGTTGGTGCGCCGCGCGGTTGACGCCTCGCTCGATGCCTGCGTCCGCACGCCGGAGATTCAGGTCGAGGGGGGAGGACGCTTCGGCACGCGCGACGTTGGCGAATGGATTGTGAGGTACATTAACGAGGCCGGGCTTTGAGGCGCACGACACTGTTCCTCGCCGCCTTCGCGTTGCTGTGCTGTGGCGGGGCTGAAGCCCAGACGGCGCGGCAATGGAGAGACTCGCTTGCCGTGCTTAACAGGAAGATAGATGCTCTGCCCTTTTCGTCAGACCTGCACCTTAAGAAAGCTGCCGTGAACATAGAGCTGGGGCAGTGGGATTACGCGATAGACGAATACTCGCTCGTGCTGCGCAACGACCCCGGCAACCTCGCGGCCCTGTTCTACAGGGCATACGCCTACGCCAGCACTCGGCGGTATGGCGAGGCCAAGGGCGACTATGGCGCGTTCCTCGCGTCGGTCCCGCGCAGCTTTGAGGCCCGTCTCGGGCTGGCGCACGTCTGCATGAAGCTCGGCGAGAGCCAAGAGGCGGCAAACGAGCTTGACCTGCTCGTGGAGCATTTTCCCGACAGTGCGGCGGCATACGCCGCCAGAGCCGACTTTGAGCGGCGGCAAGGTTCCTACACCACTGCGCTGTATGACTGGGGGAAGGCCGTGGAACTTGCCCCGGGCAACGCCGACTACCAAATATCGCGGGTGGACCTCTTGCTTGAGTTGGGCGAAAAGAAGGCCGCCGCAAAGGCTCTCGACGAGATGGTGGAGAGGGGAACGCCGCGCGGCCTGCTCCGCCAATGGTACAAAAAGTGCGGCAAGTAGCGTTGGCGCAACAGGGATTCCATGTCGTGCGTGGGGATCTTCCCGTTACTTGAAAATATGCGACTAAAAAGCCGGGGCGGCCGCCCAGTTTTAACACAAGGGCGAAACCGGCTTGTAAAACGGCCTGTTTCGCAAGCCGAAACGCATCGTTTCAGGCTTCGGAACGGGCCGTTTTGGAATGCAAAACGACCCGCTTTGCAACGCATTGCCTATCAAGCTGTTACACGAAACGTGCGCCTCGGCTCCGTTTAACTTAAAAGTGTTAACGGCAATCTTGCGCATATTTGGCAAATGCAAAGGCTTGGCCGACACCCTGGGTGTCGGCCAAGCCTTTGCATTTAGGCTGGCGCAGCACCGCAGCCCGGATTATTTTTGCTGTGGCTTGCTGCCTGTCGCAAAGCCGATGATGCCTTTTATGGCTTCGCCGGCCATGATCAGTCCGGCGCAGGCTGGCACGAACGAAACGCTGCCGAGGCCCGGCTTTGGCCGCGTGCAGTTGCCCTTTGGCCTTTCTCCGCCTGTTTCCGTGCCGTCGGCGGGGGCGGGGTGGGGCTGCATCGGCGTTTCTTCGCTGTAGACAACTTTCAGCTTCCTCACGCCGCATTCCTTCAGTTTTTTCCGTAGAATCTTAGCTATCGGGTCCATTTTCGTCTTGAAAATGTCCGTCACCTTAAATGCCGTGGGATCCATTTTGTTCGCCGTTCCCATGCTGCTTATTATTGGCGTTCCGGCGGCCTGGCACCTTTTGGCAAGCTCTACCTTGGCCGCAATCGTGTCTACGCAGTCGAGCACGCAGTCGTAGGCCGACAGGTCTACGCCGTCGGCGGTCTCCGGCAAATAGAATATGTTGTGCTTGTGTACCACGCAGTCGGGGTTGATGTCTCTGATGCGCGCGGCTGCGGCATCCACCTTCGGCTGGCCAACGGTGCTGCGCAGGGCTATTATCTGCCTGTTCAGGTTGGATGTGTTCACGCAATCGCTGTCGAACAAGTCTAATTGCCCCACGCCACTGCGTGCCAACGCCTCGACGGCATGGCCGCCAACGCCGCCGATGCCGAACACGGCCACGCGGCTGTTGCCCAACGCCCTGACGGCTTCGTCGCCAATCAGCATCCTCGTTCTCGACTGCATTTCGTCTTGCATGGTTGCATTTAAAATAAAAAGACGGAACCTTTCGAGTCCCGTCTTTCGCTGTCTGGTAGTGGATAGGGGAATCGAACCCCTATGCCAAGATTGAGAATCTTGTATCCTAACCATTAGATGAATCCACCGCTGAACTTGTGTTTGAGCCTTGATGCAGGTTGGAATCGCTTTGTTTGCCTTTGTAGTGGATAGGGGAATCGAACCCCTATGCCAAGATTGAGAATCTTGTATCCTAACCATTAGATGAATCCACCGCTGACATAAAAGCGCGGAAGCTGGGGGATTCGAACCCCCGGTACGGTAATCCCGCACGGCAGTTTAGCAAACTGCTGGTTTAAGCCACTCACCCAAACTTCCTTACCAATATTTGTTCTTTGGAGCATTTTCGCTCAAATGCGGTGCAAAGGTACTGCTTTTATTTCATTCCACCAAATTTTTCCAAAGTTTATTTTGCGCTTATTGCATTTTGTTGCTTTTGAGCGCGACCACGCACTGCATCCCGTTGTCGAGGTAGTATGTGTCGTTGTAGGTTGCCTCGCCTATCTCATACGACACCCTCACAATCTTCAGCTTCTTCTTCGGGTCTGGATTCTCGCCATATTCGATGCCCGGTTTGTAGACGGCGTAACTCTCCGTCGCCTTCCGCATGGCGCCGATGATGGAGTCGTTGATGTACCGCGTCGAGTCAATGTCGTCGAATTCCGTTATCCGCAGGTTGCCGTAGTCTTTAACATACTGTTGCATGAAGTCCTCCACCACAGACTCGGCCTGGTGCTGTTGCCCGCACGAGGCGAGCAACAGCACGGCGCATAGGGCAGTAAAACAAGCCTTTGCTTTCATCGTTATCGCTTTGACGGTATGTTTGCCAGAATGTCGGTCAGGTGTTCCCATACCATTTTCACCGTTGGGATGTGCAGCCGCTCTTCTGGCGTATGCACGCCGCGCAGCGTCGGCCCGAACGACACCATGTCGAGCTTGGGGTAGCGCTCGGAGAACAGGCCGCACTCCAGGCCGGCGTGTATGCCGCGCACTGTCGGCTCTTTGCCAAAGAGCTTCTTGTAGGAATCCACCGCGATTTTTGTCAGTTCGCTGTCGGGGTTCATCTTCCATGCCGGGTATCCTTCTGTCTGGTGTACCTCGGCGCCGGCCAGCTCCAGTGCGGCCTTTATCGTGTTGCATTGGTTTTCGAGGTTGCTCATCACGTTGCTGCGCTGCGAGGCGACAATCGTGATCTGTCCGTCGCCGGTGGCGATGGACGCCAGGTTGCTCGAAGTTTCCACCATGTTGGCCAGGGCCAAGTCCTGGCAGAAGGAGAACACGCCGTTGTCCAACGCCTGGATGGCGCGGACGAAACGCTCCGAGACGTCTTTGGGCAGCACGCTTGCCGCGTCGGCGCTTTCCATCCCGAACTCCATTTCTGTGTCGGAAACGTGGAACTCTTCCTCCACGTCGTGCGTGAAAATGTTCCAGTCGGCCTTCACCATTTCCTTGTCGCTGCCGGGAACGGCTATTACGAACTGCCCGTCGCGCGGGATGGCGTTGTGCATCTTGCCCGAATCGAAGCTTGCGAGGCGTATGTCGGTCTTCCACATTTCTTTATATAGGAACCTGGCGAGAATCTTTATGGCGTTTGCCCGCTTCTTTTCGATGTCGTCGCCGGAGTGTCCTCCCTTAAGCCCTTTTATCCACCCTTTCATGAAGAAGTAGCCTTCGGGGGCTTCCTCCTTCGCGAACTTGATGGTTGCGGTGGTTGTCCGGCCTCCTGCGCACGACACGAAAATCTGCCCTTCGTCCTCGCTGTCGAGGTTGATCAGCATATCTCCCGCCATGAACCCAGGCTCCATGCCCGTCGCCCCGGTGAGTTGGGTCTCCTCGTCCACGGTGAACACGCATTCTATCGGGCCGTGCTGTATGTCGCTTGCGGCGAGGATGGCCAGCTCGATGGCCACGCCGATGCCGTCGTCGGCGCCTAACGTTGTCCCGTCGGCCGTCAGCCATTCGCCGTCGATGCGTGTCTGTATCGCGTCTTTGTGGAAGTCGAACGCTTTGTCCACGAGTTTGTCGCACACCATGTCCATGTGTGACTGCAGCGTCACGGTCTTCCTGTCCTCGAATCCGGGCGTGGCATCCTTCCTGATAATCACGTTGCCGACTTTGTCCACTTTCGTTTCCAAGTCGTGTGCGCGGCCCCAGCCGACCAGGTATTCAACCATCCGCTCCTCGTGTTTGGAAGGGCGTGGAATCTCGCAGATGCGAGCAAACTGCTCGAACACGGCACTCGGCTCCAAATTACATTTGTCCATATCTTACGTCTTTATTTGAAATATTGTTGCTAATGTGATTAATTTATATTACCTTTGTACCCGCAAATTTACTGATTTATGATTGAAAATTAGGCATAAGGCACGTTAATAATTGCTATAACCACGTTTTCCTGCATACTCCAGGAGTGGCGCCAGCTCTGGAGACGGGCCGTCCGCCATCAATGCGAATGCGTAAATACAACAACGATAACATATTATGAGAAGAAACGATTGCGTCCGCACAACGCTGGCAATGGCCGTTTCGGCCGTCTTGCTGGCATCTTGCAACAACTCGAGCCCTAAGATGGATGAAACCCCGGTGGGCGAAGGGCAGTCTGCCACGGTGGGAATGAAGATTGCATATATTGAGGTTGACTCGCTCATGTCTCAATATAAGTTCTGCCAGGAATACACCGCTGTGCTGCAGAAGAAAGGGAACAACGCCCGCAACACGATAGCGCAGAAGGGCAAGCAGCTGCAAGCCGCAGCCGCAAACTTCCAGCAGAAGCTCCAGAACAACGGCTTCACGAGCCGCGAGCAGGCCGAAAGCGTGCAGGCGGCGTTGCAGCGCCAGGACCAAGACTTGCAGGAATTGCAGGGCAGGCTTGGCGCCGAGCTTGACGCGGAGACTGCAAAGTACAACAAGGCCCTGCACGACTCGCTGCAGAATTTCCTCGCCGACTACAACAAGTCTAAGAAGTACGACCTCATAATCTCGAAGGCCGGCGACAACATCCTCCTTGCAAATGCCAAGTACGACATAACCAAGGAAGTGGTGAACGGCCTTAACAAGAGGTATAAGTCAACGCTCTCCAAATCGGAGTCGAAGAAGAAGTGATGCCAGCTTTTGGCCGTGGCAAGGCTGCTTGCGGCTGAAGCCATCCGGCAAGGCTTCGTCAAAAATGGTGCCCTCCGGGCTGCACGCCTGTGCAATCCGGGGGGCATCGCTTTTTTATGTGGCTATTGTGCGCCTTTGCCTTTGTTCTTAAGCTTGTCCACGTAGGCGTCTATCACGGCCACAGCCGTGATGTTCACTATGTCGCGCACGCTGCTTTCAAAGTCTGTGAAGTAGATCGGCTTGTTCAGTCCCATTTGGATCGGGCCTATCACTTCGGTGTCGGTGTCGAGCGCCTGCAGCAGCTTGTAGGCACTGTTGGCACTGCTAAGGTTGGGGAATACGAGCGTATTGACGTCGCGCCCGTTCAGCCTTGAGAACGGATATTTGCTGTCTCGCAGCTCCTTGTTGAGCGCGAAGTTGAGCTGTATCTCGCCGTCTATGGCCAAGTCGGGGTAGAGCGTCTGCATTTCCTCCACAGCTTGGTGTACCTGCTGCGGGCTTCCGCTTTCGTCGGTGCCGAAGTTGCTGTAGCTTATCATTGCCATCACTGGCGTTTCGTTGAAGAAACTCACGGTGGTCGCGCTCAGCTTGGCTATGTCCACGAGCGTATCTTTGTCCGGGTGGCGGTTGATCAGGGTGTCGGCGATGTAGAAAGTGCCTTTCTTCGAGTTCAGGATGTGCATCGTTCCGAAGTGCTTGAACTCCTTGCGGATGCCAATCACCTCGTTGGCCACCTTTATCGTGTTGGAGTATTTTGTGTACAGGCCGGTGATGAACGCATCGGCGTCGCCCGTCTCCACCATCATCATCCCGAAGTAGTTGCGCTCAAACATCTTGTCGTTTGCCTCGTCGATGGTGTAGCCTTGCCTCTGGCGCTTTTGCGTCAGTAGCCTTGCGTAGCGTTCGCGCCGCGCGGCCTGGTTGTCGTGGCGTAGGTTCACTATTTCAATTCCGTCGAGGCTCAGGTCAAGTTCCTTAGCCAGCTTGGCTATGCGCTCGTCGTTGCCGAGGAGAATCGGGTGGCAGATGCCTTCCGACTTTGCCTGCACCGCTGCGCGGAGCATCGTGGGGTGGGTGCCTTCTGCGAACACCACGCGCTGCGGGTTGTGGCGGGCGGTGTCGTAGAGCTTTTGCGTGAGCTTGGTTTCTTGCCCGAGTAGCTCGCGCAGGTGGCGCTTGTATGCGTCCCAGTCGGTTATGGTCTTGCGCGCCACGCCGCTGTCTATGGCTGCCTTGGCCACGGCGGCGGACACTTCCGTGATCAGTCGCGGGTCTACTGGCTTGGGGATGAAGTACAACGGGCCGAAGGAGAGGTTGTTGACGTGGTAGACGTCGTTGACCACATCCGGCACGGGCTGCTTTGCCAGGTCGGCTATGGCATGCACGGCTGCCATCTTCATCTCTTCGTTTATGGCGCTTGCGTGGACGTCGAGCGCACCCCTGAATATGTATGGGAAACCGATTACGTTGTTGATTTGGTTGGGGTAGTCGGAGCGCCCGGTGGCCATTATTACGTCGGGCCGGCTTTCCATCGCGCTCTCGTAGCTGATTTCAGGCACGGGGTTGGCCAGTGCGAACACTATTGGCTGGTCGGCCATCGACCTGATCATGTCTTGCGTGAGGATGTTGCCCTTTGACAGGCCAACGAACACGTCGGCTCCCTTGATTGCTTCCTCGAGCGTGTGTATGTCGGTGCGGTCGGTTGCGAACATCTTTTTTTGCTCGGTCAGGTTTGGCCTGTCGCTCGTGATCACGCCCTTTGAGTCGAGCATCACGATGTTTTCCCTCTTGGCGCCCAAGGCCACGTAGAGCTTTGTGCATGATATGGCGGCGGCCCCGGCCCCGTTTACCACAATCTTGACCTTCGATATGTCCTTGCCGTTCACGTCGAGCGCGTTTTTAAGCCCTGCGGCCGAAATTATCGCGGTTCCGTGCTGGTCGTCGTGCATTACGGGTATGTCGAGGCTCTTCTTCAGCCTGTCTTCTATGTAAAAGCATTCCGGGGCCTTTATGTCTTCAAGGTTTATGCCGCCGAAAGTGGGGGCGATGCGCTCCACTGCCTCGCAGAATTTCTCCGGGTCTTTCTCGTCTACCTCGATGTCGAACACGTCGATGCCGCCATAGATTTTGAACAGTAGCCCCTTGCCCTCCATCACGGGCTTGCCGCTTATGGCTCCTATGTCGCCAAGGCCGAGCACGGCCGTGCCGTTGCTTATCACGGCAACGAGGTTGCCCTTGTCCGTGTATTTGTAGGCATTGTTGCTGTCTTGCTGGATTTCGAGGCAGGGGTATGCCACGCCCGGCGAGTAGGCCAGGCTCAAGTCTGTCTGGGTGCGGTAAGGCTTTGTGGGCTTTACTTCGATTTTGCCGGGCCGCTCGTTCTGGTGGTACTCTAGTGCGGCCTCTTTTGAAATTTTGACCATAGATTCTCTCGTATATAAGTTTTTTGTATTGTCCGTTACGCGCCCTTGCGCACGTGCCTTCCCCCTTTGCCTGCCGGCATGAGGGCAGCACCGCGCCGCCAAGGGCCACCAAGCATGGTGGAAAGGGATTCCGCCCTGCGCCGCGGCGCCTTTCACACTGCCTTGCAAATGTAGGTTTACATTATCCGGAGAACATCTTGATGAAAAATAAGTTCTATGCAAAGGTAACAAAAACATATATAAATTATGTCTCGTTATGTCATTATTTTAGTAACTTTGCAAATTAAAATGCGAATCATGCAGGATTTTAAGAACATTTCAACATACAAGGAAGGCTTGAAAGAGAAAATCCTTTCGACGGCAATGGCTGCTTTCTACAAGAATGGGATAAGGGCCGTGAAGATGAACGACATCGCCAACGCGCTGTCGATATCGAAGCGCACCCTTTACGAACTCTACAAGAACAAGGAGGACTTGCTGTTTGAGGGCATACGCCGATACCACCAGCTGCGGCATGATGAGATGCGTAACTTCGCGTCGGGCGACGTGAGCGTGATGGACATAGTCCTGCATTCGTTCAAGCTGGAGATTGAGGACTTCAACTTTGCCAACCCGGCTTTCTTCTCCGACCTGCTGAGGTACCCGAGGATTCTCGAATATTTCGAGGAGGACAAAAAGAACGACCAGAAGCAGTTTATGAGCTTCTTGCAACGGGGCATCGACGAGGGCTATTTCAGGGGCGACTTAAACTACGACCTGGTGGTGAGCATCCTGGAATTGCAGCACAAGCACATAATGATGTCGCAGCTGTACCAGAGGTTCTCGATGAAGGAGATTTGCTACAACCTCTTGTTCGTCTCGCTGCGCGGTATCTGCACGAGCAAGGGCATCGCGGTGCTCGACGCATTCTTGGGCGAAAGCAAGCCGCAAGGCACGCAGACCGGACAGGCTGCTGTGTGCCTGCATTAACGTTGGACAAGCGCACGTTGCCCATGGGAAAAAGATGCCAAACGCCTAGGGTGACGGCGACTTGCGTGTTAACATTTTTATGTTAACTTGCCGTGGTTACGCACGCTTAGCGTAACAGTTTGGAATCCAATGCTTTACGAAACAATCCGTTTCGCCTTCCGAAATGGGCCGTTTTGCGGGCTGAAACGGTGCATATCGGAAGGCGAAACGGTGCGTTTTGCTGTGCCGTTTGGCCCTTGCGTTAAAATGGCGTGGGCTGCGGCTGGTTTTAGTTGCATATTTTCAACTTCGCGGCGGTGTCTGCGGCGCCAAGTGCGCCGGTGGCATTCATATCGTGCGCGCTGCCCAGTTGCCGAGCGCAAGCGCGGCGAAGCCGAGGGTAAGGCTCGCCGCCACGTAGGCGGCAATGCCCGTGAAATTGCATTCGCCCGCCATGGCCGAGCTTTCGTTTATGAACGTCGAGAACGTTGTGAAGCCGCCGCAGAAGCCCGTTGTGAGGAACACGCGCACTTGGTGCGGCAGCTGCACCCCCTCGGCGGGCAGCCCGGAGATGAAGCCTATGGCCAGGCACCCCAGCACGTTGACGGCCAGCGTACCCAAAGGCAGGGCGTATGCCGCAGGCACGGGCAGGCGCATGGCCGCCGAGGCCGCGTGGGCATCGACAATCCGCGACACCACGAGGCGCAGCCCGCCGCCCAGGAAGCTGCCCATGCCCACGATGAGGAAGTCTCTGAACATCGTCCTTGGCCTATTTCTTGTCGTAGGCGTGCACCGGGTAGTCTATCGTGAAGTGCAGCCCGCGGCACTCCTTGCGCTCTATGGCGGCGCGGGTGATGAGGTAGCCCACGTTTATCATGTTGCGCAGCTCGCAGATGTCGCGGCTGGCCTTCACGCGCTTGAACAGGCGTTCGGTCTCCTCGTAGAGCATGTCGAGGCGGTCCCAGGCGCGGTGCAGGCGCAGGTCGGAGCGCACTATGCCCACGTAGTTGCTCATTATCTGGCCCACCTCCTTCACGCTCTGCGTTATGAGCACCTTCTCCTCGTTGGTCATTGTGCCCTCGTCGTTCCATTCAGGCACCTGCTCGTTGAAGTCGTACTCGTCTACATGGGCCAGAGAGTGCCTTGCGGCGGAGTCGGCGTACACCACGGCCTCTATCAGCGAGTTGCTGGCCAGGCGGTTGCCGCCGTGCAGCCCGGTACACGAGCACTCGCCGATGGCGTAGAGCCGCTCGATGCTCGACTCGCCGTTGAGGTCAACCTTTATGCCGCCGCACATATAGTGGGCAGCCGGGCGCACGGGTATGTAGTCGGTGGTGATGTCGATGCCTATCGACTTGCACTTGGCGTAGATGTTGGGGAAGTGGCGGCGCGTCTCTTCCGGGTCTTTGTGCGTCACGTCGAGGTACACGTGGTCTATGCCGTGAATCTTCATCTCCTTGTCTATGGCGCGTGCCACGATGTCGCGCGGGGCGAGCGACAGTCGCTTGTCGTACTTCTCCATGAACGAGCTGCCGTCGGGCAGGCGCAGCACCCCGCCGTAGCCGCGCATGGCCTCGGTGATGAGGAAGGCGGGGTGGGTCTCGCCGGGGTGGTAGAGCGCGGTGGGGTGGAACTGCACGAACTCCATGCCTTCCACCGTTCCCTTGGCGCGGTAGACCATGGCCTCGCCGTCGCCCGTGGCTATCACGGGGTTGGTGGTGGCCTGGTAGACGGCTCCGCAGCCGCCGGTACACATCAGCGTCACCTTGCTAAGGTATGTGTCCACCTTCTGCGTGTCGGGGTTGAGCACGTATGCGCCGTAGCACTGTATGTGTGGCGAGCGTCGCGTCACCCTCACTCCGAGGTGGTGCTGGGTGATAATCTCCACGGCGAAGTGGTTTTCCTTTATCTCTATGTCGGGGTTGCTGCGCACGGCGGCCATGAGGCCGCGCTGTATCTCGGCCCCGGTGTCGTCGGCGTGGTGCAGTATGCGGAACTCGGAGTGGCCGCCCTCGCGGTGCAGGTCGAACTGCCCGTCTTCCTTCTTGTCGAAGTTCACGCCCCATTGTATCAGCTCCTCAATTTGCGAGGGGGCGTTCCTCACCACCTGCTCCACGGCGCGTCGGTCGCTTATGTAGTCGCCGGCGATGATGGTGTCCTCAATGTGCTTTTCGAAATTGTCTACCTTCAGGTTGGTGACCGAGGCCACGCCGCCTTGTGCGAACGATGTGTTGGCCTCTTCGAGAGATGTCTTGCAGATCATGCAGATTTTGCCTTTGTGGGCCCTTGCCACCTTCAAGGCATAGCTCATGCCTGCCACACCCGCACCTATGATAAGGAAATCGTACTTGTAAACCATAATTGCGAATAATCAATGTTGGTTGCAAAAGTACATAAAAAAAACGACACGCAAACGCAACGCTGCCTATTTTTTAGCGGCCTTGGCCATTATGGGCAGGCTTTGGCGCACGGCTTGCCGGGCAGTGCGCCAAGGCGCGTTTTCACGGGTTGGCGCCACCGGCGGCAAACATTGTCGGCCGCGGAATTTTGCCGGTAAGTTTATTTTTGCTAATTTTGCGGCTAATTAAAAGTTAAACGACATCCTGATGTTTTCCCTAAAGCACAAAATGCTTGCCCTCGCGGCATTGCTGCTGCCTGCCTGCGGCGTGGCGCAGCCTGTGGCGCGCAATGCCGCCGACAGCCTGGAGGCTGTGGCAACTGCCGACACCGCGCGTTGCGACACCCTGGCAGCCGCCACCGAGGCGGCCTGGCCGCGCAACATAGAAATGCGGCTGGAACGGCTTTTGGCCGACGATATGTTTGAGACGTCGCAGGTGGGGCTGATGGTCTACGACCTTACGGCCGACAGCGCGATATTCTGCCACAACGAGCGGCAACGCCTCCGCCCCGCCTCGACGATGAAGCTCGTCACGGCCATAGCGGCCATCGACCGCCTCGGAGGCTCGTTCAGGTTCACCACGTCATTGTGCTACACGGGAACCGTGGCCGACAACACCCTCGTGGGAGACGTTTACCTTGTGGGCGGCTTCGACCCACGCTTCAACAGCGACGACATGAACGCCTTCGTGGAAAGCGTGCGCAGCATGGGGGTGGACACCATCCGGGGGCGCATAGTGTCAGACAAGTCGATGAAGGACGCCGAACTTTACGGCAAGGGGTGGTGCTGGGACGACGACAACCCTGTGCTGTCGCCGCTACTCGTTTCGCGCAAGGATGCCTTTGCCGAGCGCTTCCTCCACAAGTTGCGCGGCGCGGGGGTGGTGGTGGAGGCCGACACCGTGGCGGGGAGGGTGCCTGGCGGCGCCTTCGAGATATGCACGCGGTCGCACACCATAGACCAGGTGCTCATGCCGATGATGAAGGAGAGCGACAACCTGTGCGCCGAGGCCATGTTCTACCAGCTTGGGGCGGCCATGGGGGCGCGCCCGGCCACCGCCCGCCACTCGCGCTCGGTGGTGCGCAGGCTGATATCTAAGGTGGGGCTTGACCCGGCGGCATACCGCATTGCCGACGGCAGCGGGCTTTCGCTTTACAATTACCTTACGGCAGAGCTTGAGGTGAGGCTGCTCCGCTACGCCTACGCAAACTCAAACATCTACTCGCACTTGCTGCCATCGCTGCCCATTGCCGGCGAGGACGGCACGCTGGCGAGGAGGATGCGCGGCAGCTTTGCCGCAGGCAATGTGCGGGCCAAGACGGGAACGGTGGCCGCCATAAGCTCGCTTGCCGGCTATTGCACGGCGCCCAACGGTCATGTGTTGTGCTTCGCGGTGATAAACCAGGGCTTGGCACGCAATTCCGAGGGGCGCACGTTCCAAGACAGGCTGTGCTCGGAGCTGTGCAGGCCGTAGCCCAGGCCGGCTCCGCCGTGGCTTCCAGGCGCGTGTCCAGCCATGTCGTGCGGTGTATTTACGTTTTGTGTTGAACTTCTGCTTGCGATGAAATGAAAGATATTTTGAAGGCGGTCGATTCGCTGCTGTCTGATACCGGGCTTGGCGGGACGTGGCTCTCGCTTTCCACATACGCCGTGCTCATTGCGCTTACGGCACTGTTTGCCTGGCTGTCGTATTTTGTGTGCCACAAGGTCCTGGCTCCTTTGGCAAGGAAGTTTGCGGCCAAGACGTCGGTGGGGTGGGACGACCTCATATTCAACGCCCACTCGCTGCGTGCGGCGTGCCGCATTGTTCCGGCTGTGGTGGTGTGGCAATTGCTGCCCGCCGTGTTCTGGCGCGTTCCCGTTTGGCAAGACCTTATAGCCCGCGCCACCGGCATTTACATTGCGGTGATGTCGATGCTGCTCGGAATATCGCTTGTGGATTCGTTCAAGAAATACGAAGACAGGCGCCACTCGTCGTTGCAGCAATACTACCAGACGTTTTGCGGCGTGCTCAAGATTCTCGTGATTTTCCTGTCCGTTATAGTCATGGTGGCCATTGCCATCGACCGCAGCCCGCTCACGCTTATAGCCGGCCTGGGCGCGACCTCGGCAGTGCTGATGCTGGTGTTCAAGGACACCATCTCTGGACTGGTGGCTGGAATACGCCTGACGAGCAACGACATGCTGCACCGCGGCGACTGGATAACCGTGCCTAAGGAGGGCATCAACGGCACGGTGGAGGACATTGCGCTCACAACGGTGAAGGTGCGCAACTTCGACAACACCATACTCACGATAGCGCCGCAGGCTCTCGTCGACGGCACATTCCAGAACTGGCAGGGTATGAGGGAAAGCGAAGGACGGCGGGTGAAGCGCCTTGTGTACATCGACTTCCGCAGCATCCGCCCAATAGACGACGCCGTGAGGCAGCTTTTGGTCTCAAGCTATGGCTTCAAGCCGGGCGAGGTGGAGGGGCGCAGGGTAAACCTGACATTGTTCAGGCTGTATGCCGAGCGGCACCTTGCGTCGTTGCAGGAGGTGAACACCGACTTGCTGTTTGTCGTGAGGCAGCTCGAAGCCACGAATACTGGCCTGCCGCTGGAGTTTTACTTCTTTTTGAGGCAGAAGGAATGGAAGCCATACGAGCACCTCATGGCCGACATCATGGAGGGGTTCTATGCCACAATGCCCGATTTCGGGCTGGCCGTATACCAACGTTGCTCCGACAGGCAGTGAGCTTTGGGGGATGGCGTGCGCCAGAAAACGGTGCGTTATGTCGCGTTGGAGCATATTCGTTTGCACCCTATCGGGTATAAAGTGCGTTGATTTGCAATGTTTTTATACCCTAAAAGGTATAAAATTGCTGAACTTTTAGTATTTTTGTACCCTAAAGGGTATAAAAGATGGACTTGACGATAGCGGATTTTGTTAGGCAGATGCGAAAGCAATTCGGCATGACGCAGGTCGACTTGGCCGACAAGTCGGGCGTTGGGTTGCGTTTCGTGAGGGAATTGGAGCAGGGCAAGCAGACGCTCAGGCTCGATAAGGTAAACCAGGTTCTTGGCCTTTTCGGTCGCCAGGCCGGTCCGGTCGAGATTGTGCATTGACCTTGGCTTGGCTCTCTTGTGCAAGTATATGCTCGAAAATGGACAGTCGTAAAATGTTGCGCCAATTGTTATGAAAAGTGCGTTTGTTTATGTACACGACCGCCTTGCCGGCCGGTTGGTGGAAGACGAGGAGGGCTTTGCCTTTGAGTACGCTCCCGGCTACTTGGCTCTGGCAGACGCCGAAGCCGTTAGCCTCACCATGCCTTTGCGCGTGGAGCCGTACCGCTCGAAGGTGCTTTTCCCTTTTTTTGACGGCCTTATACCGGAGGGATGGCTTCTCGGCATAGCGGAGCGCAGTTGGAAAATAAACCGGCTCGACAGGATGTCGCTGCTGTTGGCTTGCTGCAAGGATTGCATCGGGGCCGTGAGTGTGGTGCCGGAGGAAGGGGAGGAAGCGTGATGGGAAAGTGCCTTTACTGTTATGGTTCTGCGGGATTTAGTGTGAATTAACATGCCGAATCCCGCAATTAACGGCATAATAATTGTACCTTTGTTGTCA
>CALUMB010000048.1 GCA_944321645.1 uncultured Prevotella sp.
CATCGACAACGTGGCGAGGGGCGACATACGCCTGAAGATAAAGAATATCCTCGGCGCGTTCATGTTTGGCGGCGAGGCTTCCGACAAAAAGGTAAAGGTGCTTAGCGGCGGCGAGCGCAGCCGCCTGGCCATGATAAAGCTGCTGCTCGAGCCGGTAAACCTGCTTATCCTCGACGAGCCTACCAACCACCTCGATATGCCGTCGAAAGACGTGCTCAAGGAGGCCATACGCGCATTCGACGGCACAGCCATCATCGTCAGCCACGACCGCGAGTTCCTCGACGGGCTCGTTTCCAAGGTCTACGAGTTTGGCGGGGGGCGCGTGCGCGAGCATATCGGCGGCATCTACGACTTCTTGAGCGAGCGCAACGTCGAGTCGTTAGACTCGCTCGGCCAGCAGCCGAAGGCCGCCGCTGCCCCGCCTCAGGCTGAAGAGCCAAAGGCCACACCGCAACCTGTGCTCGACTATGCCGAGCGCAAGGAGGCGCAGCGGAGGCTCCGCAAGGCGGAGAAGGCTGTTGGTGAGTCGGAAGCCAAGATTGGACGCATGGAGTCGAGGCTGAAGGAACTCGATGCCATGCTCTGCAAGCCCGAAAACGCATCGGACATGACGCTCATCAACGAGTACACCGCCGTGAAGCGTGACTTGGACGCGGAGGTGGAACGCTGGGAGCAATTGTCGGAGGAAGTGGAAAAAATGAAGAATGAAGAGTGAAAAGTGAAGAATCAAAATGCTTTGTTGCCAGCTTGCGTTCCTTGCTCGCAGGAAAGGCATTTGTCTGGACTCCAGAAAACATCATCAACAACTAACAATACGACGAATTATGAAAATCAGTAAACTAATTCCAGTGGTGGCCTTCGCCTCAATGTCGATAGTTGCCGCAGGACAGGGGAACCTGAAGTCGGGCATAGATCCGACTAACCTCAACAAGGCGGTAAGCCCCGCAGAAGATTTCTATGAGTTTGCCTGTGGCGGGTGGATGAAGAAGAACCCGCTGCCGGCCGCCTATTCGCGCTATGGCAGTTTCGACCAGCTGGCCGAAAACAACAACAAGCGCATCAACACCATCCTTAACGAGCTGAAGAGCAAGACATACGCCGAGGGAACAACCGAGCGCAAGCTCAGCGACCTCTACAAGCTGGCCATCGACTCCGTGCGCCGCAACGAGCTTGGCGTGAAGCCCGTCATGCCCAACATCAACAGGCTTGAGGCCGCCAAGACTGTGGACGACTTGTTTGCCGTGCAGCTGACCCTTGTGCCTTACGGCGACAGCGAGTTCTTCGGTGTCTACATCGGAGCCGACGAGAAGAACGCAAAGCAGAACATCGTAAATGTCATGCAGAGCGGAATAACGCTTGGCCAGAAGGAGTATTACCTTGACACCGACTCCGCAACAGTCAAGATTCGCGAGGCATACAAGAAGCACATCGTGCGTATGTTCCAACTGTTCGGTTTCACGGAAGATGCCGCGAAGAAGAAAATGGAAAACGTGATGAAGCTCGAAACGGAGCTGGCTCGCGTTTCAAAGTCGAGCACGGAGCTGCGCGACCCGCAGGCCAACTACAACAAGATGACGCTTGCCGACTTCAACGCAAGGTATCCCCACCTTAGATTCGTGGAGATTATGAATGCCATGGGCGTTGGCAACGATTGCCTCAAGGAGATTGTAGTTGGCCAGGTGGACTTCCTCGCAGGGGCCGACAAGCTGATAGGCAATCTCACCGCCGACGAATATCGCGACTATATGGAGTGGGGCCAGATAATGAGTTCGGTCAACTATCTTAGCGACGATGTGGTGGCTGCCCATTTCGACTTCTTCGGCAAGACCATGTCTGGCCGCAAGGAGAACCACCCGCTCTGGAAACGCGCCACGTCGCAGGTGGAAGGGCAGATGGGCCAGGCTCTCGGAAAAATTTATGTTGAGAAGTATTTTCCGGCTTCGTCGAAGGAACGCATGAAGACATTGGTACACAACCTGCAGGTTTCCCTGGCCGAGCGCATCAAGGCACAGGACTGGATGAGCGACGCCACAAAGCAGAACGCGCTCGACAAGCTTAATGCCTTCTATGTGAAGATAGGCTATCCCGACGAGTGGATAGACATGACGGAGCTTGACATCGACCCGTCGAAGTCTTACTACGAGAACATCATGGAGTGCAACCGCTTCTGGACAAAGTGGACTGTCGACAAGAAGGCAGGCAAACCCGTTGACCGCGACGAGTGGTTTATGAGCCCGCAGACAGTGAACGCTTACTATAACCCGACGACAAACGAAATCTGTTTCCCGGCAGGCATCCTGCAGCCGCCTTTCTTTGACCCGGAGGCCGACGACGCCTTCAATTATGGTGCAATCGGCGTGGTGATCGGACACGAGATGACCCACGGCTTCGACGACTCCGGGCGCCATTACGACAAGGACGGGAACATGAACGACTGGTGGACGGAATCGGATGCAAAGAACTTCACGGCCAAGGCCGATAAGTATGCCGAATTTTTCTCGAACATTAAAGTGCTGCCAGACCTCAACGCCAACGGGCGTTTCACCCTCGGCGAGAACTTGGCCGACCATGGCGGGCTTCAGGTGGCATTCTATGCTTACAAGAACGCTACGAAGAATGCGCCGCTGCCTACGATAGACGGCTTTACGGCTGACCAGCGTTTCTTCCTTGCATACGCGGGCGTGTGGTCGGGCAACATCACCGACGAAGAGATTCGCAACCGCACCAAGAGCGACCCCCATTCGCTCAGCAAGTGGCGCGTGAATGGCGCATTGCCTCACATAGATATGTGGTATGACGCATTCGGAGTGAAGGAAGGCGACAAGCTGTACATCCCCAAGGCCGAACGCCTCCTGCTCTGGTAATGTCAACAATAGCTTAATTTGCCAGATTTGTCTGATTGGACAAGCATGGCTAATTGGCCTCATCCAAGCCGTCGCAATGCTTTTGCGGCGGCTTTTGCTTCTTTGTGGGGTGGCTTTGGGTTATATTGCAGGCGGAATATTTGGATTTTTGTTTTTGATTTACTATCTTTGCATTGCTTATTTTTTGATACACCATGCCATTAAGATTGCCAGACAAGCTGCCGGCCATAGAGTTGCTGAAGAAAGAAAATATCTTCGTGATGAACGACTCCAGGGCCACTACGCAGGACATCCGTCCGCTGCGCATAGTCATACTCAACCTCATGCCGTTGAAAATCACCACGGAGACAGACCTCGTGAGGCTGCTTTCAAACACTCCTTTGCAGATTGACATCAGCTTTATGAAGCTGAAAAGCCACACACCCAAGAACACTCCGATAGAGCACATGATGATGTTTTACCGCGATTTCGACGACATGGCCGACGAAAAGTTCGACGGGATGATTGTCACGGGCGCACCGGTGGAGCTTTACGACTACGAGGACGTGACATATTGGAACGAGGTGAGCGGCATATTGCGCTGGGCGCGCACCCATGTGACCTCCACATTATATATATGCTGGGCTGCCCAGGCCGCGCTTTATTGCCACTACGGCATACCCAAATATCCGCTGCCGAAGAAGATGTTCGGTGTGTTCAGGCAGCGGCCGCTCGACCCGAAGCTCCCGATTTTCAGAGGTTTTGACGACATATTCTATATGCCGCATAGCCGCCACACGGAGATAAGGCGCGAAGACATATTGGCTTGCCCTGCGCTCGAACTGATAGCGGAGTCGGCCGAATGCGGGGTTAGCATGGTGATGGCGCGTGGCGGGCGCGAATTTTATATCACAGGCCACTTGGAGTATGCGCCCAACACTCTTGACAACGAATACAAGCGTGACCGTGGAGTGAGGGATGACGTGGAGATGCCTGTGAACTATTACATAGGCGACGATCCTGACAATCCGCCGCTTGTCACGTGGCGTGCGCACGCCAACCTGCTTTACAGCAATTGGATAAACTATTACGTCTACCAGGAAACACCCTACGACATAAGCCGCATTGGCTGATGGCGCAGGCTTTATGAGACAATGCAATGGTGAAAAAGCTCGAACTTCTCGCACCTGCCCGCGACCTTGAATGTGGCAAGGCTGCAATAGACCATGGCGCGGATGCCGTCTATATTGGCGCACCGCGTTTTGGCGCACGCTCCGAAGCTGGCAATTCGGTGGGCGACATTGGGGAATTGTGCGGCTACGCCCATCGGTTCGGGGCGAAAGTCTACGTTACGGTCAACACGATCATTTACGATGGCGAGCTTGAGGCCACGAAGCGGCTGCTCGGCGAGCTGGAAAGTGCAGGCGTTGATGCAGTGCTTGTGCAAGACATGAGCGTGCTCCGGATGCTCCACGAGTGCGGGATGGAGGCGCACGCAAGCACCCAGACTGACAACCGCACGGCCGAGAAGGTCGGTTGGTTGCGCTCGGCGGGCTTCAGCCGGGTGGTGCTCGCTCGCGAACTTTCGGCTGACGAGATTGCTGCAATACACGCGGCTGTGCCTGATGTAGAGCTTGAGGTGTTCGTCCACGGGGCGTTGTGCGTAAGCTACAGCGGTCAGTGCTATGCTTCGCAGCATTGTTTCGGGCGTTCGGCAAATAGGGGAGAGTGCGCACAGTTTTGCCGCTTGAAGTTCGGTCTGGAGGATGCCGCCGGGCGGAATGTCGCCTCGCCGCGCTATTTCCTTTCGCTAAAGGACATGAACCGCATCGACAGCATCGAGCGGCTTGCCGCATCCGGGGCTACGTCGTTTAAGATAGAAGGAAGGCTAAAGAACGCCGATTATGTGAAAAACGTGACGGCTGCATATAGCGAAAGGCTCGATGAGATAGTGAGGCGGCATCCCGGCGAATACCGCAGGGCGTCGTTCGGAGAGTGCAGGTATGCGTTTACGCCAAACCTTGCGAAGACTTTCAACCGGGGGTACACTCAATATTTTGTCGACGGAAGGCAGCCGGGGATAGACTCTATGGACACTCCAAAGGCCAAGGGTGAGTTTGTTGGGCGCGTGAAAGAGATGCGCCGGTCGTCGTTTACCGTCTCCGGCGTGTCGTCGTTTGCCAATGGCGACGGCCTTTGCTATGTTGGTGACGGCGGCGTTTTGGAAGGCTTTCGCGTAAACAAAGTTGAAAACAACCGCCTGTACCCGCTTCGTATGCCGGCCGGACTGCTGCCCGGTGCTGCCCTTTACCGCAACAACGACCAAGATTTTGAGCGCAAGCTGGCGGGGCAGAGTGCCGTGAGGAAAATAAAGATAGGCATCGCCCTTAAGCCAACTGGCGCAGGATTTAAACTTGAAGCGCACATATATGGCGGCCCGATGGCCGAAGTGGATGTCGCGGCTTCGTTCGGCGAGGCTCATACTGACCAGCGCCAGAATATAGAACGGCAGCTTGCGAAGCTCGGCGCAACCATTTACGAATGCGAGTGCGTTGACATTCCCGAAGGCTTCAGCCTCTTCATTCCGTCGAGCGTGCTTGCTTCGGCGCGACGCCAACTCGTAAGTAAACTTGAAGAGGCAACAATCCGATATGTAATTTCAGCGCGTAAGAAATTCCCCGACATTGGAGTTCGCTTCCCCAAAGGCGGAACGCACGACTACCTATACAACGTCTCTAATGCCGAGGCAGCCCGCTTCTATTCATCGCATGGGCTTGATGTAGGCGTATCTGCATTCGAGTTGCACCATCCCGATGGGGCTTTGCTGATGCAGTGCCGCCACTGCCTGCGCTATGCCTTTGGCTTTTGCGAACGCCATGGTGGGCAAAAGCCTACATGGAAAGAACCTTTGCGCCTCACCTTGCCAGATGGGCGGCGGTTCCGTTTGGAGTTTGATTGCCGCCATTGCCAGATGAACGTCTATGCAGACGGGCGCATAAAATAACCGCACAAGGCCATGGAAGTGATGCAAACCATACTTCACCGCTTGGCTCCTTTGGCGCAATTGGCCAAAGAATTCGCAGGGCGTGCCTTCCTCTCTTTGCTTGTGGCCATGCTTTTTGCCTCATGCTACAACCAGGAAAGCCACACTCCCGATGCCTGGGATTTGACAAAGAGGCAGGTAGACTCAATATCTTTTTCCACCACCCACCATTATTCGCAAAACTACAACTTTGTGGTCAAGGCCGATTCGCTGCGCCTTGTCTGTCAGCCTCCAGACGAACTGCCGTTCGACTCGGTGGCCGTCACGAGGGGCAACCGCATCGTCGTGGCCGACTTTATGACGATGCCAGAAGACACCATCGACTCCGTGTGGGTGAAAGTGGCCCGCGACCAGATAACGCAGGGCTGGATACGAGAGCGCGGCTTGCTGCCAAACGTCGAGCCTGACAACAGCATATCGCAGTTCATCGACACGTTCTCTGATGTCCACTTGCTGCTTTTCCTAGCCCTTGTGGCCGTTGTCGGGGCTGCCTACGGGCTCCGTGCACTGTTCAGGCGCAATGCCCCGATAGTGCATTTCCACGACATAGACTCGCTTTACCCCACCTTGCTCACGCTCACGGTCGCTGCCGCAGCCACGCTTTACGCCTCCATCCAGATGTTCGCCCCGGAGTCGTGGCGGCATTTTTACTACCACCCGTCGCTCAACCCGTTCTCGCTCCCGTTCCACTTGGGGCTGTTCATTTCCCTCGTGTGGGCCATAGTCATAGTGGGCATGGCCGCTGTCGACGAGATAGCCCGCCAGCTGTCGCTTTCCGACACGGTGTTGTACTTGTGCGGGCTTGCCGCAGTGTGCGCTATTGATTACGTGCTATTCAGCATTTCCACATTATATTATATAGGCTACTTGCTGTTTGCCGCATACGTGGCCTTTGCCCTTTGGCGCTATCTTCGTGCCACCCGCTGCAAGTTCGTGTGTGGTAATTGCGGGGCAAAGATGCCTTCCAAGGGCGTCTGCCCGCATTGCGGCGCATTCAACGAGTGAGTGGCTTGCCGTGGTCTCCTTGTTTCCCCATAAATGGGGATTGCCCATTTCGCGCCGTTTTTGTAATTTTGCAGCATGAAACAAGCAATACGAAAAATGCGCAGCAGTTCATATCTCATACTCGCACTGCTCTCCGGGGCGTTCCATGCCGCAGGTGCGTCGGCATCTGTCGGGTCGTCGTCCTTGGGTGCGTTGGCCGACACTTCGCGTGTGGTAGACCTCGACGAGGTAGTGGTGGTGTCGCAGCCCAAGGAAAACTTCCGCCTCCGTCGCCAGCCGGTGGCGGCCACCGTGTTTACGGACAGCATGATGCAAGGTCTTGGCATAAGCTCATTGAGCCGGCTTTCCGCGTTCGTACCGTCGTTTGCCGTGCCGGATTACGGTGCGCGTTACACCTCGTCCATATATGTGCGCGGCATTGGTTCGCGCATTGGCGACCCCGCCGTGGGGATGTATGTGGACAATGTGCCGCTCGTTAACAAGAGCACGTACAACCGCCACCTCTATATGATAGACCGTGTGGACGTGCTTCGCGGTCCGCAAGGCACGCTCTATGGGCTTAATGCTGAAGGCGGGATAGTGAGGATGTACACGAAAGACCCGATGAACTACCAAGGAACAGACCTGCGTGCAGGCATCGGGTCGGGGCTTGCCGCCACCATAGAGGTGGCCCACTACCATCGCCCTACGGAGGCTTTCGCCTTTTCTGCCGCTGCGTTTTACAACGGGCAGCGAGGCTTTTTCGATAACTCTAACCTTGGCACCCATGCCGACCTTTCAAACGAGGCTGGCGGGCGGATGCGCTTCGTGTGGCGTGGCGAAGGCCGTCTGTCGGCCGACTTGACTGCCGACTATCAGTACGTCAACCAGAATGCCTTTGCCTATGGGGAATATGATGCCGCCTCAGGCAGCACATCCGACCCGTCTACCACCTTTGACAATGGCTATCGTCGGCAGATGGCCAGTGCGGGGCTTAACCTGGCATATCGCTTGCCTGGTCTGTTGGTCAGCTCGGCCACAGGCTACCAATACCTTTACGACTTCATGCAGATGGACCAAGACTACCTGCCTGCGGACTATATGCGCCTTGAACAACGCCAGAAACTCAACGTGCTCACGCAGGAACTGTCGCTCCGCAGCCTTGGGCGCGGGCGTTGGCGCCATGCCTCGGGCGTGTTCTTCAGCTACCAGTGGCTGCACACATACGCGCCGGTTTCGTTTGGCGGCGCCATGAACGAGCTGATCGTCTCGCAGATGGGCATGCCGTCGATGGTGGCTTCCGCCATGTCGCTCACGGAGAATTGGGTGCCGGGGTGGTTTGACACGCCGCAGCTCAACCTCGGCCTCTACCACGAGTCAAACGTCAGCCTGTCCGACCGGCTGGTGCTCACGCTCGGCTTGCGCTACGACCACCAGCGTGCAAGCATTGACTACGACTCGTACTCCACCTTCCGCCTGTGGCTCGATATGCCGCAAATGCAGGTGCAGGGCAACCGTTTCGAGTCTGCTGTGCGTGGAGGTACTTCGGAGTCATACAACCAGCTCCTGCCAAAGGTGGCGTTGACATACACCGTGGACGACAGCGGCTCCAACGTGTATGCCGTGGCGAGCAAGGGCTTTCGCGCCGGTGGCTACAACCTGCAGATGTTTTCAGACATATTCCGCAGCGAGCAAAGTTCGCTTGGCATGAAGCTCATGGGGCTTATGCAGGGCGACATGACTGTGGAGCACAGCGCAGAGGAGTATGATAACATCAACAAGACAATAACCTACAAGCCCGAAGAGACGTGGAACTACGAACTTGGGGCGCACCTCAACCTCTTCGGCGGGAAGGTGCAAGCCGACGTTTCGGCCTATTATATGCGCGTGGACAATCAGCAACTCTCCGTCATGGCCGGCAACTACGGCTACGGGCGCATGATGGTCAACGCGGGCAAAAGCTCCAGCGCAGGCTTCGAGTTGGCCCTGCGCGGGCGTGCCGCCGCCGGCAGGCTGGCGTGGAGCGCCGCCTACAGCTTCACAAGCTCAACCTTCAGCCAATATACCGACAGCGTCGAGGCAGCAGACGGCAACGGCAAGGTGCTGTGCGACTATGGGGGAAACCACGTGCCGTTTGTTCCCATCCACACGTTCAGCGCCATGGCCGACTATCGGTTCCCCACGCCGGGAGCCGGCCCCCTGTGTGCCGTCACCGTGGGCGCAGACGTGAGCGGCAACGGACGCACCTATTGGGATGCGGCGGAAAGCAGCTCGCAAAAGTTCTACGCCCTGCTCGGGGCGCACGTCGCCTTCGACTTTGGCTCGCTTAAGTTCAACCTCTGGGGGCGCAACCTCACCTGCACAAGCTACAACACATTCCTCGTCAGCAGTTCCGTGGATGGTGTCGAGAGGTCGTTTGCCCAGCGCGGCACTCCGCTCCAGGTCGGCGTCGACATGATGCTTCATTTTTAGCAATGAAAAATTGAATATCCGCAAGGCTCCTATTCAGAAGAGTTAAAAGGAGTTATAGGAAGTCATCGCTCCACTGCGTTCCGCTAAGAAGTTAGAGGACGTTGTGCTTCTTCGATTCCTTGTTTCCTTAGTTTTGGCAAAATGCGGACATTCATAATAAAAAAATAATGCGCCCATGGACGAAGACATTACTGTAGAAACCCAAGAGGGCTTGGAGGCTCTCATACAGCGTTGGGGATTCCTCCCTTTCTTCAAAAACCCCATAAGAGGCTTTTCGGTAGAGGAAATTGTGCCGACAGACTTGCTTTTCGGCGAGCATGGCGACGACGGCGCGTGGCAGTGGAAAGGCCCGATAATAGGCCATTGGCAGTGTGCATACGGCAAGTTCTTCGCCCGGAAGGCTGGCTTCGTCAGCCTCGACTGGCTGCCTGACTTTATCAACTGGAGGCGCAGGCTGTTTCCTTTGCGCCGCTATTGCGCCGATGCCCGCCGCATACTCGATGTGTTAGTGGCAAACGAGTCGATGCTTTCTAAGGAACTGAAGAAGGCGAGCGGCTTCACCCTAAGCCGTAGGCGTGTGTTGGCAGACCTGGCAAATCCCGGAAAGACAGTGGGCAACAGGCGCAATGGCACGGCGTTTGACTCCCTTGTTGCCGACTTGCAGATGGGAGCACACGTGTGCATTGCCGACTTTGAGTATCAGGTCTCGAGGAGCGGCGAGCGTTATGGTTGGGGCGTTGCCAGGTACTGTACGCCGGAAGCCATGTATGGGGCAGACATCCTGCAAGCCGTCGGCGGGCGCACCCCGTTGCAGTCGCGCCAGCTCTTGTTCGGCCAAATCAAGAACTTGTTTCCCGATGCCACTGCCATGGCCATCGACAAAATGATAGGGCAGTGACGGAAGCCATGTCACTGACAGGAAAAGACGCGCTGCGCAGTCCGTCGTCCTTTGGCGCATTCAGCCGCCTTTACCACACGGCGTTTCCTGAACAGGAGCGCATCCGGCTCGACGAGATGGTCGGCTTGGCGCCGGCCATGGGGCTGACGCTCACCGCATGGTACGATGGCGGCACGTTCGTTGGTCTGACCGTTGTGTGCGAGAGGGCTGATGCGAATTGGTTCTGGTATTTTGCCGTTGAGGAAAACCTGCGCGGGCGAGGTTATGGGCGGCATATACTCGGCGAGATAACGCGCCGCTACGCCACCCGTCCGCTTATACTCGACATCGAGTCGCCGCGCCAGCCGTCGGCCAACCAGGCACAGCGCAGCCGCAGGTATGCTTTCTACCTGCGCAACGGGTTCACCGACACGGGAGTGGAAAACGCCTACGGCGGCGTGGAATATGCAATACTCCAATTTGGCGAGCCAACGCTGACGGACAGCCAGTTCCGGGCTTTGCTCGCCGAGTTGTTTGAGCTTTGGGGCGAGCTTCCGCCATCGGAGTGACGGCAGCAGGCAGTCCTTCTGTAGTTTTGCGAGTGGCAGTGCTGCCGCGAAGCATTCCCGTTGCCAGTGCCTCTTTTGTGCCTGCTGCCATGCTTTGCACCCGGTTGCCAATTATGTTGCCGCTTGCCGGAAAGGCATTGATGTGTTAACGATTGCAAAACTCATCGTCTCGCCTTGTGGCGAGTGGCGTTTTGCTTTCCAAAATCTGCCGTTTTAGAGGCCAAAACGCGTCGTTTCGCATTGCGAAACAGCCCGTTTTGCAATGCGAAACGGCACATTTCGTAATGCGCTGACAACCAAATGGTTATGTGAAAGTCCGCTTGCTGCGGGCTTTTAGCGATATTTAACTTTCTGCGGGAGGGCGTGGCCACGCCAAGTATTTGCTAAAGAAGACCGCCAGCCGTAGTGGAATGCCATGGCGGTTGCAGCCCTCAATCAGCCAAATTATTCCGTCTCGCCAAATTAATCCCTCGCGGAGGGTGATTTTGGGTGCCGACTTTTTCGTGTGTTTCGTGGATTTTGTGTACTTTTGCAGTCGGATTTATAATTTCAGCCGCAATTGACAGAGAAGCACATCGTACTTGAGGACATAGACCCCGTGACGTTTTACGGTGTAAACAATGTCCACTTGCAAATGATAAAGGCGCTTTTCCCGAAACTTCGCATAGTTGGTCGGGACAATGTGGTGCGCATACTCGGCGACGAAGAGCAAATGGCCGCGTTTGAGGAAGCCGTCGAGGCGATGCGCAAGCATATCTTGAAATTCAACACTTTGAAGCCCGAAGACATAGTGGACATCGTGGGCGGCAGGCGCACTGCCGACCGCCAGCCTGACGGTGTGCTCGTCTACAGCACCGGGGGCAGGCCGATCAAGGCGCGGAGCGAGAACCAGGCAAAGCTGGTTGAGGCCTACAAGGAAAACGACATGGTGTTTGCCGTAGGCCCGGCAGGCACGGGCAAGACCTACCTGAGCATTGCCCTGGCCGTGAAGGCGCTGAAGGAGAAGAACGTGAAGAAGGTGATATTGAGCCGCCCGGCAGTGGAGGCGGGCGAGAAGCTCGGCTTCCTGCCAGGCGACATGAAGGACAAGATAGACCCATACCTGCAGCCGCTCTACGACGCGCTGGAGGATATGCTGCCCGCCGTGCGCCTGCAAGACCTCATGGACAAGCACGTGATACAGATTGCCCCGCTGGCTTTCATGCGCGGAAGGACGCTTAGCGACGCCGTGGTGATACTCGACGAGGCGCAGAACACCACGCCGGCGCAAATCAGGATGTTCCTTACCCGCATGGGGTGGAACACCAAGATGATAGTCACCGGCGACCTCACGCAGGTGGACTTGCCGCGCGGCCACAAGAGCGGGCTTAGGGAGGCCATCGACATCCTCGGCGGCATAGAGGGCATAGGCATAGTGAACTTCGACAAGAAAGACATCGTGCGCCACAAGCTCGTGACGCGGATAGTGAACGCCTACGAGGCATTCGACAAGGCAAGACAACAATCAAACACATACGACAATGAAGGCATTGACTAACACTGACTTTCACTTTGAAGGCCAAAAGAGCGTTTATCACGGCAAAGTGCGTGATGTATATAACATAGGCGACGACCTACTCGTGATGGTGGCCACCGACAGGATTTCCGCGTTCGACGTGGTGCTGCCCAAGGGCATACCCTTCAAGGGGCAGGTGCTCAACCAGATAGCCGCCAAGTTCCTTGACGCCACGGGCGACATCTGCCCCAACTGGAAGCTCGCCACGCCCGACCCAATGGTGACGGTCGGCCTGAAGTGCGAGGGCTTCCGCGTGGAGATGATCATCCGCTCTATACTCACCGGCTCGGCCTGGCGCGAGTACCAGAAGGGCTGCAGGGAGCTGTGCGGCGTGAGGCTGCCTGACGGCATGAGGGAGAACGAGCGTTTCCCCGAGCCGATAATCACCCCGACGACAAAGGCCGACGAAGGCCACGACATGAACATATCCAAGGAAGAGATAATAAGGCAGGGCATAATGTCGGCCGAAGACTATGCCGTGGTGGAGGGCTACACCCGCAAGCTGTTTGCCCGCGGCCAGGAAATTGCCGCCAGGCAGGGCCTTATCCTCGTAGACACCAAGTATGAGTTTGGCAAGCGCGACGGCAAGATCTACCTCATCGACGAGATTCACACGCCCGACTCCAGCCGCTACTTCTACGCCGAGGGCTACGAAGAGAAGCTCGAGAAGGGCGAGCCGCAGCGCCAGCTGTCTAAGGAGTTCGTGCGCCAATGGCTCATTGAGCACAACTTCATGAACGAGCCGGGCCAGACGATGCCCGAAATCACCGACGAGTATGCCGAGAGCGTGAGCGAGAGGTACATCGAACTCTATGAGCACATCACCGGCGAGAAGTTCGACAAGGCAGCCGAAGAGGGCGACATAGCGGCAAGGATAGAGCGCAACGTTACGGCATACCTCAACGCGCGCTGATCCCGGCTGGATTCGGCAAGGCAGGCGGCAACTAAAGCACGAGAGCTATGTTGGAGCAGGAAAACATCAAACCCTATAACGACAGCGAGCGCAAGGGCGAGCAGGTGGAGCGGATGTTCGACCAGATTGCCCACTCTTACGACAAGCTGAACCACAGGCTGTCGCTCGACATCGACAAGGGCTGGAGGCGCACCGCCGCAAGGCGGCTTGTGCCTTTCGCCCCGAAGTCGGTGCTCGACGTGGCCACCGGCACCGCCGATTTCGCCATACTGCTGGCCAAGGCGCTCAGGCCAGACCGCCTCGTGGGCATCGACTTGAGCGAAGGCATGATGGAGATAGGGCGCGGGAAGGTGAGGAATGAAAGGCTCGACGGCATAGTGTCGCTGCAGAAGGGCGACTGCATGGAGCTGGCTTTCGCCGACAATAGCTTCGATGCCGTGACGGCTGCGTTTGGCATACGCAATTTTGAAGACCTTAAGCGGGGCTTGCGGGAGATGTGCCGGGTGCTTAAGCCTGGCGGCCACTTGTGCGTTGTAGAGCTTACCGCGCCCGTAGCCTTTCCCATGAAGCAGCTCTTCATGCTCTACTCCCACACGTTCCTCCCCCTGTATGGCAGGCTGGTGTCTAAGGACGACAGGGCCTACGGATACCTTACCGCCACCATCGAGGCATTCCCGCAGGGCGAGGCCATGGTTGGCATACTGAAGTCGGCCGGCTTCTCCGAGGCAACCTTCAAGAGGCTGACATTCGGAATTTGCACTATGTATCTTGCAAAAAAATAACAAACACAACATAATGGACAAATACGGACTGATTGGCTATCCGCTCGAACATTCGTTTTCGATAAGCTACTTCAACCAGAAATTCGTCGACGAGGGCATCGACGCCGTTTACGAGAACTTTGAAATCCCCACGATAGATATGCTGTCGGAGGTAATCGACTCCAACCCTGACCTCAAGGGCTTCAACATCACGATACCATACAAGCAGAAGGTGATGCCGTTCCTCGACTTCATCAGCCCCGAGGCGAGGGCCATAGGCGCGGTTAACGTGGTGAAGGTTGAGCGCACGGCGGGCAAGATTGTCCTTACGGGCTACAATTCCGACGTGATTGGCTTCACGAAGAGCATCGAGCCGATGCTCAACAACCACTCCAAGGCTCTCATCCTTGGCACTGGTGGGGCTTCGGCGGCCATAGACTATGGGCTTAAGTCGCTCGGGCTGGAGACCGTGTTTGTCAGCCGTTACCAGCGCCCGAACACCATACAATACGAAAACATCACGCCGGATGTGGTGAGGGAGTACAACGTTATCGTGAACTGTACCCCCTGCGGGATGTATCCCCACGTGGACGAGTGCCCGAAACTGCCATACGAGGCCATGGACGAGCAGACTATATTGTACGACCTGATATACAATCCCGA
This sequence comes from uncultured Prevotella sp., assembly GCA_944321645.1. Classification (GTDB taxonomy): domain Bacteria; phylum Bacteroidota; class Bacteroidia; order Bacteroidales; family Bacteroidaceae; genus Prevotella. The sequence continues at coordinate 14,681 of CALUMB010000048.1, forward strand.
CACGACCCTGTTCATGCAAAAGGGCGCGGAGCACGGGGCCACCACCAAGAACGGGTTGGAAATGCTGCTCCTTCAGGCATTTGCAAGCTGGGATTTCTGGAACGGTAAGGGCGCACACTGAAGCCGTCTGACCGTGACTTTCTGGCAACGACCATCGACAACAATAACTCCCGAAACTATATGGACAACAGTAACAGATACATGATGCGCGGCGTGAGCGCGGCCAAGGAAGACGTTCACAACGCGATAAAGAACATTGACAAGGGCATCTTCCCGCAGGCTTTCTGCAAGATTATACCCGACATACTGGGCGGCGACCCGGAGTATTGCAACATAATGCACGCCGACGGGGCTGGCACGAAGTCGTCGCTGGCCTATATTTATTGGAAAGAGACTGGTGACCTGAGCGTGTGGAAGGGCATTGCGCAGGATGCGCTCATAATGAACACCGACGACTTGCTCTGCGTCGGCGCGGTGGACAACATCCTCGTGTCGAGCACGATTGGGCGCAACAAGATGCTCGTGCCGGGAGAAGTGATCTCGGCAATAATAAACGGCACCGACGAATTGCTGCAGCAGATGCGCTCCATGGGAATAGGCATCTATGCCACCGGCGGCGAGACAGCCGACGTGGGCGACCTCGTGCGCACGATAATCGTCGATTCCACGGTTACTTGCCGCATGAAGCGCAGCGACGTCATCGACAATGCCAACATCCGCCCGGGCGATGTCATCGTGGGGTTGGCTTCGTTCGGCATGGCCACATACGAAGACCGCTATAACGGCGGCATGGGCAGCAACGGGCTGACGAGCGCGCGCCACGACGTGTTCGCAAAGTACCTGGCGCAGAAATACCCGGAGAGCTACGACCACGCCGTGCCAGACGAGCTTGTGTACAGCGGCCATTACCGCCTCGGCGACGCGATAGAGGGAACCGGGGTTGACGCCGGGCAGCTGGTGCTCTCGCCCACAAGGACATACGCACCGGTGGTGAAGGCCATCCTCGACAGGCACCGCCGCGACATACATGGCATGGTACACTGCACCGGAGGGGCGCAAACCAAGGTGCTGCACTTCGTTGGCGACAACTGCAAGGTGGTGAAAGACAATATGTTCAGCGTGCCGCCGTTGTTCAGGATCATACGAGAAGAAAGCGGGACTGACTGGAAGGAAATGTATAAAGTGTTCAACATGGGGCACCGCATGGAGATATACGTAAGCCCGGAGCACGCCGCCTCGATAATCGAAATAAGCAAGGGCTTCGGCATCGACGCACAGGTTGTCGGGCGCATTGAGGAGGGAAGGAGGAGCCTCACCATCGAGAGCGAGTTCGGAACGTTTGAATATTGATTGGCTTATGGCTGAAAATAACGGCATACTGGAAAAACTCGACGGGCTTGTAAGCCGTTACGAGGAGATTGCGACGCTCATAACAGACCCCAATGTCATTGGCGACCAGGAGCGTTACGTCAAGCTGACGAGGGAATATAAGGAGCTTTCAGACATAATGGGAGCAAGGAAAAGGTATGTGGCCTGCCTCAACTCCATTTCAGAGGCTAAGGACATACTCGCCAACGAGAGCGATCCCGAGATGAAGGAAATGGCAAGGGAAGAGCTTGCCGCAAACGAGTCGCTGCGGCCGAAGTTGGAGGAGGAGATAAAGATAGCCCTCATACCCAAAGACCCGGAGGACGCGAAGAACGTGCAGATGGAGATTCGCGCGGGTACAGGCGGCGACGAGGCCGCGCTGTTTGCCGGCGACCTGTTCCAGATGTACCGCAAGTTCTGCGACTCCAAGGGCTGGACGCTCTCCGTAACGAGCGAGAGCGACGGAGCGGTGGGCGGATTCAAGGAGATTGACTTTGCCGTGAGCGGCGACAATGTGTACGGAACGCTTAAGTATGAGTCTGGCGTACACCGCGTGCAGCGCGTTCCGGCCACCGAGACCCAGGGGAGGATGCACACCAGCGCGGCCACCGTTGCAGTGCTGCCCGAGGCCGACAAGTTTGAGGTGAACATTAACGAGGGCGACATAAAGTGGGACACGTTCCGCAGTTCGGGCGCAGGCGGGCAGAATGTCAACAAGGTTGAGTCGGGCGTGCGCCTGCGCTACCCTTGGAAGAACCCTAACACGGGCGAGACGGAGGAGATATTGATAGAGTGTACCGAAACCCGCGACCAGCCGAAGAACAAGGAACGCGCACTGTCGCGCCTGCGCACGTTCATCTACGACCGCGAGCACCAGAAGTATATCGACGACATTGCCAACCGCCGAAAGACACTCGTGTCCACCGGCGACCGCAGCGCGAAGATTCGGACATACAACTTTCCGCAAGGGCGCGTGACCGACCACCGCATAGGGTTCACCACACACGACCTCCAGGGATTCCTCGGCGGCAACATCCAGCCGATGATCGACGCGCTGACCGTGGCCGAAAATGCCGAAAGGATGAAGGAAAGCGAACTTTAGTTAACGACAAGTTTACAAACAGTTGAGACATGAACAGACAAGAACTTATAGGGCAGATATTCGACAAGAACACTTTCTTGTGCGTAGGACTCGACACCGACACCAAGAAGATACCGGCGCATCTCCTTGGCACCGACGACCCGATATTTAACTTCAACAAGGCTATCATCGATGCCACCGCGCCGTTTTGTGTGGCATACAAGCCCAACTTGGCCTTTTACGAGGCTGAAGGGCCAAGGGGCGTTTCTGCATTTGAAAAGACCGTGGCGTACCTGAAGGAGGCTTACCCTCGCCACCTCGTCATTGCCGACGCGAAGCGTGGCGACATAGGCAACACGTCGATGCTGTACGCAAGGAGCTTTTTCGAGGAGTATGGCGTCGATGCCCTGACCGTTGCGCCCTATATGGGCGAGGACAGCGTGGTTCCGTTCTTGAAGTATGAAGGCAAGTGGGTGGTGCTACTCGCGCTCACGAGCAACAAAGGCTCGTTCGACTTCCAGCTGACGGCCGGTGCCGATGGCGAGCGGTTGTTTGAGAAGGTGCTGAGGGTCTCGCAGCAGTGGGGAACCGACGAAAACCTCATGTATGTCGTGGGAGCAACGCGCGGCAGTATGTTCGAGGATGTGCGCAAGGTCGTGCCAAGCCATTTCCTGCTCGTGCCGGGCGTTGGCGCACAGGGCGGAAGCCTCCAGGAGGTGTGCAAGTACGGCATGACCAAAGACTGCGGTCTGCTCGTCAACTCTTCGCGTGGCATCATCTATGCAAGCAGTGGCGAAGACTTTGCCGCCGCAGCCGCCTCTAAGGCCGAGGAGCTTCAGCGCGAGATGCAGGCCGAGCTGCGGCAGATTTGAACCGCAATGGCGGCCTAAAGGCCGCATGGGCTGCGCCGCAAACGCGCCGTAAGGCAGGTAAAGGCAGCGGCACGCGCAGGGCGGCTTTCTAAAACGTGCCGTTTTGCATTCTAAAACGAGCCATTTCGCAGCCTGAAACGTGCCGTTTTGGAAGGCAAAACGGCACGTTTTGCAAACTCGCTGACAGCCAATGGGTTACGGCGAGGGTTGGAATGCCTCGGTTTCGCTGCTTCAAGCAGGCCCGCTTGGCGCGGTCGGTGGTGGGCTTAGCGGGTTGTCGGCATGAAGGTTTAATATTGTCAAATTGTAAGAACAAAACGTTTCAATGGACAATTTTAAGATAATCAACGACCCAGTGTTCGGTTTCATAAAGATACCGCAAGGCTTGTTGTTGCAAATTGTTCAGCACCCTTTGATGCAGCGGCTCACGCGGATAAACCAGCTCGGCTTGGCCTCGGTGGTCTATCCGGGCGCAAGGCACACGCGCTTCCAGCACTCCATCGGGGCGTTCCACCTTATGAGCGAGGCTATCACCACGTTGTTGCAGAAGGGAAACTTCATCTTCGACAGCGAGGCCGAGGCCGTCGAGGCGGCCATCCTCATGCACGACATTGGCCACGGGCCGTTCAGCCACGTGCTGGAGAACACGCTCATCAGCGGCATCTCGCACGAAGAGATTTCGGAACTGATGATGGAGCGCGTCAACGCCGACCTCGGCAACCAGCTCAACCTCGCCATAAAGATTTTCAAGAATGG
>CALUMB010000049.1 GCA_944321645.1 uncultured Prevotella sp.
GGCTGCACCACCCGAGGATGACAAGCGGCAGCGACGCGCTCTCCATAGGCTTCACCATCACGTACAGCCCCACAAGGAGCACAAGCGAGGGGCTTACCCAATAGAAGAACGGCACACGGCCAAGGCGGCGGGCACCCACCAAGGCCATAAACTGGCTCACGGCGCCGAGGATAAGGATAGCGCCAAGCACATACATAAGCCCCGACACGAACATGGCCGGACGGGCGGCAAGCAACGCGCCAAGCACAACGCTGCCTATGCCAACCACAGGCACCGACGGCTTTCCGCCGTAAATCACGCGCCCGTCGGCATCGGTTATCTTATACGACGCGGCGTTGCGCAAGGCACTGAGATAGGTGACGCACGACAATACGCCCGACAGCAAGAACAGCACGCCGATGGCCACGGTAATCCACGTGACGGTGTTGCCCGGATACTGTATGAGCAGGACACCAACCACAACCGAGCACACGGCGCGAAACAAGGCACTTCGCAATATTTTCATAACAAAAACGTTTTAACTAAATGCAAATATACGCAGAATAGCCGTAAAAAGCAATTTTTCTGATACTTTTTCCACTCGACATTAAGCAAATGACCACACTATACTTGGCAAGGCACGGCGAAACCATAGACAACGCCAACAAGATAATGCAGGGGCAGACGCAAGGCCGCCTCACCGACAACGGGCGAAAGCAAGCCGCCGAGCTGGCCGACAGGCTTTCAGCAGTACACTTAGACGCCATAATTTCGAGCGACTTGCGCCGGGCCATCGACACAGCCTCAACCGTGGCCGCCCCACGCGGCCTCGCCGTGACCACCACCCCGCTGCTGCGCGAGCGCGACTGGGGCAGCTTCACCGGGCGATACATCCCGTCTCTCAAAGGCGAGGCGTGGCCCGACGACATAGAGAGCCTCGAACGGTTGCAGGCACGGGCATCCGACTTCCTGTCGTTCGTCAAGCAGAATTTCGACGGAAAGACGGTGCTCGCCGTTGGCCACGGCATAATAAACAAAGCCATACAGGCTGTGCATTTCGGCAAGCAGATGAACGAGATTGCACGCATGGAAAACGCCGAGGTGAGGGTATTGCACATTGACTGAACACAAACAAACCACCAAACACCCATGGAAGGAAACATACAAGACAAGTTCTTACACCTGCTAAGGTTTTCGATAGGCACATCAGCCACGCCGCCCACCTGCCCCACCCCGCAGGAATGGGCAGGCATCTACTCCGCAGCCGAAAGGCACGCCGTGCTTGGCGTGTGCGCCTGTGGCATCGACAGGCTGCCCCAAGAGGCAAGGCCGCCGCGCCCCATCGCCATGAAGTGGGCCATGGCCACGGTGGCCATCGAGCGGCGCAACAAGCTGCTCAACGCCCGCTGCGTGCAACTATGCGACAAGCTGCATGCCGACGGATTTGCCACCTGCGTGCTGAAGGGCCAGGGCGCGGCACTCAACTACCCCGACCCGCTGCGCCGGCAATCGGGCGACATAGACGCATGGGTGGACGGCGGCCACCGCCGCGTCATGGAGTACGTGCGCCGGTCGTTCCCAGCCGAGGGCGCATTCTACCACCACGCCCACTTTCCCGTATTCAGCGACGTGTCCGTAGAGCTTCACTTCACCCCATCGTGGATGAGCAACCCGCTGGCCGACAGGCGGCTGCAAGCCTGGTTCAGCTCAAAGGCCAAGGCCATGGCAGCCCACATGGCGAGCCTGCCCGGCGGCGAAGGCAGCATTGCCGTGCCAACGGCAGGCTTCAACGTGGTCTACATGATGCTCCACATCTACCGCCATTTGTTCTCCGAAGGTGTCGGGCTGAGGCAACTCGTAGACTACTACTACCTGCTCAAAGCTTTCGCCGACGCCGACGAAAGCGAGCGCACAGCAGCCATCGGCGACATCCGCTGCCTCGGCCTCCACCGCTTTGCCCGCGCCCTCATGTTCGTCCTCGGCACGGTGCTTGGCGTACCCGACGGCCTGCTCATTGCGCCGCCACTGCGCGGCAGCGGCAGTTTCGTGGCCGACGAGGTGCTGCGCGCCGGCAATTTCGGGCGCGACAACGCCATCGACCGCAGCCAAGGCAGGAGCCTGAAGTATTTCCGCCAAAAACTGCTTTACAGGCTGCACCTCGCCGCCCACTACCCGTCGGAGTTCTGCTGGGGGCTGTATTTCACCGTGTGGCAGAAGCTCTGGATTAAGCGTTACGGCTACGCCGAGCAAAAACCGGCCAAAAGCCCGAAGTGTTAAACGCGCCAACGCTTTAACATTAACATTGTTAAATCGCGCACATTGCGCAACGCCTTGGTTTCCAACGTGTTGCAACTCGCGCCGTTTTAGCCCTCAAAACGGCACGTTTCGCGCCCTGAAACGGTGCGTTTTAAAGTGCAAAACGAGCCGTTTCAGGGCGCAATCCCGTTCCCGCAGTCTTCCAACGGGCAACACCCGAAAGTTAGTTCAATATATGCAACCAACCCGCCGCGCCCACAGCCACCGCCAACGCCAAGGGGTAGCATTCCCGAAAAAAACAAAACTCCACATCAAATAAGAAAGAGGCAAAGTGCCGAATGTGAAGTTTTATTCTTACCTTTGCAGAAAATAAGCTGCGCCCTGGCATCTGCGGGCAAGCCCACATTCCGCTCGCTTGCAGCACATTTGCAGAAGGCAAGCAGCCTTGGGCAGCCCCTGCCGCGCCTGCTGCCACTGGCAACAGGCGGCAACGGGTATCGCCCGCACGAAACGACAACACAATATAATGAAACGATTCAAGAAAATTTGGGGCTACATACGCAGGTCGAGGTCGCTGAAATACGCCGTCGTGCTTGTTGCCGGCGTGGCCTTCGTGGGCTTCATCGACAAGAACAGCGCGTGGAGCCACCTGCGCAACGTGCAGAGAATAAGCGAGCTTCAAGCCGAAATCAAGGGCTACCGCTCGCAGTACGAGCGCGACAAGCAGCAGCTGCACAAGCTCGAGACCGACCCGAAAGCCATCGAGAAGATAGCCCGCGAAAGATATTTCATGAAGATGGACGACGAAGACATCTTCGTGCTAAGCGACGACCGAACAGACCAAACTGACAACGACAATGAAACAACTGAATAAGACAGAAAGCATAATCTTCCTCGCCGGCGGCATGATGATGGTGGTCGGCAGCGGCGCCTACCTCTTCATGCTGGGCTGGGCGCCCTACGTCTTTGCCGTAGGTGCGCTGGCCTTCGTGCTCATGCAGCTCAAGCAGACATACGATGGCGACAACCTCACAATCCGCCGCCTGCGCCGCATAATGGTGGTGAGCGACGTGATGTTCCTGCTTGCCGCCCTGCTCATGTTTGCGAACATGGGCAACTTCATGGGGCTGCACCTCTGGGACTACCTCAACTACATACACAACAACTGGGTGGTGGCACTGCTTGTGGCCGCCATACTGCAACTTTATTCCACCCACAGGATTAGCCACGAGCTGGACAAGGAGGCAAAAAAACCATAAAACACGGCCCCTTAGTTTTAAATTGAATGAATTTTTTTCCTTACATCGCGATAACATTGTACATTTGTCGCATAATAATAAAAGGAAACCCAAAAATCGAATATGAACAGAATCATATCGGCACTGGCAATAGCCGCAGCCTTGGCGTCGTGCGCAAACTCGTATAACGTTGAAGGCTCGTCGTCGGTGTCGTCGCTCGATGGCAGCAAGCTGTACCTAAAAGCGTTAAAGGACGCGGAGTTCAAGGCTCTCGACTCGTGCGCCGTCGTACACGGCGAGTTCCACTTCAGCGGTGTGCTCGACACCGTGAGCATGGCAACGCTCTTCATGGACGACGAAGGGCTGCTGCCGATGGTGCTCGAACAGGGCGACATACAAATTAACATAGACAACACCGGGCAAAAAGTAAGCGGCACGCCACTCAACGAAAAGCTCTACGAATTTCTCGACAAGCACAAGCAACTCGTCAACCGCATGGACGAGCTGTCGCACAGACAGGCGCAGATGCTGCTCGACGGCATAGACGAAAACGCCATCAACGACACCCTCACGCTCGAAGCCACGCGCATAGCCGAGAGCATGGACAAGCTCGTGACCGACTTCATATCCGACAACTTCGACAACGTGCTCGGCCCTGGCGTGTTCATGATGATTACGAGCGGATTCCCGCAGCCTATACTCACGCCGCAAATAGAACACATAATGAGCAAGGCCACCGACAAGTTCAAGAACGACCCATACGTGAAAGACTACTACCGCACGGCCAGCGAAAACGAAGCCCGGATGCAAGGGTTTGACATTCCGCCGACAACAGACGGCACCCAGCAAGGCGAAGCCAACAGCGGCGATGGCAACGGCACAAGCGGACTTACCGCCGACACGCTCACCCCTGAAGCCGGAGCGGCCATACCATAAAGCGAATGGCCATGAGGACACTGATTAAAAACGCCACAATCGTAAACGAAGGGCGCACCTACGGCGGCTGCATAGCCATTGAGGGCGACACCATTGAGGCCATACACGAAGGCCAAGTGCCGGAGGGGCGCTTCGACGCCACAATCGACGCAAACGGCTGCCATGCCCTGCCGGGCATCATAGACAGCCACGTACACTTCCGCGAGCCGGGCCTTACCGACAAGGCCGACATAGAAAGCGAAAGCCGCGCGGCGGCGGCAGGAGGCGTAACGACGTTTTTCGATATGCCCAACACCGTGCCGCAGACCACGACAATAGAGGCACTCGAAGACAAATTCGCACGCGCTGCCCGCGAGAGCCACGTAAACTACTCCTTCTTCTTCGGCGCCACCAACGACAATGCCGCGCTATTCGGCAGCCTCGACGGCACCACCCTGCCTGGCATAAAGCTCTTCATGGGGTCGTCCACCGGCAATATGCTCGTAGACAGGAGCGACGCCTTGGAGCGCATTTTCGCCTCGGCAAAGCTCCCTGTGATAGCCCATTGCGAAGACACAGCCACCATCAACGCCAACATGGAGGCCATGCGCAGCAAGCATGGCGACGACCCCGACGTAGCCCTCCACCCGCTCATACGCAGCGCCGAGGCGTGCATGGCGAGCACGCGCTTGGCCGTGAGCCTTGCACGCAAGCACACCACGCGCCTGCATGTGGCCCACGTTTCCACCGCCGCCGAGCTTGAACTCTTCGGCCACGACGGCAACATAACGGCCGAAGCCACCGTAGGCCACCTGTATTTTTCAGATTCAGACTACGCCACCCTTGGCGCAAAGATAAAAGTTAACCCCGCCATAAAGACCGAGGCCGACCGCGCCGCGTTGCGCCGCGCCTTGTCTGACGGGCGCATATACACCATAGCCACCGACCACGCCCCACACCTGCCCGCCCAAAAGCAAGGCGGATGCGCACGCGCGGCATCGGGAATGCCAATGGTGCAGTTCTCGCTACCTACCATGCTCGAACTTGTCGACGACGGAGTGCTCACCATCGACCGCCTGACAGAACTGATGTGCCACAACCCTGCACGCCTTTTCGGAGTGGAGAAGCGCGGGTTCCTGCGCCCAGGCCACAAGGCCGACATTGCGATAGTGAGGCGGGGCGAGCCGTGGACTGTCAACCCGGAAGTGATAGAAAGCAAGTGCGGATGGAGCCCGATGGAAGGCCACACATACCGCTGGCGCGTGGTTTACACCCTGTGCAACGGCCACGTGGTGTACTCTAACGGCCACGTGGACAGCGGCTACATAGGCCAGGCCGTAAGATTCAACCACCAACAGTGACACGCCACAGGCTTACATATAATATATGTGATGTGCTGCCATACATAAACTGGGTGTACTATTACCACGCATGGCAGGTGAAAGACAAGGCCGGGCAGGCCGGGCTGAAAGCCGAAGCCATGCGCTTCCTCGAAAAGTGCGAAGGCCGCTATGAGGCGCGTGCGCTCGTCGCAATCGGGGAGACAAACTCAGACGGCGACGACATCGTGTTTGAAGGCACTCGCATACCCATGCTCCGACAACAGGAAACGCCAGCCGCAGGTGCGCCAAACCTCTCGCTGGCAGACTTCGTAAGGCCGCTTTCGTCGGGCAAGCCCGACCGCATGGGAGTGTTTGCCACCACCGTGGACAGCGCGATGGTGGAGGACTTTGCCACCGACGACTACCTGCACATCATGGCGCAGCTGCTGGCAGACAGGCTGGCAGAGGCAGCAGCCGAACTGATGCACGAGCAAGTGCGCAAGCAATATTGGGGATACGCCCCGCACGAGAGCCTGACCATAGACGAGATGCACGCCGAGAAGTTCGACGGCATACGCCCGGCAGTGGGCTATCCGTCGCTGCCCGACGCGAGCGTAAACTTCCTGCTCGACGCCATCCTCGGCTTTGGCGACATCGGAATACGGCTTACCGAGAGCGGTGCAATGAAGCCCCACGCAAGCACAAGCGGCCTGATCATGGCCCACCCTGCCGCCCGCTACTTCGCCATAGGCCGCATAGGCGAAGACCAACTGCGCGACTACGCACGTCGGCGCGGCCTGCCAATGCAAATGGCCAGGCGGTTCTTAGCTGCTAACATAGAATAAACTACATAATGTGACGCAACAGATGATAGCTCGTATTTTTGTCTACATCCTCTTAATGATAGTGCTGCCATGCCTCTACGTGGACTTGCGCTACCTGCGGAACAAAAGGCTTGGCCGCATCCCGGTGCGCGTGCTGTGGTGGATGCCCGGCTTCGCCATGGCCATATACACAATAGTCATGGCCATGCACCGCGACTTCGCGCCCGCCGACTCCACCGTGCTCAACTTCTACTTGTTCCTTGTAGGCATACTCGTAGTGCCGAACTTGGTTTTCGCACTGTGCTCCGCCATTGGGCTTGGAGTGAAGAAATGGCTGCACACGCGCCGCAACTACGGCAACTACGCTGGGCTTGCCATGGTGGCATTGCTGTGGTTCATCGTAATCTATGGGTCTACGTTAGGCTTCGACAAGATAGAGGTGAAGTACGTTGACCTTGCATTCGACGACCTCCCCGCCGCCTTCGATGGCTACCGCATAGTGCAGTTCTCGGATGCGCACGTAGGCACCTACACCACAGCACGCGACTACATACTGTCGCGAGCCGTAGACAGCATCAACGCGCAAGGCGCAGACATCGTCGTATTTACCGGCGACCTTCAGAACATGAGGCCCGAAGAAGTTGTGCCGCACATTGGGAAGCTCGGCTCCATTCGCGCCCGCGACGGCATCTACTCCGTGCTCGGCAACCACGACTACGCCGACTACATCGAGGCACCAGACTCGGCCAAAGAGGCAAACTGCCGCCAAATGGCCGGGTTGCAGAGGCATATCGGCTGGCACTTGCTTGAAAACGAGAGCGCGGTATTGCGCCGAGGCGGCGACTCTATCGTGATAGCCGGCATGGAAAACGACGGCACGAGCAAACGTTCGCCGTCGAGGGGCGACATCGGCAAGACGCTCGCCGGCATACAGCCGCCGGCATTCGTCGTAATGCTCCAGCACGACCCGTCGAGCTGGAGGCGCACCGTAATACCGCAAAGCGAAGCGCAACTCACCCTAAGCGGCCACACCCACGGAATGCAATTCATGCTTTTCGGCTGGTCACCCATTGCCGTCAAATACAAGGAATGGGGCGGACTCTACTCTGAAGGCAAGCGGAAGCTCTATGTTAGCACGGGCCTCGGCGGATTCCTGCCGTTCCGTTTCGGCGTGCCGGGCGAAGTTGTAGTGTTCACGCTCCACCGAAAACCATCAACAAGCAACCGATAAAACTGTATAAACAAAAAACGACGAAAACCTCAAAAAGCGAAATGAACACCGTAATCAAATTTTTATACCGGCTCTACCAGCTCTGCGTTGCATTGCCACTGACAATAGTTGCCACGATAATCACTGCGCTCGTCACCACAATAGGGTGCGTGGTCGGCAACGGCCACTTCTGGGGCTACTACCCCGGTAAGTGCTGGGCATGGGTGGTTGTGCGCCTGTTCCTAATCCCGGTCACGGTAGAAGGCCGCGAAAACATCGAGCCGGGCCACTCCTACGTGTTCGTGTCCAACCACCAGGGGGCCTTCGACATTTTCCTGATTTACGGCTTCCTTGGCCGAAACTTCAAGTGGATGATGAAACGCGGCATAATGAAGATACCGTTCGTTGGCTTTGCCTGCAAGGCCGCCCACCACATCTTCGTAGACAGGAGAAGTCCCTCGAAAATAAAGGAGACATACGACGAAGCCCGCAACACGCTGCAAAGCGGCATGAGCATGGTGGTGTTCCCGGAAGGCTCGCGCTCGTTTTCAGGCCACATGGGAGTGTTCAAGAAGGGGGCTTTCGCGCTTGCCGACGAACTTCAGCTGCCAGTCGTGCCGCTGACTATCAACGGCTCGTTCGACATCATGCCACGCACCCGCGACTGGCATTGGGTAAACTGGCACCCGCTGAGGCTCACCATACACCAGCCTATCTACCCCGTAGACAAGGGGCCGCGCAACATACAGGCCATTATGCACCAAAGCTACGACTCGGTGATGAGTTCGCTTGCCACTGAATACCAAGGATTTGTAGAAAACCCAAACCAGTGACAAACTGAAACCGGGCGGAAAACGCAAGACGCACAAATCCGGAACGGCAAAAAAGCCGCTCCGGATTTTTTGCAGACAACGGAATTTGGCAAGGCGAAACCAACAAAAAAGACAGCAAACCATAATCGTGCTAAAGCACTTAACGGAAGCCTGCACATCCACCACAACGTCAGCATATTCACGATTTCAATTTCTTTATGTAATATTTTTAAGGTTTTTACTTGCCAATATAAACAAAATAGCGTATCTTTGCAAACCGATTGAGCTTCGCATACACTCCGCAAGGGCAATGCGGAAGCCAAAACACGACCAAGAGACAACAGAACAAACTTTATAACATGAGCAAACTGATAAAGCCTATCGACTATAAGCCGCTACTCGACACGAGACAGACGGAGCAAGGAATAAAGCTAATCAAGGAATTTTTCCAGCAAAACCTGTCCACAGAACTGCGCCTGAGGCGCGTCACAGCCCCACTCTTCGTTTTGCGCGGACTTGGCATCAACGACGACCTCAACGGCGTTGAACGTGCCGTAACATTCCCTATCCACGACATGAACGACGCCGTGGCCGAGGTGGTACATTCGCTCGCCAAGTGGAAGAGGCTATCCTTGGCCGAATACGAAATCGAACCCGGACACGGAATATACACCGACATGAACGCCATACGCGCCGACGAGGAACTCGACAACCTGCACTCGCTCTACGTTGACCAGTGGGACTGGGAGGCTGTGATTACATCCGGGCAACGCACGGTGGCCTACCTGAAGAGTGTCGTGGAGCGCATCTACGCCGCAATCAGGCGCACTGAATACCTTGCCTGCGAGACTTTCCAACAGCTCAAGCCTTTCCTCCCGGAGAAAATCACGTTCATCCACAGCGAGGAACTGCTGCAAATGTATCCTGGCAAATCGCCGAAGGAACGCGAGGATGCCATCTGCCAAAAATACGGAGCCGTGTTCGTGATTGGCATTGGTGGCGAGCTGGCCGACGGCAAGCCCCACGACGGACGCGCCCCCGACTACGACGACTGGTCGACCGTGGCCGAAGACGGGCGCAAGGGCCTCAACGGCGACATCCTGATATGGTACCCTGTGCTCGGACGCTCGTTCGAGCTGTCGTCGATGGGCATCCGCGTTGACCACGACGCGCTGCTGCGACAACTCGAACTGTCAGGAAAGGAAGAGCGCAAAAAACTGTACTTCCACCAGAAACTGCTTGCAGGCGAGCTGCCGCTAAGCATAGGTGGCGGAATCGGCCAAAGCCGCCTTTGCATGGTTATGCTTCACAAAGCCCACATTGGCGAGATACAAGCAAGCATCTGGCCCGACGATATGCGCCGCGAATGCGCGGCCATGGGCATGCCGCTCATTTAGTTCAAAAACGAACATCCGCATTCAACCCATACTTGCAAATATGCAACTAAAAAAGCACCCTCCTGCATCTGGTTCCATATATGGGCCATACCGTGACTTGAAACGGCCTGTTTTGAGATGTAAAACGGCCTGTATTAGAAGCTAAAACGGCCTGTTTCGGACATCCAAACGGCACGTTTGGCAACGCGCTGGAAATCAAGCGGTTGGCCAAAGCGACGTTAGCGGCCACAATTAACATAAAAACGTTAACGGCAACAGGCGTCAGCCAGCGGCCGCTGGGCGTATGGGCATTAGCGGACATTCATTTAGTCCATACGCAAAAAGGGGGAACGGCCATCGGCCTTCCCCCTATATTATAGTGCAAGTCTATTCTCGCGGGAAATATCCATCACTTAATTTTCGGGTACTTGCGCGCCCACCCATCCCAGCGCAAGCGCATAACCCCAAAGAACGCCTCGCTGAATATGCCGCCACTCATTTTCGACGTGCCTTCACGGCGGTTGACGAAAATTACCGGCACTTCCTTGATTTTAAAGCCTATCTTATATGCCGTGAACTTCATCTCTATCTGGAAGGCATATCCCTTGAAGCGAACCTTGTCCAACTCTATGGTTTCGAGCACGCGGCGTTTATAGCACTTAAAGCCGGCTGTGGTATCATTCACCTTAAACCCGGTGACCAATTGCACATACTTGGAAGCAAAATAGCTCATAAGCACACGGCCAATTGGCCAATTGACCACATTGACCCCCGACACATACCGCGAGCCAATGGCCACATCGTAGCCCTCGTCGTGACACGCAGCGTACAGGCGCGGCAAATCGTTTGGGTCGTGGCTAAAGTCGGCATCCATCTCGAAAATGTAGTCATAGCCATGCTCCAAGGCCCACTTGAAGCCCGTGATGTAGGCTGTGCCAAGCCCCTGCTTGCCAGTGCGCTCGATGATAAAGAGACGATCGGGAAACTCGCTGCCAATCAACCTGTGTACTATTGCACCCGTGCCATCGGGCGAGCCATCGTCGATAACGAGTATGTGGAAACATTTCTCAAGGCCGAACACAGCCCTGACTATTTTCTCGATGTTCTCCTTTTCGTTGTATGTCGGTATGATTACTATGCTGTCGCTTTCGTGCATGGCCTTTTCTTTAATGTTTATGCTTCATTTGTGATAACGCAAACGGGCGGAAAGTGAGCTTGCCAACATATCCCCGAATGCAGCTTATCTCATGCAAAGATAAGCATTATGTTGCAAACACGCACTGTTTGAGGGGTTAATTTTTAAAGTTTTTCCACAAGGCAAAACCATTGTGGAAATATTCCGGCGGCACACTTTGCAGTTTGATTCATTTTCATTATATTTGCAACGAGTTTAAAACATTTACGGCAATGAAAAGAATAATTACGTCACTCGTACTTTTGGCTGCCCTCTCGCTGCCGTCTTGGGCGCAAACCGACGACCCCAACATAGCCAGGGCCGACAAGATGTTTGGCTTTGTACAGGCAGATTTGGCAGACAGCCTCTACGCAAACATGGCCGATGAAGTGTTGGACATGGTGAAAAAAGAGAACCTCGAAGGCGTGTTTGCCAAGACAGAGATAATGGCGGGCAAATACAAAAGCCGCGACCCATGGGAGAAAACGACCGTGCATGGCATTCATTCTTACGTTTCGATGATGCACTTCGAGCGCGGCGAGCTGGCGCTGCTCATTGTATTCAACGACACGGGAAAGATGCTCGGCATACAGATTGTGCCGCCTGAAACGGTCAAGAAAGGATGACCTTGCCCGCAGCGCACGCTAACCAACTGAAGCATGCCTGCCGCAACGCACAGCAAAACGGGCATGGACGGCTGAAAAAATCAGCCTGCCATGCCCGTTTGCAATCTTTGGACTCAGGCGTGTTTACCCGATGGAAATCTGCCGAGCCACTTTGGCCTTGGTCTCCTCTACCTTGGGCAGGTCGACCGTGAGCACTCCATGCTCTACCTTTGCCGAAATCCTCTCCTTGTCAACATCGTCGGGAAGGATGAGCGTCTGCTCGTATTTTGAGTAAGAAAACTCGTGGCGCAGGTAGCGGGCGTTCTTGTCTTCCTCCTTCTGCTCGCTCTTGTTCTCCATCTTTATGGCCAGGTTGCCTTCGTCGTTGATGTGCACTTCAAAGTCTTCCTTCTTCAAGCCAGGGGCGGCAAGCTCAACGATGTAGGCCCTGTCGTTTTCCTTTACGTTGATTGCCGGTGCTGTGGCGTTAGCCTTCGGCATGAAGTCGGTGTCGAAAAAGTCGTTGAACACATCCGGCAGCCATCCTGCATTTCTCCTTGTTGGTGTCATGGTTTTGTCTCCTATCTTTTAATTTGTTACTTATTGCTGTTGATTTTCGAGAGCCTCCGCTAAAGCATCGGCCTTCGCCTATGGTTTTGCAACAAGCGTACCAAAGCGCAAATGGCGACACATTGGCACACAGCCGGAGACAAAATGTCACTACGAGACACATTCGCCACCATTCCCCAGGCACGTGCCGACGCGGCATTTTGACTTCGCCCTACCCTTCGCCGATGATGCCCCGCAAAACGTCCACACCGTCTTCAACGGTTTTCACGCCGGAGACCACCAACGACCGCTTGCCGTTTAGTTCGCGCAGGTTGCACCGGCGCGGGTTGGAGCCTATGTAGTCGAGCACGTGGTCGAAAGCCTTGCTGCGGTAGTAGGCACTCTTCGGGTTGCTCACGAATACGAGCGTCATGCGCCCTTGCTTAAGCATGAGCTTCTCACAACCAAGGCTCTTGCCCATGCGGCGAAGCGACACCACACGCATCAGCTCCTCGCCCACTTGCGGCACAGGGCCGAAGCGGTCGACAAGCCGCGCCCGATAGCGCACAAGCTCGTCGTCGGTCTTGAGGCTGTCAAGCTCGCGATACAGCAGCATACGCTCACTGTCGCTCGGCACATACTGGTCGGGGAAGTACATTTCGATGTCGCTTTCCAGTGCGCAATCGTCAACGAAGGTGTCGCCCGTGGCCTCGCCGCTGGCCACCTCCTCGCTGTAGAGGTCGGCAAACTCGTCGTTCTTAAGTTCGGTCACGGCTTGGTTGAGTATTTTCTGGTAAGTCTCATAGCCGAGGTCGGCAATAAATCCGCTTTGCTCCGCACCGAGGAGGTTGCCGGCGCCGCGTATGTCGAGGTCTTGCATGGCAATGTTGATGCCGGAGCCGAGGTCTGAAAAGTTTTCAAGGGCTTCGAGCCTGCGGCGCGACTCTGGGTTAAGGTCGGCAAGCGGCGGGGCGAGCAGGTAGCAGAAAGCCTTGCGGTTGCCGCGGCCCACGCGGCCACGCATCTGGTGGAGGTCGCTAAGCCCGAAGTTTTGAGCGCCATTTACGATTATGGTATTGGCGTTGGGAATGTCAATCCCGTTTTCTACGATGGTGGTGGAGAGCAGCACATCGTAGTCATAGTTGGCAAAGTCCATTATGATTTGCTCAAGCTGTTCGGGCTTCATCTGGCCGTGGCCTATGGCAATGCGCACGTCGGGGATGTATTTGTGAATCATCTCGGCAATGCGGGCCAGGTCGCTTATCCGGTTGTTCACGAAATACACCTGGCCGTTGCGGCTCATCTCGAAGTTGATGGCGTCGGTGATAATCTCCGGGCCGAAAGTGTGTATCTCGGTCTGTATGGGATAGCGGTTGGGCGGCGGGGTCTGAATGATGCTCATGTCGCGTGCGCCAACGAGCGAGAATTGGAGCGTGCGCGGGATTGGCGTTGCCGACATGGTAAGCGTGTCTACGTTGACCTTCATCTGGCGCAGTTTCTCCTTTGTGGCCACCCCGAACTTCTGCTCCTCGTCGATGATGAGCAACCCAAGGTCGCGGAACTTCACCGACTTGCCAATCAGCTTGTGGGTTCCTATCAGTATGTCCACCTTTCCGGCTTCAAGGTCGGCCAGCACGGCCTTGGTCTGCTTGGCACTCCGCGCTCGTGTCAGGTAGTCTACCCGCACGGGGAAATCCTTCAGCCGCTTGCTGAACGTCTGGTAGTGCTGGTATGCCAACACTGTGGTAGGCACGAGCACTGCCACCTGCTTCGAATCGCAGGCGGCCTTGAAGGCGGCACGGACGGCCACCTCCGTCTTGCCAAAGCCAACATCGCCGCACACGAGGCGATCCATGGGCCGCTGCCGTTCCATGTCGGCCTTCACGTCGTTGGTGGCCTTCAGCTGGTCGGGCGTGTCTTCGTAAAGGAAGCTTGCCTCAAGCTCGTGCTGCATGAACGTGTCGGCGCTGAAGGCAAAGCCCTTCTCGTTGCGGCGGCGGGCATAGAGCTTTATGAGGTCGCGGGCAATGTCTTTTATCTTCTTCTTCGTCCGCTCCTTGAGCCGCTCCCACTGGCCTGTGCCAAGGTGGCTAAGGCGCGGTGGCTCGCCGTTGTCCTGCCCCTTGTATTTAGAGACTTTGTAGAGGGAGTGGATGGAAACATAAATCGAGTCGCCGTTCTGATAGAGAATCTTTATCATCTCCTGGTAGCCTTCGCCCTGCGGCATACGCACAAGCCCGCCAAAGCGGCCAATGCCATGGTCGACGTGTACCACGTAGTCGCCCACCTCAAACTGCTGTATTTCCTTAAGCGTGAGGGCCACCTTTCCGCCGCGCGCCTTGTCTGAACGCAGGCTGTACTTGTGGAACCGGTCGAATATCTGGTGGTCGGTGAAGAAGCAAACGCGAAGGTCGCTATCAGCAAAACCTTCGTGCAGCGTGCGGTCCACGGGGGTGAACTCGACTCCGGCCTGGGGGCTGCGCGTGGCGAAAATCTCCCTCAGGCGCTCGTTCTGCTTGCCGCTGTCGGCAAGGATGTATAGACGGTAGCCCCGCAGCATATAGTCTTCGAGCGACTGTTGGAGCAGGTCGAAGTTTTTATGGAACAGCGGTTGCGGCGAAACATGGAACACAATTGTGGCATCAGGCTGCCTGACGTGGCGGCGGCCTATCTCCACAAGGCGGAACGATGCAGCCGCACGCGAAAACTGCGCGGCACTGGCCAGCTGGACTTCCTTGCGCATCTGGTCGAGAATGTCCTGCCGCTCCATTTCCGTTGCGCCCTCTATGCGCTCGGCTATGGCCTGCCTCGAAAAGCCTTCGTCGTATATCTTGCCGATGGTGTCGTGGACATACACAAAGTCTTTCACCACAAGCACCGTGTCGTCAGGCAGAAACGAGAGCAGCGGCACGCGGTCCTCTGTCTGCCCGGCCAGCTCCGGCACAATCTCCACGCGGTCGCGGCGGTCGCGCGAAAGCTGCGTTTCCACCTCGAATGTGCGGATGGAGTCTATCTCGTCGTCGAAAAAGTCTATGCGGAAAGGAAACTCGCAGCTATAAGAATAAACATCGAAAATGCTGCCACGCAATGCGAACTGGCCCGGTTCGTACACATAATCCACCTCGCGGAAACCAAACTCACGCAGCTTTTTTGCCAATAGAGACACTTCAACCGTCTGCCCCGCTGCCAGCTCTATGCGCCTGCTGTCAAGCTTGCGGCGCGAGACCACAAGCTCGGCAATTGCCTCCGGATAAGAGACAATGTACAGTTTGGTACCATGTATTTCGGAGCCATCGCCTTTTCCAGCTGCTTGGGGCTTCATGGCCGCCAAGTCCTTGCCACCCTTCGCTTCTCCAAGTTCCGGCACACCTTCCATGCCTCGGCCTTGCCTTGCAGCCACCCGCGCCAATACCTCGGTGCGCAGGATTTCGCTCGCAGCATCCCTTTGGCCATATTTCACGGCACGCTTGTACGACGAGGGAAAGAAGAGCACATCGTTGTCGCCAAGCATCTGGGTCAGGTCGTGGTAGAAATAGCCAGCCTCGTCGGCATCCTGCAAGACAAACAAGCAAGCCGAAGAGGCTCTGCCAGCCACTGCGGCAAATGCCACTGGAGCCGCAGAAGCCACAAGCCCGTCGAGGAAGATAGTGCGCACAGACTTGTCGTTCAGTGCGCCTGCCAAGTCGCCAACCTGCGGCAACGTGGCGTATAGTTCTTTTAATTCCTTTATTTCCATTGCAATTCGGAGGACAAAGTTACTGCAAATCGCACAAAACACAAAATGAAAGGCAATGAAGTAATTTAAACTTTTTCCGAAAATGCACATCTACAATTGCGACACAGGAGGTTTTCCGCATAATAGACCCACAAATCCCAGGATATACCGCCGACAATAACGGCATCATCGGATTGGGCCGCATAAATGAGGAATATGACGATTACGTGGTTGGAAATGCCACTATTGTCGACAGCATATTATAAGAAACTTCAAGTTGCAATTCGAGTCAGCGGATTTTCCGCACGAAAAAACTACAAAAGCTCCCGAAATCCGCATGAATCGTGATTTCGGGAGCTTAACTGTGACTCCGTTGGGATTCAAACCCAAGACCTTCAGAACCGGAATCTGACGCGGAAAAAGATGTAAATATCTAAATATCAATATGTTAAACATTTGCGTTTTGGCTTTGGGGTAAACCTTGGGGAATGTTTTCCTTTATTTTCCGGCTTGCCGCCAATCCAAGGCCCGTCTCTGATGCTTCAGGCATATGTACCACCAGTCTTAGCCTGTCCAATCGCATAGCGTATGAAACGCGTCGCAGGGGTGTGAGCTTTATGGAAATGCTGACAGCCATTGCTCTTTTAGTTCTTCTCTTTCCATTTCTTCTTTCATTAGTAAGTCTTTTAATTTTTCTTTCAAATATTCGTAACGCTCATCACTTACAATTCTATGGGATACTTTCAGTTGCATTTTCTGATTTTTAATAACCACTCAAGAATCCATCAAAATCAATTTGTGCTTTATTGCATAATTTGATAGCGTAAGTATTTCTGTTTTTTGCCAAGAGGCACATTGAATACAAATAATCTTTATTGCTGTATATCCCGGCATCATAGGCTGTTTCTATGTATTTGAAAACACAGTAATCTACATCATCATTCCTATATGACTTTTGACTTTTCTTTAATCTTCCGAAACAATCATCAAGAATGTATTTGTCATCAACATTGTTGGCCAATCCATAGCAATATATGGCCATTTGATAATTCTTGTTCGCATTTTGATAATCTTTATTTTTTTCATAAATAAAGGCTATTGATGATACATATCCAGCTTTATCTTCATATGTGGCAGAAGGAAAATCAAAAGCTTTTCTATAATAAGAAATTGCGTCATCATCTTTATCATTATATTCATACACCCATCCATATAGAAAATAGATATTTATTTTTTCTTTATCAAAATAATCAAGATCCTTGATTTCATTAACTACATTGTAGGCTGTTGCAAAATCTTTGCAACGCATACATGCTCGGGCATATTCATACTTCCCATAATCAGATAGTTGTCCCAGCAAATATAATTGTTCAAAACACTCTTTAGCCTTTGTATATAGTCCATTATCTAACGCATTAAAGGCATCCGCAAATAATTGTCCTATCTGATTTTCATCCAATTTATCATTGTCTAATATTTTAAGAACATTTCCATCAATTTCTATTCTACCAAGTTTCTGTATTGCACTTTGGCCGAGAAGTAATGGCGCATTTTGTGAATCTAACACAACCGCCTCGACATTGGATAGATGTAATCCTGAAATTTCAACATCTCTTAAATTTATTATAACGTGGTCAATAATTGTTCCGTCAGCAATAGATGATTTGCCGGAACTAATTATATCTTCTTTTGAAATGTAATCGTTCTCTAATAGATAGTTAGCCATTTGACTTGACATTGATACAGAAGTAGCACCTGTGTCGAAAATGAATTTCATTCTCGCACCGTTTACTAAACATGGTATTTTATAGATACCATTATTTTCTTCCATCTTTATAATTGTTTGGCAGGACAATGAAGCATAACAAAAACAAAGCAGAATGGCACAAAATATTTTTTTCATTTCTTCCCCTCCATTATCTTTTCATAAACCTTAATAAGCCTTTCTTTTTCCGCAACTAAATCTTCCAAATGCTTTATCCGTTCCCGAAGCAGGTGCGGCTGCCACCACAAATGATGCCAAAATAATACAAAAACGTCTGATTCCATACTTCAAACGTCCATTTACGCACACATCCCGCCAGAAAAGCATCCTCTTTTCGGTGGGGTAGGGGAATGATTTTTGTTCCATAATTATAAGTTGTTAAATTGCAAATTTAATTTATCATAATATGGGTTATCTTTGCAATTTAAGAAAAGTTGCTTGCAGCGCGTTTATAACGCATTTGCGATGCAAAGATAAGGAGAAATTCTGATATTGTCTTTATTTTTTCTTTAGATTATCTTTATTTTAACATAGTTTATTATATGACTGGTGTGGATTTAAAAAAAATATTGATAGACCGAGGCTTCAAACTTAATGAGGTCGCGCAAAAATTGGGATTATCGCCACAGGCATTTAATTCACGTTTATCCGTTAAAAGCGTGAAGCTCGATTTTGTGGAAAAGATAGAAAAATCGTTGGGCATAGACCTTCCCATGCCGCGAGGC
>CALUMB010000050.1 GCA_944321645.1 uncultured Prevotella sp.
TGGCGGGATAGCTCAGCTGGTTAGAGCGTCGGATTCATAATCCGGAGGTCGTGGGTTCGGGTCCCACCCCCGCTACTCTTTCGCCCTGAAGGCATCATGCTTTCAGGGCGAAATCTTTTTCAGGAGACAGGAGTTCATTCCAGGAGACAGGAGACGGGAGTGCAGGAGTTCAGACAATAGCTTTTCTTCAGGAGACAGGAGCGCATTTCAGAATCCAGGAGACAGGAGTACAGACAATAGCTTCTGTTGCGGCATAGTGGATGGAAGGATTAGGCGAAGGAGCAGCCCGCACTTCGCGTAAACTTGATGCCGGATAAGCTATTGTCTGAACTCCTGCACTCCTGTCTCCTGTATTCTGAAATGCGCTCCTGTCTCCTGGAACAAAAAAGAGCTTCGCGATTGCGAAGCTCCCTTGCAAATTCAAAAATTTGCTATTGCGGAGGAATCTATCCTTGTTTAGTTGTAGCGCAGCCTTTGTCCGGGCATCAGGCGCGACGTCTTCTTTATGCCGTTCAAGCGGCAGAGTGCGTTCACCGTCGTGCCGTAGCGGCGTGCGAGCGCACCCAGCGTGTCGCCGCGGCGCACTTTGAGGTAGCGCGACTTCTTAGCCTTGGCCTTTGTTGCGGGCTTCGATGCCTGCACCTTCTGTTCCCCGTCAACGGTCTGTGCGCCTACGCCGCGCAGGCGGTTGGCCAGCCGGCCTTCGCTCTCGTATGTGTCGCGGTGGAACATATAGAAGTCGTTCACCACGTCTTGGTTCACGAAGTCGAACATAAGCGTCGGGTTGAGCGCCACGCCGCAGAGCCTCGTCTCGAAGTGCAGGTGCGAGCCGGTGCTCCGGCCCGTGTTGCCGCCGAGTCCTATCGGGTCGCCGGCGCGCACTTCCTGGTCCTCTTCCACGAGCTGCTTCGACATGTGGCCGTAGATGGTCTCAAGGCCGTTGTAGTGGCGAATCACCACATATTTTCCGTATCCGGCGGCCTCATACTTCACCATGCGCACCTTTCCGCTGAATGCGGCGCGTATGGTGTCGCCGATGTACACCTTGATGTCGAGGCCCTTGTGCTGCCTGCCCCAGCGTGCCCCGAAGTTCGACGTGAGCACGCGGCTCGTCGTCGGCATGCAGAAGCCGCGCAGGTCTATGCGGAAAGAGTCGGGCAGTTCGGTTGCGCGGTGCGCGTATTTGTTGTTCCAGTCGTCGTAGAGGTCGGCTGCGGGCGAGCCGAGCTGTTCGGTTTCTATAAGCCTGCTCAGTGCCACCGAGTCCACTGCTTTCATCTTTCTGTCTATTGGTGCCTGCCTGGCCAAGAGGTCTTGCGCCGCAATTGGGAGTGCGCTGGCTGACATGAGTGCTGCTATGACGACTGTCTTTAGTTTTCTGATCATTTTTTGTTGTTGTTTCAAGTGCTGGAAAATCGTTCCCGAAAGGCGAATGGCATAATAATTATAACCCAATTATAGCCATGCCATATTCCCCTTTTTGTTTGGAACGGTGCAAAGGTAGCAATTATTTTGTAAAAGAGTGCATGGTTAACACTATTTGTCGGATATTTAACAACTCGCGTTCCGAAACGCCCCTTTTAGTTAACAAACGCAAACGCCATTGCACCTTTTGGCCCGGAATCCCGCTGTGTCTCGTTTCCTTTCGTTACCTTTGCGCCGGTTTAGCCACAAAGCCCGCCGTTGCAGGCCCGCGCCCGGCGGTGGCTTTCGTTGGCGTGAAAAATGTACGATAGCGCATGGACATTACGTTTAGGAGGGCCGTCGCCGGTGATTTCGGCGACGTTTGGCAGATAATAGTCGAGGCCAAGCAAGTGATGGCAGCCCAGGGCCGCCGCCAGTGGACAGAGGGCTACCCCGCCCCGGCCACCATCGAGGGCGACATTGCCTCTGGCGACGCCCGCGTGGCCTGCCTGCCCGGCGGCGCGGTGGCGGCCTACGCCTGCATAACCCCGCAGCCGGAGCCTGCATACGGCGCGATAGACGGTCGCTGGCTTGCCGCCGGCCCATACTTCACCGTCCACAGGCTTGCCGTGGCCCTTGGCGCGAGGGGGCGCGGCCTTGGCCGCATGATGATGCTCGAGGCCGAGCGCATGGCGTGTGGGGCCGGTGCGGCAAGCGTCCGTGTGGACACCAACCACGACAACGCCGAGATGCTCCGCCTGTTGCCCGCGCTCGGATATGTGCGCTGCGGCACCGTGAGCTACGGCCCGCGCGGCGAGCGCATAGCCTTCGAGAAGGCGGTAGTGGGCGGGCGTAAGCGGCCGGCCTTTGCCTGATTCATCACCAACCATATAACAGACAACCCACATGAAGACCGAATTTGAGAAAATGCGCAGCTGCGA
Organism: uncultured Prevotella sp.; assembly: GCA_944321645.1. Taxonomy (GTDB): domain Bacteria; phylum Bacteroidota; class Bacteroidia; order Bacteroidales; family Bacteroidaceae; genus Prevotella. Next base: position 2,346 of record CALUMB010000050.1, read on the forward strand.
GCTGTACCGCTTCGACGACAAGGAGATTCTGGCGAGCCTCGCCCATGCCAAGGACTTGTGCCGCCGCCTGCAGACGATGACCATCAACGACGACGGCTACCGCGCCGTGGTCGAGGAGCTTATCCCCGGGCTGCCCGCCTCGTCGACCGTTTGTCCGCCTTTCCACTGCGACCATGGCAACGGCATTACCATTGGCGAGAACGTGTTCGTAAACTACGACGCAGTGATGCTCGACGGGGGCAGCATCCGCATTGGCAACAACGTGCAGATTGGCCCAAAGTGCCAGCTCTACACGCCGCAGCACCCCATCGACCATGTGGCGCGGCGCGAGCCGCAGGAAACGGCCTTCCCAATCACCATCGGCGACGACACGTGGCTCGGCGGCGGGGTGGTGGTGTGCCCCGGCGTCACCATCGGGGCGCGTTGCATCATTGCCGCCGGGTCGGTGGTGGTGCGCGACATACCCGACGACTGCCTCGCCGCCGGCAACCCTGCCGTGGTTAAGAAGCGGCTGGGCAACGCCTGACTCCCGGAAACAGCCGACCGGGTTAGTTGCATATCTTGAACTAAAAAGCGACTTGTGCGGCCTTGATTTTAACATAGGGCGGAGTCGCAATGCAAAACAGGCCGTTTTGGCGTTCAAAACGGCCTGTCTTGGCTTCCAAAACGAGCCGTTTAAGGGGGCGAAACGGCACGTTTTGCAAAGCATTGGGCTTCAGGTGGTTACGCCGAAGGCGCAATGCTGCCCCGCGTTAAGTTAAAAATGTTAATGGATTTCGGAGCCTACCCCAAACGGTCAGGCCGCATCGTCGCCCCGCTGCGTTGCGTTTTTGCTTAAGGGCGTATGCTTCTTCGCCTGTGGCTTTCTCCGCCGCGGGCTTGGTGCGGGCGTCCGCTTGGCGCAAAGGTCTAATGGAAACGAAAAAAGCCGGCGCTGTTGTGCGCCGGCTTTATAGACTGTTGCGGCGTCGCCGCCGTATTACAGGTTGGGGTTAACCTTGCTCCACTCGGCGATTGGCGGCACGATGTTGAGCGTGACAAGCTCGTCGCGCATCTTGCAGAGGTGCTCGTAGCTGGCGTCGAGCTTGGCGTTCTCCTCGGCGGTTCCCTGCGGAACTTCGTAGTGTGCGCCCGTTGTGTCGAGCGTGGTGGCCATTGCCATCATGATGTGGTTGTACTTGTCTGTGCTCACGTATGTGCCTACGGGGTACTTGAACGGCTCGCCGCCCATCACCGAGCGAATCATCTCTACCGAGAGGTATGCCGGGCTTTGGAACGAGGAGCGGCCGCGCAGCTCGATTATCTTGGCTCCGCCCTGTGTCACGTCCTTCTTCATCTGCTCCCATTCTGCTTCGGGGAACTCGTCGGTGCCGACGATGTCGGTGAGCTTGCGGCCGTCGATGGTCACGTGAGAGCCGAACACGGCCATCTGCTCGCCGTGGCCGCCGTAGGTGGCGCAGCCCTTAACCTCGCTCTGCATCACGCCGAACTTCTTTGCCAGTGCGCTCTGCAGGCGCGTTGAGTCGAGTGCGGCCAGCGTCGTAACCTGCGAAGGCTTCAGGCCGGAGTAGAGCAGCGTGACGAGTCCGGTGAGGTCGGCGGGGTTGAAGATGATGACCACGTGCTTCACGTCGGGGCAGTACTCCTTTATGTTCTTGCCCAGGCCCTCGGCTATCTCGCAGTTGCCCTTGAGCAGGTCTTCGCGCGTCATGCCGGCCTTGCGGGGCGCACCGCCGGAGGAGATTATGTACTTGGCGTTTGTGAAGGCTTCCTTGGGGTCGGTGGTGGCGGTTATCTTCACGTCGCCAAAGCCGCTCTGGCGCATCTCTTCGGCCACGCCTTCGGGTGAGAACACATCGTAGAGGCAGATATCGTTTGTCAGGCCCATCGTCAGTGCGGTCTGAACCATGTTGGAGCCAATCATGCCGGCTGCGCCGACGATTGTCAATTTCTCGTTAGTTAAAAATGCCATAGTTGCTTGTTATGTTTTGAATAGTTATCTCCAAATATTCCCGGATGCTTTAATTCCACCGCAAAGTTAAGAAAAAAAAGCGGACGGCGTGCGTTTCTTTTGTCTTTAATTTGTTATTAATTCTGAAATGTAATACCTTTGCAAAGTCTAACTTGCAATTTCAAGCGATGGGATGTAACATACACGACAGATTGGCTGCGCTGCGCGAGGAGTTGCGCCGCGAAAGCCTCGACGCATTCATCTTCCCCAGTGCCGACCCCCACGGCAGCGAGTACGTGCCTGACCACTGGAAGTGCCGCGAGTACATGAGCGGCTTCGGAGGGTCGGCCGGCACGCTCGTGGTGACGGCCGGCGAGGCCGCGCTGTGGACAGACTCGCGCTACTTCATTGCCGCCGCCGAGGCCCTGCGCGGCACCGGCATAGCCCTCATGCGCGAGGGCGTCGCCGGCACGCCCTCCATCGTGGAGTGGCTGGGCCGCAAGCTCGCGCCGACAGACGGCGCCGAGGTGGGCATCGACGGCACGGTGGCGTCGGCGCAGGTGGTGGGCGGCCTCGTGGCCGGGCTGCGCCGCCAGGGCGGCATCACCCTGCGCACCAACTTCGACCCGCTCGCCCGCATCTGGCCCGACCGCCCGCCGCTGCCCTCAGCGCCTATATGGGCCTACCCGGAAGAGCTTGCAGGTGAGTCGGCCGCGTCGAAGCTGGGGCGCATACGCCGCAGGCTCAAGGCCATGCACGTGGAGGGAATGCTCCTGACATCGCTCGACGACATCGCCTGGGCGCTCAACCTGCGCGGCTCCGACATACACTGCAACCCCGTGTTCGTGGCCTACCTGCTCTTCGAGGGCGACAGGACGTGGCTCTTCGCCGGCCCGGGGAAGGTGAGGCTGGAAACGTGGAAGTACCTGCAAGGCATCGGGGTGGAGAACGTGCAGTATGCCGACATAGCCTCGGCGCTTGCGTCTTACTCCGAATACAACATACTGATGGACCCCGCCACCACCTGCCATACATTATATAATATGGTGAAGGGGGCGGTGGTGGTGGACGGCGAGTCGCCCGTGGCAGCCATGAAGGCCGTGAAGAACGCGACGGAAATCGCCGGGTTCCGCCGCGCCATGGAGCGCGACGGCGTGGCCATGGTGCGCTTCCTGCGCTGGCTGCGCCCCGCCGTGGAGGCCGGCGGGCAGACGGAACTGGCCGCAGCCGCAAAGCTCGAAAGCCTGCGGGCGGCGCAGGGTCTCTACCGCGGCCTGTCGTTCGACACCATCTCGGCCTACGCCGCCCACGGCGCGATAGTCCACTACGAGCCTACGCCCGCCACCGACGCGCCGCTGCGCCCCGAAGGGCTGCTGCTTGTCGACAGCGGGGCGCAGTATCTCGACGGCACCACCGACATCACCCGCACCATTGCCCTCGGCCCCGTGACGGCAGAGGAAAGCCGCGTCTACACCCTCGTGCTCAAGGCTCACATCGCGCTCGAGCGCGCCGTGTTCCCCGACGGCGCGTCCGGCACGCAGATAGACGCGCTGGCCCGCGGGCCGCTGTGGCGCGAAGGGCTTAACTATCTCCACGGCACGGGCCACGGTGTCGGCTCGTTCCTCAACGTCCACGAGGGCCCCCACCAGATACGCATGGAGTGGAAGCCGGCGCCGCTACGCGCGGGCATGACCGTAACCGACGAGCCGGGCGTCTACCTCGAAGGCCGTTTCGGCGTGCGCACGGAGAACACCCTGCTCATCGTGCCTCACTCCACAACGGAGTTCGGCAGCTTCCTCTGCTTCGAGCCGCTCACGCTTTGCCCGATAGACAAGGCGCCAATCCGCAGGGAAATGTTGACGGACGGCGAGGTGGAATGGCTCGACGCATACCACCGCACCGTCTACGAACGCCTCGCGCCGCATCTCGACGCCGACGAGCGGGCGTGGCTTGCCCAGGCGTGCGCCCCGCTTTAGCCGTGCCGCCGGTTTGCGCCGCGACGCAAATATTTGGCGTAGGCGTTTGCCGTTTGGGCAAAAAACGCTACCTTTGCATAACCCGGGCTGCGCTCGGGCGACTTGGAGCAAGCTCCGTCGCCGCTCCCTTGCACCGGCTTTGCATAACCCGGGCTGCGCCTGTGGCCTCGGCGCTTTCGGCAAAGGTTGCTAATGAATAATTAAAACGTTAATACATCGGACATGATAAAATCAATGACGGGCTACGGCAAGGCTGTCGTAGTCTATGGAGACAAGAAAATCAGTGTTGAAATAAAGTCGCTCAACAGCAAGAGCCTCGACCTCTCCACGCGCATCGCGCCGCTCTACCGCGAGAAGGAGATGGAGGTGAGGCGGCTGATTGGCGAGAGGCTGCAGCGCGGCAAGGTGGACTTCACCATCTGGGTGGACCGCGAGGCCGGCACCGACACAACGCCTATAAACGCCGCGCTGGTGGAAAACTACTACAAGCAGATTAAGGCCATTGCCGCCGCCACGGGCATGCCTGAGCCGCAGGACTGGTTCGCCACGCTGCTGCGGCTGCCCGACGTGATGGCAAAGACGGAGCAGGAGACGCTCAGCGACGAGGAATGGGCTGTGGCTTCGGGGGCCGTGGGCGAGGCGCTCGACCGCCTTGTGGAGTTCCGCACGCAGGAGGGCGAAGCCCTTGAGCGCAAGTTCAACGAGAAGATAGACAACATTGCCGCCCTGCTCGCCGGCATCGAGGTGTACGAGACGCAGCGCGTCGAGAAAATCAAGGCTCGCATCGTTGAGGGGCTTAGCAGCATCCCGGAGGTGGAATACGACAAGAACAGGCTTGAGCAGGAGCTGATATACTATATCGAAAAGCTCGACATAAGCGAGGAGAAGCAGCGCCTGGCCAACCACCTGAAGTATTTCCGCGAGACCATGGCCGACGGCGACGGGCAGGGGAAGAAGCTCGGCTTCATCGCCCAGGAGATGGGGCGCGAGATTAACACTACCGGCTCGAAGAGCAACAATGCCGAGATGCAGAACATCGTGGTGAAGATGAAGGACGAGCTGGAGCAAATCAAGGAGCAGGTGCTCAACGTGTTGTGACTTCTTCAGGAGACTGGGGATAGGATACAGGAGTTCAGACGAATGCTTTTTCAGGAGACTGGAGGCAGGATACAGGAGTTCAGACGAATGCTTTTTCAGGAGACTGGAGGCAGGATACAGGAGTTCAGACGGATGCTTTTTCAGGAGACTGGAGGCAGGATACAGGAGTTCAGACGGATGCTTTTCAGGAGACTGGAGGCTGGAGTTCTGTCAAAAGTTCCTTCCGGAGGCTGGAGGCGTTAAGGCACATTGATTCTTCATTCTTCATTTTTCACTTTTCACTTCATTCCACATGGGAAAACTTATAATCATTTCCGCGCCAAGCGGAACGGGAAAGAGCACGATAATCAGCCGCCTGATGGCCCACGAGGAGCTGCGGCTGGCTTTTTCCATATCGTGTACGAGCCGCCAGCCGAGGGGAACGGAGCGCGACGGCGTGGAGTATTTCTTCCTCTCGCCCGAAGAGTTCAGGCAGAGGATAGAGCGCGGCGAGTTCCTTGAGTACGAGGAGGTGTATGCCGGGCGGTACTACGGAACGCTGAAGTCGCAGGTGGAGCGGCAGCTCGAGATGGGGCAGAACGTGGTGTTCGACGTCGACGTGAAGGGCGGCTGCAACATCAAGCGGCACTACGGCGACCGCGCCTTGGCGCTTTTCATCCAGCCGCCGTCGATGGAAGAGCTGCGCCGCAGGCTCGAAGGCCGCGGCACCGACGCGCCGGAGGTGATCGAGCAGAGGCTCGCCCGCGCCGAGTATGAGCTTGGCTTCGCCCCGGAGTTCGACCGCGTTGTGGTGAACGACGACCTCGACGTGGCCGTGGCCGAAACCGAAGCCATAGTGAGGGAGTTCCTCTCGTCCGGCGGTGAGTCTTGATATGTGCGCTAATGCCATGGGGCGCGGCGCCCGCCTTCGCGTAGGCTTCTTCGGCGGGTCGTTCAACCCGGTACACAATGGCCACATAGCCCTTGCCCGCCACCTGCTCGGCGGGCTGGGGCTCGACGAGGTGTGGTTTGTCGTTTCGCCGCAAAACCCGCTGAAGCCTGCCGCCGGGCTGCTCGACGACTCGGCGCGTATGGCCATGGTAGAGGCGGCGCTGGCCGGCGAGGAGGGCCTGCGCCCTTGCGGCGTGGAGCTTGGCCTGCCCCGCCCGTCGTACACGTGGAACACGCTCTGCCACCTCGCACGCACCTGCCCGCATTGCAGCTTCACGCTGCTCATTGGCGGCGACAACTGGGCGGGCTTCTCCCTATGGCGCAACCACGCCGAAATCCTGGCCCGCTATCCCGTGGCGGTCTATCCGCGGCGAGGGGCCGCCCTTCCAGCCGGGCCGCTGCCGCCGGGCGTGACGGTGGTGGACACGCCGCTCATCGACATAAGCAGCACCGAGGTGCGCCGCCGCGTGGCAGCCGGGCTGCCCATAGCCGGGCTTGTTCCCCAATGCGTGGCGGACATGATTGCGGCCAACGGGTGGTATGGGCGGAAATAGGCAAGCGTGCGCTTGCCGCGTTCTTTTATGTGCCTTTCCTGCTGTTTGGCGCCCATTTTGGGGCGACAACTATCGAACCATACCTAAGCTTTTCCCGATAAACCGATTCCCATCTTCGTTTCGGCAGCCGCCCCGACTGTCGGCGTGGCCGTAATGACCCTTTGGTGCATGGTGGGATTAATGGCATAACGTGCTCTGGGCGATGTGTTAATTACCGTAAAAGTCCGCCAGTCTGGCGTGCTTCCGTAACCCATTGGCCCACAGTGCTTTGCGGAATGGCTCGTTTTGCCTTGCAAAACAGGCCGTCTTGCAAGGCAAAATGTGCCGTTTCGGGAGGCGAAACGGCACATATCGTAAAGCGGAACGGCCCATGCCGCCTTGCGACGCCTGCCGTTTAACGCTCGTTAACGGAACGGTTCCTTGAATGTGCCGTGGGGAAGCTTGCGGCTTTCCGATTTTTTCGCTACATTTGCATCTGGCAAGTTGCGGGGCCGGTGGCGCACGATGGCGGCGCAGGCTGAACGCAACGCCTGCAATTGAGACTATGCGTAACGACGAGAGAGACATTCCCCAGTGCGGCACCTTCGCCATAATCGTGGCCGGAGGCAAGGGGCTGCGCATGGGCGGGCCGCTGCCCAAGCAGTTCATCGAAGTGGGCGGCAGGCCGATACTTATGCACACCATCGACCGTTTCCGCGAGGCTTTGCCCGGCGTGTCGGTGGTGCTTGTGCTGCCGCGCGGGCAGCAAGGCTTCTGGGCTGAGCTGTGCCGCAGGCACGGCTTTGCCGCGCCCGCCCTCGTGGCCGACGGCGGGCCGACGCGGTTCCACTCCGTGAGGAGCGGCCTCGCCCTCATACCCGGCGGGGCCGATGGCGTGGTTGGCGTACACGACGGCGTGCGCCCGTTCGCCTCCGTGGCCACCATACGCGCCTGCTATGCGGCCGCGCTGCGCACCGGGGCGGCCATACCTGTGGTGCCGGTGGTGGAGACGCTGCGCCACATCGGCGGCCACACGGTGCCGCGCGGCGACTACCGGCTGGTGCAGACGCCGCAGGCCTTCGGCGTGGGGCTGCTAAGGCAGGCCTACTCGCAGCCATACTGCGAGGGCTTCACCGACGACGCTTCGGTGGTGGAGGCCGCCGGCCACGCGGTGACGCTCGTCGATGGCAACCGCGAGAACATAAAGATTACCACGCCGTCTGACCTCGCCGTGGCCGAAGCCTTGCTCTGCCGGCGCGGCGGCGCGGGCGCCGAAGGCGGCGGGCAAAACGCTTAACAATCAGCCGTGGCCGACATTCTAAAGCAAGACATACAGTTCCTGCCCGGCGTGGGGCCGGCGCGGAAGAAGGTGCTCGCCAAGGAGAAAGGGATAGAAACCTACGGCGACCTGCTGGAGTATTATCCCTACAAGTACATCGACCGCTGCCACGTCTACTCCATACGCGAGCTTAGGGCCGATATGCCCTTCGTGCAGGTGTGCGGGCAAATACTAAGCTACGAGACGTTCGAGAGCAGGGGCGGCAAGGAGATAGTGGTGGCCCACTTCTACGACGGCACCGCCGTGATGGACCTCACGTGGTACAACGGCGGGCGCTACGCCATGCGCACCTACCGCCCCGGCACGCGCTACGTGGTGCTGGGCAGGCCAACGGTCTACCAGGGGCGCATAAGCGTGGCCAACCCAGACATCGACGAGGCCGACGGGCTTGACCTCCAGAACCTTGGCCTGCAGCCTTTCTACCACACCACCGACAGGATGAAGAAGGCCGGGCTTACCTCCTACGCCATGGAGCGGCTTGCCAAGAGCCTGCTGGCGCGGCTCGCCGGGGCGTTGCCGGAGACGCTGCCGCCCGACATGGTGGCGCGGCAGCACCTCATGCCGCGCGGCGAGGCGTTGCGCACCGTGCACTTCCCCAAGGACTCGCGGACGCTCGGGCGCGCCCGAGCCAGGCTGAAGTTCGAGGAGCTTTTCTTCGTGCAGCTGGGCATAGTGAGGTATGCCAGCGACCGCCGCCGGCGATACCGGGGGCTGGTGTTCGCCCGCGTGGGCAAGGCGTTCAACCATTTCTACAGCCACAACCTGCCTTTCGAGCTTACCGGGGCGCAGAAGCGCGTGGTGCGCGAGATACACGCCGACGTGAAGTCGGGCCGCCAGATGAACCGCCTCTTGCAGGGCGACGTAGGCTCGGGCAAGACCCTCGTGGCGCTGATGGCCATGCTGCTGGCCATAGACAACGGCTTCCAGGCCTGCATAATGGCGCCTACGGAGATTCTGGCCGAGCAGCACCTTGCCACCATACGCGCCTTCCTCGGCCCCATGCCCGTGCGCGTGGAGCTGCTCACGGGCATGGTCAAGGGCAAGAGGCGGCGCGAGGTGCTCGGCGCACTGGCCTCGGGCGAGGTGGACATACTCGTGGGCACGCACGCCGTGATAGAGGACACGGTGCAGTTCCTGCGCCTCGGGCTTGTGGTGGTGGACGAGCAGCACCGCTTCGGCGTGGCCCAGCGGGCCAAGCTCTGGGGCAAGGGCGCCACCCCGCCGCACGTGCTCGTGATGACGGCCACGCCCATACCGCGCACGCTTGCTATGACGCTATACGGCGACCTCGACGTGAGCGTCATCGACGAGCTGCCGCCGGGGCGCAAGCCCGTGGTGACGCGCCACGTCTACGACACCCGCACCACGTCGCTCTACAACGGCATACGCCAGCAGGTGCGCCTCGGGCGGCAGGCTTACATCGTGTTCCCGCTGATAGAGGAGAGCGAGAAGTCGGACCTGAAGAACCTTGAAGACGGCTACGAGGCCCTGAAGGAGATATTCCCGGAGTTCAGGCTCGGCAAGGTGCATGGGCGCATGAAGCCCGCCGAGAAGGACGCGGAGATGCAGCGCTTCGTGGGCGGCGAGACGCAGATACTCGTCTCCACCACGGTCATAGAGGTGGGCGTGAACGTGCCCAACGCCTCGGTGATGGTGATACTCGACGCCCAGCGCTTCGGCCTCTCGCAGCTGCACCAGCTGCGGGGCAGGGTGGGGCGGGGCGCCGACCAGTCGTTCTGCATACTCGTCACGCCTTTCAAGCTTAGCAACGACACGCGCAAGCGCATCGACATAATGTGCGAGACGAACGACGGTTTCCGCATAGCCGACGCCGACCTCAAGCTGCGCGGCCCCGGCGACCTCGAGGGAACGCAGCAGAGCGGCATGGGCTTCGACCTGAAGATAGCCGACATAGCGCGCGACGGGCAGCTCGTGCAGGTGGCGCGCGACGAGGCGCAGCGCATAGTGGCCGCCGACCCTGACTGCCAGTCCGACCGCTACGCCATGCTGTGGAACAGGCTGCGCGAGCTGCGCAAGACTGAAATCAACTGGGGGAGCATTTCCTGAAGCCTTGCGCCACAACGCGAGACCGCCCGCGGCAGGCTGCGATGAAAGCCTGCCGCGGGCGGTCCCGTTTGTTGGCATTGCAGTGCGGAGGGCTATTCAGCCTCCATCAGCTGTGTGTAGATCATGCCGTCGCGCACTTGCTTCGTGGCTTCAGGGCCAACGAACTGTTCGAGCAGCGCGTAGCTGTAGGGCAGCACCGCGGCCGGGCCGCGGCCCGTGGTGATGTTGCCGTCTGTGGTGAACAGCTCGGCGGTGTAGGTGGCGCCCGTCATATACTTCTCAAACCCTGGGTAGCACGTGGCCCGCTTGCCTTCGAGCAGGCCGAGGCCGCCCAGCACGAGCGGTGCGGCGCAGATGGCCGCGATGCGCCCGCCGCGCTTGTCTTGCGCCACAAGGGCCTTGCGCAGCCCCTCATGGGCGTTGAGGTTGGTGGCCCCGGGCAGCCCGCCGGGCAGCATTAGCAGGTCGGCTGTGGCGAGGTCGATGTCCTCAAACAGCGCGTCGGCCTTTATGCCCACGCCGTGGGCCGACTCTACGATGAGGTCGCCCGTCACGCTCACCGTCTTTATTTCCACCCCGCCTCGGCGCAGTATGTCAACCGGGGCAAGCGCCTCGACTTCCTCGAAGCCTGTTGCAAGAAATTCGTAAACCATAGTCTTTAAAGTTAAGAGTTAAAGATTGAAAAATAAGAGAATGTGCTTAGGCGCGGATGCCGGCTTGTGGGTGTGCCTTAGGCGGCCCGCCGTGGGCGTGCCGTGGCGTGCCGCTCTCGCCCGGCTTCCGTTGGCCTCACAGTGCGCTGGCAATGGCCATCTTGTACATTGCGATGGTTTCGCGCAGCCCGAGGTAGAGGGCGTCGCAGATTATGGCGTGGCCAATGCTCACCTCGTCCACCCACGGTATGCGGCGGATGAAGTAGCTTAGGTTCTGGAGGCTTAGGTCGTGGCCGGCGTTGAGGCCCAGGCCGATGGCGCGGGCTTCCTCGGCGGCTGCCACGAACGGCGCGACGGCCGCCTCGCGGTCGGCTTGGTAGCCCGAGGCGTAAGGCTCGGTGTAAAGCTCCACGCGGTCGGCCCCGCACTCCTTCGCCCCGCGCACCATTGCCGGGTCGGGGTCGACGAAAATCGACGTGCGTATGCCTGCCTCGCGGAACCGGCCCACCACGTCGGTGAGCAGCGTGCGGTTGGCCACGGTGTCCCAGCCGTGGTTTGACGTTATCTGGTCGGCGGCGTCGGGAACGAGCGTCACCTGCGTGGGCTTCACCTCGAGCACAAGGCTGGTGAAGCTGTCTATCGGGTTGCCCTCGATGTTCAGTTCGGTGGCCACGATGGGGCGCAGCGCCCTCACGTCGGCGTAGCGGATGTGGCGTTCGTCGGGGCGGGGGTGTACGGTTATGCCCTCCGCGCCGAACATTTCGCAGTCGGCGGCCACCCGCTCCACGTCGGGGTTGTTGCCGCCGCGGGCGTTGCGGATGGTGGCCACCTTGTTGATGTTAACGCTTAATTTTGTCATTTTTGTGCATTTTTGTTGCGTTGGCAAGCCCGATTCGCAATAAATGTGTATTTTTGCATACGCAATTGCGCGGCGTTACCATGCGCAAAAGTACTAAATGTTTGCCAAATAACCACCTTTGGCATGGCTAAAGATTATAAAAAAATACATTCGCATGACGACTGACAGACTAAGGTTCGCCATTTTCGGCAATGTGTTCCAGCCCAAGAAGTCGGCTGCCATCAAGCGTATGCTGGCTTGCATGGAGCGCTACGGCTCCGAGGTGCGCATGGACCGCGCCCTCCACGACTTCCTGGTGCGCACCGGCGACGTGCTGCCGGGCAGCGTGCGCGTGTTCGACGGCGACGAGTTCGACGCCGACTTTGCCGTGTCGATGGGCGGCGACGGCACTTTCCTGCGTGCGGCGGCCCGCGTGGGCGCAAAGCAGATACCCATCGTTGGCGTGAACATGGGGCGGCTGGGCTTCCTTGCCGACGTCAGCCCGGAAGAGATAGGCGAGTGCCTCGCCGCGCTGCACAGCGGCGACTACTCGCTGGACAGCCGCGCGGTGCTCCTCGCCGACACCGGCGAGGGGGGCGTGGCGTGCTGCAGCGCACTGAACGACGTGGCCATACTGAAGCGCGACGACGCATCGATGATAACCATCCACGCCTACATCGGCGGGCAGTACCTCACCACCTACCAGGCCGACGGGCTGGTGGTGAGCACCCCCACAGGCTCGACGGCCTACTCGCTCAGCAACGGGGGGCCGATAATGGTGCCGGGGTCGCCGGTGCTGTCGCTCACGGCGGTGGCCCCCCACAGCCTCAACATACGCCCGATCGTCATCCCCGACAGTTCCGTGGTGAGCCTCCACGTGGAGAGCCGCAGCCACAACTTCCTGGTGGCCGCCGACGGAAACTCGCGCAAGTGCGCCGAAGGCCGCGCCGTGACCATACGCAAGGCGCCCTACGAGGTGAGGGTGGTGAAGCGGCCCTCGGCCAGCTACTACGACACCTTGCGCGAAAAGATGATGTGGGGGGCCGACGCAAGGGAGGGGTGACGCGCCGTCTGCCCTATGGGCTGATGGCCATGGCAAGCCAAGACTTACACCGACAATCGCGATGAACCTGGTAAACAAGCTGTTAAGGAGAGACAAGGCAAAATATGCCGCAGGCCGCATAGTGCGCTGGCTGTGGGCCGCGCTGCGCGGCAACCGCCTGCAGGCGGGGCTTAACGCCGCCGTGGGGCTGGCCTCGGTGGGCGTGGACCTCGGCTCGGTGTGGGCCGTGCAGCGCGCCGTCGACATTGCCTCCGGGGCGCGGCAAGGCTCGCTCTACTGGGCGGTGGGGCTGATGGCACTCCTCATGGCGTGCGGCTTCGCGCTTGCGGCTTCGCGCACGTGGATAAGGAACATACTTGGTATAAAGGCGCAGAATCGTATGCAGCGCACCATGCTCGACCGCTTGCTGCGCTCGGAGTGGCGCGGACGCGAGCGCTACCATAGCGGCGACGTGACCAACAGGCTCGGCCAAGACGTGGCCACGGTGGTGGCCTTCGTCACCGAGACGCTGCCCGGCACGCTCTCGGCCGTGGCCATGTTCGTGGGCGCGTTTGCCTACCTGGCTCGCATGGACGCCCTGCTCGCGCTGCTCACCGTGGGCATATTGCCCGTGTTCATGCTCGCGGCCAGGTTCTACGTGGCGCGTATGCGCAAGTTCACCCGCCGCGTGAGGCACGGCGACAGCCGCGTGCAGAGCCTGCTGCAGGAGGCCGTGCAGCACCGCATGCTGATAAAGACGCTCGAGTGCGGCCCCATGGTGGTCAGGCGGCTCGCCGACGGGCAGGCCGCGCTGCGCCGCCACGTCAGGCGGCGCACGGGTTTTTCGGTGAAGTCGTCCACGCTGCTTGGCGGCGGCTTCTCGCTCGGCTACCTCGTGGCCTTCCTCTGGAGCGCGGCCAGGCTCCAGCAAGGCTCGCTCACGTTCGGCGGCATGACGGCCTTCCTCCAGCTCGTCTACCGCATACAGTCGCCCGCCCGCGACCTCACGCGGCTCGCCCCGGCCTTCGTGGCCGTGTTCACCGCCGCCGAGCGGCTCATGGAGCTTGAGGACATGCCGCTCGAGGACGCGGCCGGCGCCCGCCCGCTCGGCGCACCGTGCGGCGTGAGGCTAACCGACGTGACATACGCCTACGCCGACGGTCGGCGCAACGTGATAGACCACCTGTCGTTCGACTTCCGCCCCGCCACCTGCACCGCCATACTCGGCGAGACGGGCGCGGGCAAGACCACGCTCGTGAGGCTGCTCCTCGCGCTTGTGCGCCCCACCGGCGGCAAGGTCGAGGTCTACGACGGCAGCCGCAGCCAGGAGGCCGCGCCCGCCACGCGCTGCAACTTCGTCTACGTGCCGCAGGGCAACACGCTGTTGAGCGGGTCGATAAGGGCGAACTTGCTGTTGGGCAACCCCGGCGCCACCGAGCGCGATATGTGGGACGCCCTCGCGAAAGCCTGCGCCGGTTTCGTGGCCGACCTGCCCGACGGGCTCGACACAAAGGTGGGCGAGGGCGGCGGCGGGCTTAGCGAAGGCCAGGCGCAGCGCATCGCCATAGCCCGCGCACTGCTACGCGGGCGCAGCGTGATGCTCTTCGACGAGGCCACGAGCGCGCTCGACCCAGCCACCGAGAGGCAGCTGCTCGACAACATACTGTGCCAGCGCGACAAGACGGTGGTGTTCATCACCCACCGCCCCGCCGTGGTGGACTATTGCGACCAGACGCTCCGGCTCGGGTAGCCCGCCACCGGCGCGTCTCTTCCGCCTACAGCTCCGACCCCTACTTCTTTCTCACCACCAGGATGCTGGCCATGTAGAGCATATAGAGCGGCAGGGTGACGATGGCCAGGCTGAAGATGTCCTGCCCGGGGGTGATCATTGCCGCCACGGTGAGTACTGCGATGAATGCGTGCTTCTTGTAGCGCGAGAGCATCCGGGCGTCTATCAGCCCCAGCCTGCCGAGCACGAAGGCCGCGACGGGCAGCTGGAACACAACGCCCATGAGCAGCGAAAGCGTGAGGAAGGTTGAGACGTAGCTGTCGAGCGTGATGTTGGCTTCCACGTCGCCCGACACGCTGTATGTGCCGAGGAACCTGAACGAGATGGGGAATATCACGAAATAGCATATCAGCACGCCCGCGATGAACAGCAGGTAGACGGCCACGAGCGCCCTGACCGAATGCCGCCGCTCGCTCTCGAAGAGGGCGGGCGACACGAAGCGGAACAGCTCGTAGAGTATGTAGGGCGATGTTATGAGCAGCCCGAGGTAGACCGACGTGGTGAGGTGAGCCATGAACTGGCTCGAAAGGCCCGTGGAAATCAGCTTTACGTGAAACTCCCCAAGGCTGAAGTCGCCCCAGCCAATGGCGTGCATCAGGCTTTCCGCCCATCGGTATGTCGCAAAATCGTATTTGCTCGGCGCGAGCAGCATGGCCCACGTGGCGTCTTTCATGCAGAACACCACAATGGACGCAATGCTGCCCACGCCGAGAATGCAGAACAGGGTGTGGCGGAGCGCCTCTAAGTGTCCGCCAAAGGTCATCATGCCGTCACCGGCGGCTCGTCGTGCCATTGTCCTCCACAGGGCTGTCGGCCTTTCCTTTTGGCTGCGCCGGTGCGCTGCCGGCCTTTTGGCTTCCGTCTCCAGGCTGCTGCCCGGCCTGCCCTTCGGGCTTGCCGTCGCCGTCGCCGGCCTGCGCCTCGATGTCATTCACGCCTTTCTTAAATTCCCTCACGCCCTGGCCGAGGCCGCGCATCATCTCCGGCAGCTTCTTCCCGCCGAACAGCAGCAGGGCAATGCCGCCGATGAGCAGCAGTTCGGTGGTGCCGATAAACAACAGTAGGTGTGTCATCGTGCTCCGCCCTCCACAAGGTAAATCTCGCAGGTGGTGAAGTTTATCTCCCAGTTGCCGCCTTCTACGCTTTCCCACTGGTACTTGCTTCCCATCCTGTCCCACCACGACTGGAACTTCGTGCCGGTCTCGCCGAGGTCTTTCACAAGCTTTTCGTAAAGCTCGTCGTTCTCCGCCGTCACTATCTTGGCCAGCTCGTTCAGTCCGTTGCGCCGCTCAAACAGCGCCTGTATCTCGTCTCTCTCTTCGGGCGTGACGCGCCCAATAGTTTTCTTTACCATATCCATTTGTTTTTTAAAGCTCTTAAATTGGCAAAACGGTTCCTGTTCCATTGCACACTGTGCATGGTTTTTTTATTCCATGGCAAGAGGGACATTCAACTCCTTCAATCCCTGTGCAGTTTGGGTTGGGGCAATCGACTTTCCCTATTCCTCCGCATGAAAGGCATACTTCCATTGTATTGCCATTGTTTATAAAACCATTAACGCATGATGGGCAGTCTACCATTCCCTTGTTGTTGCAAAAGGTACAATTGATGAATCCTGTTGAACGGCATAGTCCGCACCAAGCAATACCAGTTCCGTGGCATGCTGCGCATTCATTTTCGGGTGTGTCCGTTTCGTCGTTTCCACACCCAATGAATAAAAAGCACTGCATGATTTATGGGGCACAGAACGAAACGTATAATGACGGAAAAGACGTAAAATGGTGGAATGCTTTGAGTGCCAAAGAGTTACG
>CALUMB010000051.1 GCA_944321645.1 uncultured Prevotella sp.
GTCTTGCACTGCTCGAGTAGGAGAAGGCCATGCCTTGGAACGCCGTGTACGACGAGTTCTGCCTGCGCAACAACGTTCCCGTGGGCGAGGAGTTCATCGCCGACGTGGAGAAGTACGAGGCCGACGTTACCTCAAAGCGTGCGTAACAACCAGTAACTACAATTAAGCCCCTCTCCCGTCTCCCCCGTGGGGAGAAGCTGCCGCGCCGTCCTGAGTGAAGGCGGGCAAGCCCTCTTCCCACCGGGGAGAGCCGGAGAGGGGCTTCTTTTTATATTATTGACACAATGGACATTGTAATAGGACTGCTTATTATAGCCGTCGGCGCGTTTTGCCAGTCGAGCTGCTACGTGCCGATTAACAAGATAAAGGACTGGAGCTGGGAGTCTTACTGGATTGTGCAGGGCGTGTTCGCGTGGCTCGTGCTGCCGCTGCTGGGCGCCCTGCTGGCCGTTCCCGCCGGCCACAGCCTTGGCGAACTGTTCACGGCCGAGGCTTCGTTCAACATTTGGATGACCATACTCTTCGGCGTGCTCTGGGGCGTTGGCGGACTGACGTTCGGCCTTTCGATGCGCTACCTTGGCGTGGCCCTGGGCCAGAGCATATCGCTCGGCACGTGCGCCGGGCTTGGAACGATCATGGGACCGGTGCTGCTCAATATGTTCTTCCCCGAGCTTGACGCGCTCAGCTCGCTTACGTTCTCCGTCATCCTGGGCGTGGTGGTTACGCTCGTCGGCATAGCCATCATTGGCGTGGCAGGCTCGATGAAGGCTTCCTCGCTCTCGGAGGAGGAGAAGCGCGAGGCCGTCAAGGACTTCAACTTCCCCAAAGGGCTTGCCATCGCGCTGCTCGCCGGCTTCATGAGCGGCTGCTTCAACGTGGGCCTGGAGTTCGGCAAGGGCATCAACTTCGGCGACCTTACGCCCGATATGTACAAGACCCTGCCCGCGACGTTCCTCGTCACGCTGGGCGGCTTCGTCACCAACGCCATCTACTGCTTCTACCAGAACAGCAAGAACAACACCTGGGGCGACTACAAGAAGGCCGGCGTGTGGGGCAACAACCTCGTGTTCTGCGCCTTGGCCGGTGCCCTGTGGTACAGCCAGTTCTTCGGACTGTCGCTCGGCAAGGGCTTCCTCACCTCCTCGCCCACGCTCATGACGCTCTCTTTCTGCATCCTCATGGCGCTCAACGTGGTGTTCTCCAACGTCTGGGGCATCATACTCAACGAGTGGAAGGGCTGCTCGCCGAAGACCATCGGCGTGCTCATCGTGGGCATCATCGTGCTCATCATCTCGTCGTTCCTGCCGCAGCTGATTTAAAAGGAGCGATAGCTTATTCTATATAAAGCGGGAATCCCCGCCGCAGGCCAGCACGGCCAGCGGCGGGGATTCACGCTTTAAGGGGGTATGGCTCCCGGGAAGCGTAAAAAAGAAACTAAGAAAACATTTGCACGTTATGAATTTATATTCTATCTTTGCATCGGATAAGCTGCGCTCGGGAAACCGAAAGCAAGCTTTCTTTCCGCTCGTTTGTATTATTTTTGCAGAATAAAAAACTGATGATATGCCAGAAATATTGAGACTGTTCGGACTGTGATTTTACATCTACACGCGCGACCACCAGCCGCCCCACGTCCATGTCGTGAGCCAGGACGGCACGGCCAAATTCGCAATCGCAGACGAGATAACGCTCATTGGCAATTCTGGGATGAAGTCTAAAGATTTAAAACTTGCAGAGTCGATAATTGAAGACAACAGGGAAAACATCTTAAGGGCGTGGGTGAAAATACACGGCGAATGACTATAATCACCGTCTATAGCGGATTAAAGGAGAAGAAAAGGAGACGCATTTTATGAAAATAACAAAGATTTGGTTTGATGATGGCCGCATCTACGGGCAGACAGACGACGGCCGCACGCTGTGGCAGTCTTTGCTGTATTACAGGCGTCTGCTGACGGCGGGTGACGAAGAGCGCAACGAATACACGATAAACTCATTCGGTATACGATGGGAAAAACTCGACGAAGACATTTCCTTTGAAAGTTTCGAGTACGACAATCCGGAGCCAACCGGGATATCCAAGACCTTGCTGTCGCACCCGGAGCTTGACCTTTCAGCCGTGGCGCACCGCATGGGTATACGGCAAAGCCTGCTTGTGGCATACGCCAACGGCACCAAGAAGCCGTCGAAAGAACGCTGCGACGAGATTTTGCAGACAATACGTACAATCGGCAAGGAACTCGCCGCAGTATAGAATAAGGCCGCAGGCCGCCACTCTTTTTGTTTGGTGATGCCAATCCCCGCCGCTGGCCAGCGCGGCCAGCGGCGGGGATTGCTGTTTCCGTGGCGGCGGGTCAGTGCTTGCCGTCGGTCAGGCTCTCCCGGACATCCATAAGCAACCGGGTCTCGTATGGGTCAACCGCCGCTCCAATAACGTCAAACATGCCAACCGCCACCACATTCTCGCGTATCGACGGCGGCAGCACATCCGAATGTTTGCAGCACAAGTCACGTATCTTGCGGGCCAGCCTGGCAGTCACCATCCTTGTGGCGCCGCTCTTCACAGCCTCGATATAAGAGTGGCGCAGTTGCTCAAACCTGTCCAAAAAGTCGTCCTCCGTGGCTATTGTGTCCTTTGCCTCTGCTTCTGCCGAAGCCCTTTCGAGCATCAGCCGGCTCAGCTCGGCTATCTCACCGATGTCGCTGCGCGTCTCCGCGTCGAGGTTTTGCAGGCTGTCCGGGTTTATGGCGGCCAGCTTCTCCAGCCCTGCCAGCTGCCCTGCCGACGGCACGGGCATTGCCTTCCGCTCCGCCTCAAGCAGTTTCGGGTCGTCGCCGTAGACCACGGCCATTTTTCCGCGGATATGTTTCCGCTTCGCCGGGTCGTCGTACCATTCCACCCCGTAGACGTAGCGCTTGCCCGGGTTGAGCGAGTCACGCACCGCCATCACGAGGCAGTTGCTGTCTGTCCTGCCGCCGAAAGTGATTTTCTCCTTAGGCCCATTGCCGTAAAAGACAGACACCTTGTCGCGTGCTTTATAGCCTTCGTACTTCTCGAAGGTTGCGTAGGCCGAGCCGCGGTCGCCCCCGTATGCCTCGATGATGGGGGCAAAGGCTGCGTCGAACTTCTTTTTGGGGATGCCGAACTCGTAGACCCGGGACGGGGGTATGGACGGTTCCGCCCCGCTGTCGTTGTTGGACAGTTCCGTTGAGATGAAAAGGTCGGTCCCATTGCGATTGTTCGCGAAGTCGATGATTGCGTCGCCCATTGCGTGCTGGGCAACCACCTGCAGCGGCAGTGAGCACAAGGCTGCGGCCACTGCGCCAAATATTAGTCTGTTTGCCATAACCATTCGTATTTCATTTTCAGTAAACAATTTCGTCTTCTCCGTAGCTTTCGGCCAATGCCTCCACCATGTCGTCAGCCGCCTCGGCCTGCATTTCGCCCAAAAGCTCTATCACCTCCATGGCCAAAGCCTGCCTGAGCGCCACCTCGCGCACTCCTGCCTCGGCCAGGCTGTCGGCTTCTTGCTGCGCCTTGTCGGCAGAAGCGAGCAGCGGTTTGGGCGGCGGAGCCTCGTATCCTGTGCGCCCTGGCGTGGCTTTCGGCTTCGGGGCAAGGGTGGGGTGGGGCTGTACGGTGTCGCGAGCCGCGCCCCGGGCGGTGTCTGCCCTTGCGCTGTCGGCTGGGGCCATGGCCGCAGCCACGGTGGCTTCCGGGCTTGGCGTGGCAGGGCCGGCCTCGCTTGTGCCGCCCGTGCCGTGCCGCAAGCCCAAGCCAGCCACGAGCAGTGACAATGCTGCGGCGGCAGCCGCTGCAGTCCACGCGGTGCGCATCGCCCTGCGTGGACGGCCGCGCGGGGGCTTGGGCAGGGGCATCCCGGCGTCGAAATAGTCGAACATCTCTTTGTATGGCTGCCATTCCGCGCCCACGTTATGGCTGCGGAAGTAGTCTGCCAGGAGCGATTCCTCTTCTCTCGACGTCTCGCCGGCCATGAACCTTTCCACCAGCCGAGCTACCGTCTCTTCGTCTGTCAGTCTCTTCTTCATCGTCCGTTCCTCCTCTTTATCTCCTCTAACAGCCGCCTGCGGGCCCGCGCCAGCAGCGTAGACACCGACGTTTCGGCTATGCCCAATATGCGGGCAATCTCGCCGCGCGGCCTCCGTTCCACCTGCCTCATGTACAGCACCTGGTATTCCGTGGGCGGCAGTTGCTCCAGCTTCGCGAGCAGCCAGCCGCCAGCCTCGGCCTCTTCGAGGGCAGTGTCGGCTCCCGGCTGCGCCGCATGGGGCGCATCGCGCCTTACGCCTGTCTGCGTCCTGCCGCTTCGCCTGAGCAAGTCTACCGCCAGCCGCCGCGCCACGACCGTGGCCAGGGCCTCGGCGTGTGCGCCGTCGGCTATGCTGCCGCGCATCTGCCACAGCCTCATCAGCGTGTCCTGCGCCACGTCGTCGGCATCGGCGTCGCCAAGCCCGTGGCTGCGCCCCGTCGCCATGGCTTTGCGGCGCAGTCCGGCTGCCTGGTGTTCAAACTCTTCTTGCGTCATTGTGTCAGGTGTCGTTTCAATCATAAAACGCAGATATATGCCAAAAGCAAACGCGCTTTAATGTATTTTAACCTATCCGGGGCACTTGTTGGCCGCTACGTATGTGGCTGTGGGCGGGTGCGCCCGGTTTTGCTTAAATGCGCTGCGCCCGTGCCTATCCCTGCCTTTTGGCGTTAACATTTTTAACTTAACGTGCGCGATTTTTGCCGTTTTGCGTAACCTGTTGGCCTTCAGTGTGTTGCAAAGCGTGCCGTTTCAGGCTCCAAAACGGCGCGTTTTAGACGCCGAAACGGTACGTTTCAGGAGGCGAAACGGCCCGTTTTGCATTGCGAAACGGCGGGTTGTTAAATCCGGCGGTGGCGGAGGCTGTTTTTAGTTCCATATTTGCAAGTATGGCAGGCGGTCCGTGCCTGCTTGGCAAAGTCTGCCGCGACGCTTGGCTTTACTGCCGCGGCGCAATCGCCCGTGTGGGCATTGGCCGCATGGCGGGCATGGGAGAAAGCCCGGAATAGGGTGGGGCATCGACGTTTCGCGGAAAGTTTTGGCCGACTTCGTGGGCCACTGAAAAAATCAAAACAGCCTTTAAACAAAATTAAAACGCGCCCGGTTTTTCGGCCAATGCAGGATTAATGTAGTATATTTGCTAAAAGAAACAAAGCTTAGGCGGCATCCCCAGGCCATTGCTGGCTGCGTGCCGCCGGTGCAGGGCTTTGCCTTTCCGCTTGGCGTGGTGTCGATGCGTGGCGACATACGGGCGGAAGAATGGTCTGAAAAGAAGCAAACGACAAATAAAACTACAAAAAACGGACAATTATGAATTTGAAGAAACTCATTTGCCCCGTGCTTTGCGCCCTCCTCGCGGGTGGCGCGTTGCCGGCTGCGGCGGCCAATGCTGGCAAGCCGTCGAAGAAGAGCGTGGTGTTGGCCATGAACTTGGCCAACGACCATTTCATGCAGAAGTGGAGCGATCCAGGGCAGGTCATCCCTTACCCCTCGCGCAAGAAGAACTACGAGGCCAACCTCTGGACGCGCGGCTATTACTTCGAGGGGCTTATGGACCTCTACGAGGTTGACCCCAAGCAGCGCTACATCGACTACGCCGTGGAGTGGGGCGAGAAGCACAACTGGGGCCTGCGCGGCACCAAGAACGGCGTGCTGCCGCGCAATGCCGACAACCTTTGCGCCGGGCAGACATACATCTACCTCTACCAGCTCGACCCGAAGAAGCCAAAGAAGTACATCGCGGCCATAACGGCGGCTATCGACACGATGATGGCCTCGGACAAGATTGACGACTGGTCGTGGATTGACGCCGTGCAGATGGCCATGCCCATATTCGCGCAGATGGGCAACCTGACCGGCAACAAGGCTTACTACGACCGCGCATACGATATGTATATGTACACAAAGACCAAGCACGGCGACAACGGGCTGTACAACCCGGAGGACTCGCTGTGGTGGCGCGACGCCGACTTCGACCCGCCTTACAAGGAGCCTAACGGCGAAGACTGCTACTGGTCGCGCGGAAACGGGTGGATAGTGGTGGCAATGGCGCGTATGCTTGAACTGCTGCCGCCCGACGAGAGCCACCGCAAGGAGTACGAGGCCATGCTCGTGTCGATGTGCAAGGCCCTGAAGCCGCTGCAGCGCGAGGACGGATTCTGGAACGTGAGCCTGCACGACCCCAGCAACTACGGCGGCAAGGAGCTTACCGGCACGGCCATGTTCATCTACGGAATGGCATACGGCGTAAACCACGGCCTGCTCGATGCCGACGAGTTCAGCCCCGTTATCTACAAGGCTTGGAACGCCATGGTGAAGGATTGCCTGCACCCCAACGGCTTCCTCGGCTACGTGCAGGGAACCGGCAAGGAGCCTAAGGAGGCGCAGCCCGTCACCTACGACCGCGAGCCGGACTTCGACGACTTCGGCCTTGGCGCCTTCCTGATGGCCGGCGCCGAGATAACGAGGATGAAATAGAGGCCGCTGCCAAGGCATAGGCAATAAGAGAGGCGGCGCAGGCGATAGGTTTTCCCTATGCCTGCGCCGCCTCTTTGTATTTCCGTGCCGGCCCTTTGGCGTTTGCGCCCCGGCCCCTTAGTCCTCGCTTATCTCCGGCGGCCAGAAGTCTACCAGGCGCAGGTCGAATATTAGCGTGCTGAAGGCGGGGATTGAGCTGCTG
This sequence comes from uncultured Prevotella sp., assembly GCA_944321645.1. Classification (GTDB taxonomy): domain Bacteria; phylum Bacteroidota; class Bacteroidia; order Bacteroidales; family Bacteroidaceae; genus Prevotella. Next base: position 6,730 of record CALUMB010000051.1, read on the forward strand.
GCCCTCGAGCCGTAGCCGAGCTGGTGCGGGATGTAGACTATCCAGTGGTCGCCGCGCTTCATGTGCTGCAACGCCGTGGCGAAACCGTCGATCAGCGCCGAGCCGCTCGACGCGCCTACCGCAAAGGTGAACGGGTGGGCCACGTCAGGGTCGAACTCTCCAGTGAAAGACTCGTCGAACACCAAGCCTTGCGTGTACGACACCGAGGGCAGCAGCCGCCCGCGGTAGTGTACGCTCACGGTGTCGGTGTAGAGCGGAGTGGCCGATGCCGGGTCGCCCTCCTCCACCACGTTCACCACAATGTAGTCTGAATTTACGCCCACTGCCTCGCTGTCCTTCGACCACGATTTTATCCTTTTCCAGTCGGTTCGGCTTGGGTCGAGCCTTAGCAGCTCGGCCACCGAGTCGGACAGGTGGTTGAAGTAAGCCTCGTTGCGGGCCTGCCAGCCGGGGAACTCCTCCACCGTGTCGTCTTCCTCGCTGCACGAGGCGAAGCCCAACGCTACCGCTGCGGCCACGGCGAAGAGCAAAAAGCCACGCACCCTCATCACTGTAGCTTTTTGAGCAGGCTGGCGATGCTCACCTTGTCCTCGATGATGGCGTTCAGCTCTGCTATGTTCACGCGCTCCTGCTGCATGGTGTCGCGGTGGCGCAGGGTGACGGTGTTGTCCTTCAGCGAGTCGTAATCCACCGTGACGCAGTAGGGCGTGCCTATGGCGTCCTGGCGGCGGTAGCGCTTGCCGATAGTGTCTTTCTCGTCGTACTGGCAGTTGAAGTGGAACTTCAGCGCGTCGATTATCTCGCGTGCCTTCTCCGGCAGGCCGTCTTTCTTCACGAGCGGCAGCACGGCCAGCTTCACCGGGGCCAGTGCGGCGGGCAGGTGGAGCACGGTGCGGGTCTCGCCGCTCTCGAGCTTCTCTTCCTCGTAGGAGTGGCACATCACGCTGAGGAACATGCGGTCTACGCCTATCGATGTCTCGATGTCATACGGCGTGTAGCTCTCGTTGGTCTGCGGGTCGAAGTATTTGATTGACTTGCCGGAGAACTTCTCGTGCTGCGAGAGGTCGAAGTCGGTGCGGCTGTGTATGCCCTCCACCTCCTTGAAGCCGAACGGCATGCGGAACTCGATGTCGGTGGCGGCGTTGGCGTAGTGGGCCAGCTTCTCGTGGTCGTGGAAGCGGTAGTTTTCCGCGCCGAAGCCTAATGCCTGGTGCCACTTCATGCGCGTCTCCTTCCATTTCTGGAACCACTCCATCTCGGTGCCGGGCTTCACGAAGAACTGCATCTCCATCTGCTCGAACTCGCGCATACGGAATATGAACTGGCGGGCGACAATCTCGTTGCGGAACGCCTTGCCTATCTGGGCGATGCCGAACGGAATCTTCATGCGCCCCGTCTTCTGCACGTTGAGGTAGTTCACGAATATGCCCTGTGCAGTCTCCGGGCGCAGGTAGACCTTCATCGCGCCGTCGGCCGAGGCTCCCATCTCGGTGGAGAACATGAGGTTGAACTGGCGCACGTCGGTCCAGTTCTTCGTGCCGGAGATTGGGTCTACTATCTCCTCGTCTATTATTATCCGCTTAAGCTCCTCCAGGTCAGGCCCCTGCATGGCGCGGGTGTATCGCTCGTGCAGCGCGTCGCGCTTCTGCTGGTGCTCCATCACGCGGGCGTTGGTCTGGCGGAACTGCTGCTCGTCGAAGGCGTCGCCGAAGCGCTTGCGTGCCTTGGCCACCTCCTTCTCTATCTTCTCGTCGTACTTTGCTATCTGGTCCTCTATCAGGTTGTCGGCGCGGTAGCGCTTCTTCGAGTCGCGGTTGTCTATCAGCGGGTCGTTGAAAGCGTCCACGTGGCCGCTGGCCTTCCATATCGTGGGGTGCATGAAGATGGCGGAGTCGATGCCCACGATGTTTTCGTGGAGCAGCACCATGCTCTTCCACCAATACTCCTTGATGTTGTTCTTAAGCTCCACGCCCATCTGGCCGTAGTCGTAGACGGCGGCCAGGCCGTCGTAGATGTCGCTGCTGGGGAACACGAATCCGTACTCCTTGCAGTGCGACACGATTTTCTTGAAAACGTCTTCTTGTGCCATTCTGTTTATTCAGTGCTAAATTCCTTCTGTTGTCTCTAAACCGCAACGCGCGGCTTTTGCCTTGCAAAGATAAGGCAATTAGGCCAAAACGCAAAACTTTTTCACACACATTATAAAAACCGTGGGGCATCGCAGCCGCGCCTGCGCCGCGAAACATCGCCGCGACGCTGTGCTTTGGCAGGCCGGGGCGTGGCGTGTTAACAAATCCTTAAATGGTTAAACCTGGGGGCGGAGCGACCCCTCAAAATTCGCGCATTTTGAAATCTTGAATCCCAAGCCGCATATAACGCGAAAACGGGCGCATCGGCTTAATACGCTGGCGGAAAGCCACTTAGCCCAAATTCCATGCAAATTATGCAAAAGCCGACCTTTGTTTTTTGGCAGGAAAAGCCCCGAAAACATTGTTTTTTGATAAAAACCGGCGTTCAAAACGTGCCGTTTTGGCTTCTGAAACGGCCTGTTTCGCATCCTGAAACGGCACGTTTCATTGTGCAATACGCCCCGTTTCGTAAAACCATGCGGCAGGTTTCTCAAAAAACAATGCCGCAAGTCATTTCCCGCTTTCTATTTCGCCGGTTTTTGAAATGTTAATTCCAGGAGGCAGGAGACGGGAGACAGGAGTTCAGACGAATGCTTTTCCTACAACACTTGCTGCACATACAATCCCTACATTTACTTGCCGCAAGCTGCTTGTGGGGCGGCAGGATGCGAATATTGCATCACGACTGCGCCCTAATCGGAAGTTTTTTAGTAACTTTGCAGCCCGATATGTGTTACAATTCCGCCGCAGGGCGGGTGGAGTGCTTGCCTAACCTCCAATAAAAAAACAAGGAAATGAACAAGACAAGAGAGCAGGTCAGTGTGCTGTTTATGCTTTTCGGCATACTGTTTTGCGTTTGCCTGATAGCGGCGAACGTGCTTGAGACAAAGCAAATGGCCTTCGGCCCGGTGACAATCACCGGCGGGCTGCTGGTTTTCCCCGTGTCCTACATCATCAACGACTGCGTGTGTGAGGTGTGGGGCTTCCGCCGCGCGAGGCTGCTTATATGGGTCGGCTTCGCCATGAACTTCCTTTTCGTGGTGTTCGGCGCACTGGCCGACGCCATACCCGGCGCCCCCTATTGGAACAACGACGCGGGCTTCCACGCCGTGTTCGGCCTCGCCCCGCGCGTGGCTGCCGCCTCGTTCGTGGCCTTCCTCGTCGGGTCGTTCGTCAACGCCTACGTGATGAGCCGCATGAAGCTGTCGCAGCGGGGCCGCCACTTCTCCGTCCGCGCGGTGCTGAGCACGGTGCTTGGCGAGACGGCCGACTCGGTAGTGTTCTTCCCGCTGGCCCTTTCGGGCGTCGTGCCTATGGAGAGCATGCCGTCGCTCATCGTCTCGCAGGTGGCGCTAAAGACGCTCTACGAGGTCGTGGCGCTGCCGCTCACCGTCCGCGTGGTGGCTTTCACCAAACGCCACGAGGGCGAGGACACCTACGACGAGGGCATAAGCTACAACATATTCAACGTGAGGAACATCGGCGGCTGAGCCGCCGCCCCATGCGCCCAACGGCCCCCTAAGGCACCCAAGACTCCTATCAGTCCTAACATAAACACAAGAAGCAATGGCAAACGACGACACAAGGAAAGACGAGGGGCTGCAAGCCCTCGGCTCGAAGACAAAATACTCGATGGACTATGCGCCGGGTGTGCTGGAGACTTTCGCCAACAAGCACCCGGAGAACGACTACTGGGTGCAGTTCAACTGCCCGGAGTTCACCTCGCTCTGCCCGATAACGGGGCAGCCCGACTTTGCCGAGATACGCATAATGTACATCCCGGGCGAGCGCATGGTGGAGAGCAAGAGCCTAAAGCTCTACCTGTTCAGCTTCCGCAACCACGGCGACTTCCACGAAGACTGCGTGAACATCATCATGAAAGACCTCGTGCGCCTCATGCAGCCGAAATACATCGAGGTGGTGGGGCTGTTCACCCCGCGCGGCGGGATAAGCATCTATCCCTACGCCAACTATGGCCGCCCCGGCACCAAATACGAGAAAATGGCCGAGCGGCGGCTGGAGGAGTACAGGGGGAACGCCTGAAAGCCCATCGCCGCCGTGCGGGAACGGATTACCTTCAAGCTAAGAATCTTAACTGGAATATAGCCATGCGCCAATCTTGCAGCCGGAATATAGGCCCGCGTTTCGCCCCTGGCCATCCCCGCCGCCTGGCAGGGTTGGGCTGGGGCTGCGTCCTTTTCGCCCTCTTCTTCCTCGTGTCCTCGCCGCGCTCGTTGGCGCAGGGGCGCAAGAAGGTGGGCGTGGTGCTGAGCGGCGGCGGCGCGAAGGGCATGGCCCACATCGGCGTGCTGAAGGTGTTAGAGCAGGCGGGCATACCCGTCGACTATGTGGTTGGCACGAGCATGGGCGCAATCGTGGGCGGGCTTTACTCCATAGGCTACGATGCCCACACGCTCGACTCGCTCGTCAGGCGGCAGGACTGGCGCTACTTGCTATCCGACATGGTGGAGCCTCACGACAGGAGCATGCGCGAGAAGTACAACCAAGGCACCTACTTGCTCTCGCGGCCCATCATACGCACGTCGGGGCTTACGGCCGAGGGCGGGCTGATTTCCGGCCACAACCTGTCGAACCTCTTCTCGTGGCTCACCGTGGGCTACCACGACTCCATCAGCTTCGACGCGCTGCCCATACCCTTTGCCTGCGTTGCCACCGACATGGTGGACTACTCCGAGGTGGTGTTCCGCAGCGGGTGGCTGTCGCAGGCCATGCGCGCCAGCATGGCCATACCGGGCGTGTTCACCCCGGTGAGGATCGACTCGATGGTGCTTGTGGACGGCGGGCTTAAGAACAACTACCCCGTCGACGTGGCCCGCGGCATGGGCGCCGACGTGATTATCGGCGTGACGCTGGCCAAGCCGGCACGCAAGTCAGACGAGCTGAACACCCCGATGGACATACTCCTGCAGCTCGTGGACTACAGCGTGAAGAACAAGTTCGACGACAACGTGAGCCACACCGACGTGCAGGTGCCGATAGACGCGGGCAGCTATTCGGCGATGAGCTTCACGCCGAAGGCCATCGACTCGCTCATCGCCATCGGCGAGGCGGCGGCCATGGAGCGTTGGGACACGCTCATGGCGCTGAAACGCTCGCTGGGGCTTGACTCCACCTACGCCCCGAGGCGCATCCACCGCCCCGTAGACGCCTTCCGCCCGCTAATGGTGCGCCTCGGCGCGGTGGACTTCGCAGGCGTGTCGCCAGGCGACAGCGCATACATCTGCCGCAAGTTCGGCCTGCTCGAGGGCGACAGCGTGAGCACCGAGACGCTCGAGAGCGCGATGGTCTCGCTGCGCTCCGACCTCATGTACTCCTCTGCGGAGTACTCGCTGCGCAACATGGCCGGGGGCTACTGGCTCCGCATCGAGGCGGGGCGGCGCACGGCGGCGCAGCTAAACCTCGGCGTGAGGTTCGACACCGAGGAGACCGTGGCCCTGCAGGCTGGCAGCTCGTTCCGCCTGCCGGTGCGCCTGCCCGTCGAGGTCGCCGTCACAGGCAGGCTCGGCAAGCGCTACATGGCCGACGTGGCGGCCACAATCATGCCCGCCAACCGCCGCAACTGGACGCTTGGCTACACTTTCCGCTACAACGACATCAACGTCTACAGCGGCGGCTCGCGCGACTACAGCATCACCTACGACTACCACTCGCTGCGCCTGGCGCTCATAAACATCAACCTGCGCAACTTCACCCTCGGCCTGGGCGTGCGCTGGGAGAACTTCAACTTCGGCAATATGCTGCACGGCGAGGAGCACGGAGGGCTGCAGATTGCCGACGCCCACTTCTACAGCTACAACGCCCACCTTAGCTACAACTCCGAGGACGACCGCTACTTCACCACGCGCGGCGCGACGCTCTCGGCCATGTACTCGCTGTACACCGACGACTTCGTGCACTACCTCGGCGGCGACCCGCTCCACGTGGTCAGCGGGCGGTGGCGAGTGGCGGCCAGGGTGAACAGCCGCCTCACGCTCCAGCCCATGGCATACGGGCGGCTCGTGCTCGGCAACGACGTGCCATGGTGCCTCGGCAACTTCGTGGGCGGCGACTTCGCGGGCCACTACATGGAGCAGCAGCTGCCCTTCGCCGGCATAGGCAACGTGGAGATGGCCGAAAACTGCCTCGTGGCCGTGGGCCTGAAGGCGCAGCAGCGCGTGATGGACAACAACTACATAATGCTCCGCGCGGCCTTCGCGCTGAGCGCCGACAAGCCGCGCAACCTTCTCGACTCGCCGCTGCTGCACGGCTACCAGCTGTCGTGGGCCTACAATTCGCTGTTCGGCCCGGTCAATGCCAACGTGGGCTATTCGAGCAAGACGCGCTCCGCCTTCTTCTACCTAAACCTCGGCTTCGAGTTCTAAGCCCCCGACCGCCGTTGCAACGCAGCCCGCCATTGGCCGCTGCGCGGGCGTGGCGGCAGGCGCGGGGGCGCAAAAAAAATCCGGGATGGAAGCGGCCAGGAGCCTGCTGCCATACCGGAACAACCATGAAATAAAAACCTAAAGCCTGCGCAACTAAGCGCACTGTCAGCGGAGCCGGGCGGTCTTTATGCCTATGGCGACGCCAAGGCCCACGGCGAGCACGAACTCTGCCACATCCACCGCCATCAAGCAATACATTGCCATCGTCTCGACTTACGCTGTTCAGATATTCTCTTTGAGCCTCTCAACCGATGCTACCACCAAGGCCAGTGCTATGGCCGAAACAACCGTGAAGGCCACTGTAAAAGTCATAAATTCCATCTTTCGTTTCCTTTCTCTGTTTGTTATCCTGTTTAATTTTCGGGTGCAAAATTAATCACTTGCCGCGAAACGGGCAAGGCTTTCCGGGGCAAAACATTGCGGAACGGCCATAAATTTGACTTGCATCAATAAATTTGTGTGCGCACACAAAATCGTTTGGGCTTGCTGCCCGCACTCCGTCGGCAGCCGTCGCCAACGCACCCGCGTGCCGCCTGCGCCCCCGCCATTTTGCCCCGGAAGCCGGGCCGGGGCGCAAAAAATGGCCTGCCGGGGGCGCGTGCGGCTAACATTTGCCGCCAACTTTTTTGCCGTAAGCCCGAAATAATGTAAATTTGCATACTGATTATGGAACTTAGGAAGACTGCAGGCACCTGCTTCAAAATATTGCTACCGCTCGTATTGGGCGGCGCGATACTCTATTGGATGTACCGCGACTTCGACTTCAAGGGAATGCGCCACCTGCTTCTCTACGAAACCAACTGGGCGTGGATGGCCGCCTCGTTCCCCTTCGGCATCCTGGCGCAGGTGTTGCGCGGCTGGCGGTGGCGGCAGACGCTCGAGCCGGTGGGCGAGAGGCCGAGGAGGCGCACGTGCGTAAACTCGATATTCCTCTCCTATGCGTCGAGCCTCGTGGTGCCTCGCATAGGCGAGTTCACCCGCTGCGGGGTGCTGAAACGCTACGACGGGGTCTCGTTTCCCAAGGCTCTCGGCACGGTGGTGACAGAGCGCGTCATCGACACGCTGCTCGTGCTCGCCGTCACGGCGGTGATGCTGCTCTGCCAGCTCGGCGTGTTCACCACGTTCTTCGACCGCACCGGCACGAGCCTCGAGTCCGTGATGGGCCGCTTCTCGCCCGCTGGCTACGCCGTGACTGCGGCCTGCGCCGTGGCCGTGGCGCTGCTCGGCCACCTGCTGCTGAAGCGGCTCTCGATATACAATAAGGTGAAGGCCACGCTCGGCGGGCTGTGGCAGGGCGTTGTGTCGCTGCGCAACGTTAGGAACGTGCCGCTCTTCCTGCTCTTCACCGTCGGCATCTGGGCGAGCTACTTCCTCCACTACTACCTCACGTTCTTCTGCTTCGGCTTCACCGCGCAGCTCGGCGTGGCGTGCGGCCTGGTCACGTTCGTGGTGGGCAGCATAGCAGTCATCGTGCCTACGCCCAACGGGGCGGGGCCGTGGCACTTCGCCGTGAAGACCATGCTTATACTCTACGGCGTGGCCGAGAGGGACGCCCTGCTCTTCGTGCTCACCGTACACGCCGTGCAGACCATGCTCGTAATCGTGCTCGGAGTGTGGGCGTGGGCCGCGCTCGCGTTCACTAAGCGCGTGGAGGCTGGCTCAAGGGGGTAGCGGCACGCTGCAAACTGAAAACTGTTACACATCTATATTAAAGACCAAAGACTATGAGTGAGATTAAGAACCTGAACCCCGAATGCATCTGGCGCAACTTCGACGCCCTGACGCAAGTGCCGCGCCCGTCGGGCCACTTAGAGAAAGTGCAGGAGTTCCTGCTCGGATTCGCCGCCCGCGCCGGCGTGGAAGCCTTTAAGGACCCCGCCGGAAACATCGTAATGCGCAAGCCCGCAAGCCCCGGTATGGAGGGCCGCAAGGGCGTGATACTGCAGGCACACATGGACATGGTGCCGCAGAAGTCGAAGGAAAGCACGCACAACTTCGAGACAGACCCCATAGAGACATACATAGACGGCGACTGGGTGAAGGCCCGCGGCACCACGCTCGGCTCCGACAACGGCATCGGCGTGGCCGCCATAATGGCCGTGATGGAGGACAAGGGGCTGAAGCACGGCCCGGTGGAAGCACTCATCACCGCCGACGAGGAGACCGGGATGTATGGCGCCAACGACCTGCCCGAGGGCGAGCTGCAGGGCGACATACTGCTCAACCTCGACTCCGAGACGTGGGGGAAGTTCGTGATCGGCAGCGCCGGCGGGCTGGACATAACCGCCACGATGGAGTATAAGGAGGCCGCCACCGACCCGGAGGACGCCGCAATTAAGGTTACGCTGAAGGGCCTTAAAGGCGGACACTCGGGCCTGGAGATACACGAGGGCCGCGCCAACGCCAACAAGCTCATGGCACGCTACGTGCGCGACGCCATAGCGGAGTGCGGCGCACGCCTGGCATCGTGGCACGGCGGCAACATGCGCAACGCCATACCGTTCGAGTGCGAGGCAGTGCTCACGCTGCCGAAGGAGAACGTTGGGGCCGCCAAGGAGCTGGCCGCCGACTACAGGGAGCTGTTCGAGCGCGAGTATGCCGGCATAGAGAGCGGCATCACCTTTGCCGCCGAGGAGGCGGAAACGCCCAAGGCCGAGGTGCCGGAGGACATACAGGACAACCTCATCGACGCCATCTACGCCTGCCACAACGGCGTGCTGCGCATGATTCCGGCCATACCATCGGTGGTGGAAACGTCGTCGAACCTGGCCATCATAGACATAAACGAAGGCCGCGCCGACATAAAGATACTCGCCCGCTCGTCGAGCGAGAGCATGAAGGAGTACCTGGCCAACACGCTGCAGAGCTGCTTCAACATGGCCGGCATGAAGGTGACGCTCAGCGGCGGCTACACCGGCTGGGACCCGAACACCGACAGCGAGATACTGAAGCTGCTCGAGCGCGAGTACCGCGAGCTGTTCGGCGAGGAGGCCGTGGAGCAGGTTGACCACGCCGGGCTGGAGTGCAGCGTGATTCTCGGCAAGTATCCACACCTCGACATCGTGTCGCTCGGCCCGACGCTCCGCTCGCCCCACACCACCGGCGAACGCTGCTACATCCCCACCATGGCACCTTTCTGGGAGCTGCTCAAGAAGACTCTTGAGGACATCCCGGCCAAATAGGCAATACGAACACTTTTTAATAATCATAAGTTTCAAATGAGAGCCGGTGCAATGCCCGCTGTGAAGCGACGCGCACCGGCGTTTTTCTTTTCAAAAACCAACAGTAAAAACGACATGGACAGCAAGGATGTGACTTACAAGGTGAGCCTGACAAAGACGGTGAGAATCATAAGCACAGTGTGCAGCATAGCGGTTGGCACAGCGATATTTACCTGCCTGTACTTTCCGAAGCCAGCAGACAAGACACTCAACGAGTGGCTATACGCAGGATTTCTCATCGCCTTGGCTGTCGGCGCGACCTATTACGCCCTCTTGATGTGGCCGCGCCGCATTACGGTTTACGCCGACCGGCTGGTCTTGAAGAAGGGCATCGGCAAGAAAACGCTTTTGTTCAGCGACATAGAGAGCATAGAACGGCGCGACGACCTGGCTTTCGACATGAGGCTGATAGGCTCGGGCGGCATGCTTGGCTACACGGGGTGGTTCACCAACAGCGACTTCGGCCGGTATATGTCTTACGTCGGCGACCATAAGAACACGTTCCTGATAGTGACCCGGAAGCGCAAGTACGTGATGAGCTGCGACCGCCCCGACGAGCTAGTGGAGGAGGTGAAAAGGCGCATAGAGGCACAGAACAAAGCGTGACACGGCGCAGGAGGACATGAAACAAAGGCTTCATCAAAACTAAAAACCACAAAAACGGACGACATGGACAGCAAGAAACAATCTTTCAGAGTGAGCATGGGCAAGGCCGCCAAGCGGCTCACCGTGGCATATTTCATGGTGTTGCTGATATTCTTCGGCGTGAGTTACCTGTTCGGTGTGTATGACAACCCCACCCCGGCGAGCATGGCTCTCGACGGCAGCGTGGCCGCGATAGTGGCCGTGATGACGCTGTGGTGCTGGTGGCTCTCGCCGAAGCGGATTGACGTGAGCGGCGAGTGGCTGACCATAGTGCGCCGCATAGGCCGCAAGAGGATTGCCGTCAGCGATATCACATATATAGAAAGGTATGGCGGCATGGGCAGCGACACGAGGGTATGCGGTGTTGGCGGCGTGTTCGGATTCACCGGATGGTTCAAGGGAAGGCAGGGGAAATACTTCGCATACGTGGGCGACTATCACGACACAGTGATGGTGGCGACCACCCGGCGCAGGTATCTCGTGAGCTGCGACAAGCCCGGCGAACTGGTGGCCGAGGTGCGGAAACACATCCACGGCGGCGGCATGGCATAGCCGGAAGGGCGCGACGGCAAGGCCGTAACACATATTGCAATGGTGAAAATATGACGGAAAACACTTAAATAAAGTTGAAACAAATGTCGGAAATTAAAGAGAAAATGAGTACCTTTGCACCGCAAAAAAACATCAGCAACGAAATCATGGACGATTACCACGCGGAAAACTTTAACTTGTAGCACCGGGGAGAGGCTCGCCAAAGGCTAATCTTCGGCGCAAAACCATTTATGGAGGATTAGCAGAATGAGAACTTACTGGAACACGGTTGGAGGGCTCACGGCCATCGACGAGTGGCAGCCCAATTGTTGGATACAAGTTACCTGTCCGACGGAAGAAGACCAGCGGATGCTGGAAGAGCAGTTCAAGATACCCGATTACTTCATCTCCGACATCAGCGATACCGACGAGCGCGCGCGCTACGAGTACGACGACGGATGGATGCTGGTCATCCTCCGCATACCATACGTGAAGGAAATACGCTCGCGCACGCCTTACACCACGGTGCCGCTGGGCATCATACACAAGCG
>CALUMB010000052.1 GCA_944321645.1 uncultured Prevotella sp.
AAGCCTCGAAAAGGGCGGCCCGCTCCCGGGGGATGAAACAACTGCCACGGAAGCGCTTAAGCCATACAAAGACCGCCGCAGCGGGTTATATGGGCTTAGGCGGGGGCTGACAATCACAGTGGAGGCTCGATACAGAGCCGTAACAGACGTGAAAGACGGGCTTGCCGCCGTAGAATTTACAGACGGCAGCACGGGAATCGTAGACGGAAACGGAAACGCCCTAATGGCTTTCGGCAGGCACCAGCACGTAAGGCTGCGGCCCGATGGCATAGCCGTTGTCGCCAATGGCACGTCAACGTTTTATGCCGACATAAAAGCCAACAGGCTATATTACACAAAGCCCGCCGTCGTGAAATTCGGCGACATAGAACTGCTGAAAGTGGGCGGCACTTACTACAGCCGCACCAAAAACACCTACAAGGGGCCGCCGGGCCTAAACGAATTCGACATCGTGGCAAGGGGCTTTTATCTGCGCATACACGATTTCCGCCACGCAGCAAGGCTAAGGTCTGTGGAAAACCCGGCGACATACCAAGACACCGACAGCATCTGCATACTTAGCGGCGACGACGAAGACTTCTACGCCTTCTGCGGGAGCCTGGCCGACGGCAGCATCATCGTTGCCGACAAGGCCGGAAGGTATTTCCACGCCGAAGCCGGCAAGGCAAAGCGACGCATCGCCAGCGAGAAGCCTGGCGGCGGAAGCGGAGACTTCAAGGCCGCCGTAACACAGCTTAAGGCCGAGGCTGGCGCACGCGCCGCAGAAGCCACAGCCGCACTGCGCCGCAAGCAGGAACGGCAACGCACCGACAGGCTGGCCGCCATGCAAGAAGCCGAGCCTTTCAAGTCGGGCCTGAAGTGGGGCCTACGGCTTGGCGGGCGCGTTATAGTGCCTCCGATATACCGCAACATAGCCGCCCCCGTGGGCAACTACTGCGCCTTTGAGGGCAGCCCGCAGCAGTGGGGCGTGATAATGCTCGACGGCAGTGTGGTGGTGGAAGCCCGCTATGCCAGCGTAGAGATAAGCGAGGGCGGCACCGCCAGCCTGACCGTCATACCGGGAAAGACAAAGACCGTAGACTTGGGCGCAGCCTTCAAGCAGAAGACGCAAAACAGATAGGCTGCCGACAAGCGCCCCCTGCCCCACCCGCCCAAGATACAGAATTAGAGCCTTTGGCCTGCGGACTACAGCCCCGCAAGCCAAAGGCTCTAATTCTGTTTAGACAAAAAGGAAAAGCCTAAGCCGCCTTTTCAGTTGCACTCGCGGTAGAAGTCAAGCGCGTCGAGTATCTCGTCCTTCGATGCCGTCTGGTTTATCCTTATGTCACCTATGCCGCCAAGCAGCGTGAAGTTGATGGTGCCAGCCGTGTTCTTCTTGTCGTGGGTCATCAGTTCGAGCAGCGCGGGATAGTCGTCGCAGGTTATCGGCATCTTGCCATAGTGCTCGTTGATGAACACCACCGTCTGGTGCATCTTGTCTGTGGGGAAGCCGGCCTTGAGCGCACTGAGGTACAGTTCGCACACTAAGCCGTAGGCCACGGCATACCCATGGAGCACCGGCTTGCGCCGCAAGGCCAGCGACTCGAAGGCATGGCCAACGGTGTGGCCAAGGTTGAGGGCCTTGCGCAACCCGCGCTCGGTGGGGTCTTGCCCCACTATGCGCTCCTTCACGGCCACCGACCGCGCCACCATGCCGCGCAAGGCGTCGAGGTCTGGCCGCTCGATGTCGAAGCCCACAAGCTCCGCCCACATGGCCTCGTCGCTAATCAGGCCGTGCTTAAGCATTTCGGCATATCCCGAAAGAATGTTCTCGCAGTCCATCGTCCGCAGGAATTCGGTGTCGATTATCACGCTCCGGGCATTGTTGAACACGCCGATTTCGTTTTTCAGCCCACCAAAGTTTATGCCCGTCTTGCCGCCCACCGAGGCGTCCACCATAGCAAGCAGTGTGGTGGGAATGTTTATGTAGGCAATGCCGCGCTTGAACGTCGATGCGGCAAAGCCGCCGAGGTCGGTCACCATGCCGCCGCCCACGTTCACCAGCAGCGAGTGGCGCGTGGCCCCGAGGCGTCCAAGCTCCGCCCAGACGTGCGCCACCGACTCCAGCGTCTTGTTGGAGTCGGAGGCCTTAATCGTTATCAGCGGCGCTTCCTTCACAGCCCGCTGGCGGCAGGCCACTGGCAGGCACAGCCGCGCCGTGGTCTCGTCGGCAAGCACAAAGAGGCGGTCGAAGTCGCATTCGGCCATGGCCTCGCCCAGCGAGCGCACGATGTCGTCGGATATTATCAGTCGTTGTCTTTCCATAATCCTAAAAGTTTTTAAATTACACAAGCCCGCTTAGCCAAAAGCGCGAAGCATTCATCACCGCTGCGTAGTTCCACTCCGTTCCAGCACGTCGATGAACTCGCGCGGCAGGCAGACGTTAGGCAGCATGGCCGCACCCGCGAAGAGCGGCGCGATGTCCTCGTCGCGAAAGCCTGCTATGCCGCAGCCAATGCGCGTCACGAGGAAACGCAGTTCCGGGTGGCGCAGCGCAAAGCCAGCGAACTGGTCTACGTAAGGCCGGATGGTGTCCACTCCGCCCTGCATCGTCGGTATGGCATACGACTGCCCTTGCTGCCCCACGCCCTGCCCCATCACCGCGCCAAACTTAAGCCGCGCCGTGCGAGCCGCCCCGCCGCCGTGCATTCCCTGCAAGTTGCTGCCGAATACGAACACCTCACTCTCGGCCAAGCGGTCGATATAGTCGGGCGTAACGCCACACCTGATGCCCCTCGTCCTGTATTTTACTTCCATAATAATATTTAATGTCAAAACAAAGAAACGCCAGCCCGCACCCAACGTCCGGGTCATACGGCATCGCAACTTCGGCAGGCAAGCACGACCGATGCGCCCCGCGCCGCAGGTTACCTGCGTGCAAATTTAAACAAAATATGCCGAAAAGCCGCCTAAAACAAGCCACTAACTCATCACATTTTGAAAAACGCTCCGACTTTCCGCGCTACACACCGCCCGTATGTCGCGGAAAATCGCTACATTTGCAGACCAGATAACCAAAAACGAAATGACATGAAGAAGACATTGGCAACTATCGCGGCGGCACTGCTGCTGGCCATGGCGCCGGCTGCGGCGCAGCACCTCTCGGAAGTGGGCGTAGGCTACAGCGCCACGTCGGTCAACACGGCAATATTCAGGGCGAACTCCGTGGTGAGCCACGGCGACTGGCAGTTCGTGGCCTACTACGACTCCACAGCTGCCGTGACCATTGGCAAGCGGCGGCTCGGCACCGACAAGTGGGAACTGACCCGCACGAAATACAAGGGCAACATCAAGGACGCGCACAACGTGATAAGCATAATGGCCGACGGCGACGGCTACCTGCACATGGCCTTCGACCACCACGGCCACCCGCTCAGGTACTGCCGCAGCCTCAAGCCGCTGTCGGCCGAGATGGGCGAGCTTGAGCCAATGGTGGGCGCCGACGAGGGCAACGTG
This sequence comes from uncultured Prevotella sp., assembly GCA_944321645.1. GTDB lineage: Bacteria > Bacteroidota > Bacteroidia > Bacteroidales > Bacteroidaceae > Prevotella. Next base: position 3,496 of record CALUMB010000052.1, read on the forward strand.
ACCTACCCGGAGTTCTACCGCCTGGCCGACGGCGACCTGCTCTTCGTCTACCGCGACGGCAGCTCCGGCAACGGCAACATGGTGATGAACCGCTACTCCGCGAAGGAAAGGAAGTGGAGCCGCGTGCAGACTGACCTAATAGACGGCGAGGGCAAGCGCAACGCCTACTGGCAGATGTGCGTGGACAGCGCGGGTGTGATACACGTGGCGTGGGTGTGGCGCGAGACGCCATCGGTGAACACCAACCACGATATGTGCTACGCCCGCTCCTACGACAAGGGCCGCACGTGGCAGCGCACCGACGGCTCGCAATACACGCTGCCCATCAACGCGGCCAACGCCGAGTATGCCTTCAGGATTCCGCAGAACTCGGAACTGATAAACCAGACGAGCATCTGCGCCGACGGAGAGGGCAACCCCTGCATTGCCACATACTGGCGCGAGGCCGGCTCGAAGGTGCCGCAATACCGCGTGGTGTGGCACGACGGCAAGGCGTGGCACTCGCGCCAGGTGACGGGGCGCACCGCCCCGTTCTCGCTTAGCGGCACTGGCACGAAGATGATTCCCATCTCGCGGCCCAAGGTGGCCATCTGCGGCGGCCGCACCTACTACATCTTCCGCGACACCGAGCGCGGCAGCAAGGTGTCGGTGGCCGCGACCGACGACATTGCCAAGGGAGACTGGCAGGTGAGCGACCTTACCGACTTCTCCGTTGGCTCGTGGGAGCCGAGCATCGACAGCGAGCTGCTGAAGCAAGGCCGCCTGCACATCTACGTACAGGCCACGGCGCAAGGCGACGGCGAGAAGGTGGCCGACATGAAGCCGCAGCCCGTGTATGTGCTGGAGGTGGAATAGCCACACAGCCCCCTCTCCCGTCTCCTCCGGTGGGGGAGACGGGAGAGGGGGCTGTGTGGCTTCCCTTAATACTCCAATATGTGCGCGGCCAGCGCGTCGGCAGCCTGGAGCACGGCCACGAGCGGCACGTCGCTGGCCGCCGAGATGTTGCTCTTCGACTCGAAGCTTTGGAACGACAAGTCCCACGCGCCCATGTGCCAGCGGATGGCCAGCACCTCGTCGTTTGTCAGTTCGAGGCCGAGGCGCAGCAGCATCACGACAGACTTCTCGCCGTGGCCGAGCGGGAAGCGCGTGTAGTCGGCATCATAGCCGTCGTAGCTCTCCCAGCGGTTGTTGGCATCCTTGCGGTATTTCGTCACCTTCTTGTATATGTTGGCCTTGCACACGTCGTGCAGCAGCGCGGCAATGGCCACGCTGTCTTCCGGCAGGCGGCTCTCTATGCCGGGGCGCATCTCCACCATCTGCACGCGCAGGCGCACGGCCATCTTGTAGACGTTGAGCGAGTGTTCGAGCAGTCCGCCGTCGTGGCTGAGGTGGCGGTTGACGGAGGCCGGGGCATGGAAGAATCCCGCCTTGCCCAGATAGTCCACCACACTGCCAACGCCTTTGCGCCCGGTGGACTCCAGCAGCGACACAAACTCTTCTTTGGCTGGATTTGTAGTCATTGGTCTTACATTAAGTTTATTCAGCACAAACAGTGCAAGCGAGCGGAAAGAAAGCTTGCTTTCAGTTTCCCGAGCGCAGCTTGTCTTATGCAAAGATAGCACTATTCGCGCAAATAATATCCCTCTTGTCCAAAGAAATAGCGTAAAACTTTCTTTTTCGGCAGGGCAATTTATTACTTTTGTAAGCCAAAGAACCAAACAATGGAAACAAACAATCTCAATATCATACAAAACCTGATAACCGAAAAGGAAGGCGGCAAGGTTGAGTTCAAACTGACCACCGGGCAGTTGGAGCGCGGCATGGAAACGCTGTGCGCCTTCCTCAACGGCGAAGGCGGCACGGTGCTTTTCGGTGTCAATGACAACGGGAAAATCATCGGTCAGGAAGTGGGCGACAAGACGAAACGGGAAATAGCGGAAGCCATCCGCCAGATAGAGCCGTTTGCCACGATAACGGTCTCATACGCGGGTGTTCCCGACACGGACAAGCAGGCCATCGCCCTATATGCGGAGGAACAACGCTATATGCGTCCGTTCACGTACAAAGGCAGGGCTTACCAGCGGATAGAAAGCGTGACGTCCGTCATGCCGCAGGACAAGTACAACCACCTGCTGATGCAAAGGGGCGGCAAATACAGTTGGGAGGCGATGCCCAATCCCGACCTGCAAATCAGTGACCTCGACGAGAATGCCATCATCGGCGCTGTACGTGCCGGTATCAACTGCGGACGCCTGCCGGAAACCACCATCCGCGAGGAAATACCCGCCATCCTTGAAAAATTCGACCTGCTGCATGACGGGAAGCTGAACAATGCCGCCGCCGTGTTGTTCGGGCGCAACCTGTACGACTATCCCCAATGCCTGTTGCGGATGGCAAGGTTCAGAGGTACAAGCAAAGAGGAATTCATAGACAACCAACGCCTACAAGGGAACATCTACGCACTGCTGGACGCTGCCATGTCGTTCTTTTTCAAGCACCTGTCCTTGTCGGGTAAAATAGAGGGGCTGTACCGTGAAGAAAAGTTGAGCATCCCATACAAGGCATTAAGGGAATGTTGCATCAACGCCTTTTGTCACAGATCCTACCACCGTCCGAGCGGTTCGGTGGGCATCGCCATTTATGACGACCGTGTGGAAATAGAGAGCAGCGGCGCGTTCCCTCCCGACATGACCCTTGAAAAACTGCTTGGCGGGCATAGTTCAGAGCCGCCCAACCTCATCATAGCCAACGTGCTTTACAAGAGCGAATTGCTGGAAAGCTGGGGGCGCGGCATCAGGCTGATGATAGACGAGTGCCGTCGTGCCGGCATACCCGCCCCGGAATTCCACACGGACGGGAGTTCCGTATGGGTGGTATTCCGCTATGAGTTGGAAACGGCAGGACAAGCACCCGACAAGCACCCGACAAGCACCCGACAAGTTCCCGACAAGCACCCGACAAGCATCGTCAGGCTCATTGAACTGATAGGAGAACGCACTTGCTCCCTGAAGGAAATGATGGGAATGATGGAACTGAAAGACAGGGAGAATTTCTTGGGCAATTACCTTAACCCGTCTATGGAAGCCGGATTGGTGGAACCGCTCTACCCAGACCAGCCGAAGCATCCCAAGCAGAAATACAGGCTCACCGAAGAAGGAAAGGCATTATTGCAAAACGACAAAGGGAAGAATTAAGACGCCGACAATCAAGCGCAAAAGCATGGTTGGCAGCTTGGAGTGGCCGGTTTTGAAGTTAAAAATAAGCAACTAAAACCGCCATTGCCACCGCCGAAATTTAACACAGGGCGAAACCGCGTTGCAAAACGGCCCGAAACGCGGGCCAAAACGACCCATATCGCAAGCCAAGACGTGCCGTTTTGGCGGCCAAAACGGCATATTTCGCAACACGCTGTGTGCCAAGGCGTTAGGCAACGGGGTGGAAATCGCAGCGCGTTTGGTTAAAAATGTTAACGGAACTTCAGGGCAAGCCGATGCGCCCCTACGCCCGCATTTTCAACATTCCAGAGCCTCAAATCAACATTTGCGCGCCCGGCTTTCGTGGAAAAAGACGTAACTTTGCATAAGACAAGCTGCGCCCGGGAAACTGAAAGCAAGCTTTCTTTCCACCCGCTTGCGTTATCTTTGCACAAGGCAAGCCGCTATAGGCAACCATTAGCAACCACAAACATACAAACAACAAGACATGAAGAAGACCTTTATTGCAGCAGCCTGCCTCTGCGCAGGCATCTGCACGGCCACGGCGCAAGACTACAAGGTGACGGTGCTGGAGACCGACGAGAAAATGGAGCAGGGCGACTTCGAGCCAACATGGCAGTCGCTCGCGGAGTACGAGACACCCGAATGGTTCCGCGACGCCAAGTTCGGCATCTGGGCGCACTGGGGGCCGCAGTGCGTCGAGGCCAGCGGCGACTGGATGGCGCGCAAGATGTACCTTGAGGGCAGCTACCAGTACAAGTACCACGTGGAGCACTACGGCCACCCCTCGGAGTTCGGCTTCAAGGACGTGCTGCCGCTATTCAAGGCCGAGCGGTGGCAACCCGACTCGCTCGTGGCTTATTATAAAAAGGTGGGCGCGAAATACTTCTTCGCCTTAGGCAACCACCACGACAACTACGACCTGTGGGACAGCAAGTACCAGCCGTGGAACTCGAAGAACATCGGCCCGAAGCGCGACGTGCTCGCCGAGTGGGCCGAGGCGGCCAAGAAGGCCGGGCTGCCCTTCGGCATAAGCCTGCACGCCGACCACGCCTGGACATGGTACGAGCCGTCGCGGCGCTACGACCGCAGCGGCAAGAAGGTGGGAGTGCCCTACGACGGATGGATGACCAAGGCCGACGGCAAGGGGAAGTGGTGGGAAGGACTCGACCCGCAAGACCTCTACGCGCAAGACCACGAGCCGAGCCACGCCACCTGGGCCGACGGCATGATACACCAGCAGTGGGCATGGGGCGAAGGCGCGAGCCTGCCCTCGCAGGAGTTCGTGACCAACTTCTACAACCGCACGCTCGACGCCGTGAACCGCTACAACCCCGACCTGCTCTACTTCGACGCCACGGTGATGCCCTTCTACCCCATCAGCGACGCCGGGCTGAAGATAGCCGCCCACTTCTACAACCACAACAAGAAGGAGCGCAAGGGCAAGATGAGCGCCGTGATGTTCGGCAAGATTCTCGACGAGGGGCAGCGCAAGGCCATAACGTGGGACGTGGAGCGCGGCGCGCCGAGCGAGGCCATGCCCGAGCCGTGGCAGACGTGTACCTGCCTGGGCGACTGGCACTACAACACGCGCACATACCAAAGGGGCTACAAGTCGGCCACGTTCGTAGTGCGCCAGCTCGTCGACGTGGTGAGCAAGAACGGCAACCTGCTGCTTAGCGTGCCGCTCCGCGCCGACGGCACGTTCGACGAGAAGGAGAAGGCCGTGCTCGAAGAGCTTGGCGCATGGCTGGAGACCAACGGCGAGAGCATCTACGGCACCAGGCCGTGGGCCGTGTTCGGCGAAGGCCCCGTGGCAAGCAGCGGCGTGGCCATCAAGGCGCAGGGCTTCAACGACGCGCAGTATTGGAAGATGGACAGCCGCGAGATAAGGTTCAACCAGACGAAGAAGCACCTCTACGCCACCGCCATGGCCTGGCCCAAGGACGGCAAGCTCACCATAGCCACGCTGGCCGCTGGCAACAAGCACTTCGCAAAGAAGATAAAGAGCGTCTACCTGCTCGGCCACGGCAAGCTGAAGGCCACGCAAGACGCCGAGGGGCTGCACGTGCAGCTGCCCGCAGCCACAAACAACATCGCCCCGGTGATAAGAATCGCGAAATGAACCGCTCCCGGCCAATGGGCTAAAGAGCCAATGGCTTAAGGAGCAAAGGCAAACGACAAAGCGCCCGGCTGCCCGGATGGGAACGGCCGGGCGCTTTGCAATGGTGGCGGCATTGGCAGGTCTTGTGCGCCGGCCACAGCACCGCCGAAGCCCATGCGCCAGGCCAGCGGCTTCACACAGCCCCGCCCCACCGGGCGATTGCTGGCCTGTTTGCCTTCTGGAGACCGCCGCAAAACCGCCGCGTCAGTCCGCCCCCAAGCCTGTTTGACAGCAATCGGCACGGCCAAGGCCCGCCTTGCCCATGGGACGGGCGCAAAAAAAGGCGCCGCCCCTCACGGGGAAACGCCTTGTAGGAATATGAAAAGGTTGTTTATTAAAACAAGTGTCAGGACATAAAGCCGAGCAGTGCGCCCGCCGCCACAGCCGAGCCGATTACGCCGGCGACGTTCGGACCCATGGCGTGCATGAGCAGGAAGTTGTGGCGGTCGTACTCCAGTCCGAGGTTGTTGCTTATGCGTGCGCTCATAGGCACGGCCGACACGCCCGCGTTTCCGATGAGCGGGTTTATCTTCTTCTCGCGCGGCAGGAATATGTTCATGACCTTCACGAAGAGCACGCCGCTGGCCGTGGCCACCATGAACGAGAACGCGCCGAGGATGAAGATGTAGAGCGTGTTGACCGTCAGGAACTCGCTGGCCTGCGTGGAGCAGCCCACCGTGAGGCCGAGCAGCATCACCACGATGTCGTTGAGGGCGGAGCCTGCGGTCTTGGCGAGGCGCGTGGTCTTGCCCGACTCCTTAAGCAGGTTGCCGAAGAAGAGCATGCCGAGCAGCGGCAGGCCGGAGGGAACGATGAACGTGGTGAGCAGCAGGCCGATGATTGGGAAGAGTATGCGCTCCGTCTGGCTCACCTGGCGGGCGGGCTTCATGCGGATGAGGCGCTCCTTCTTGGTGGTGAGCAGGCGCATGAGCGGCGGCTGGATGAGCGGCACGAGAGCCATGTAGGAGTAGGCGCACACGGCAATGGCGCCCATGAGGTTGGGGCTTAGCTTCGACGAGAGGAAGATGGCCGTCGGGCCGTCGGCCCCGCCGATGATGGCGATGCCCGCCGCCTGGTTTGGCTCGAAGCCGAGGCCGAGCGCAACCATATATGCCCCGAAGATGCCGAACTGCGCGGCGGCGCCAATAAGTATGAGCTTTGGGTTGGCGATGAGCGCCGAGAAGTCGGTCATGGCGCCGATGCCGAGGAACACCAGCGGCGGGTACCACCCCTGGCGCACGCCCTGGTAGAAGATGTTGAGCACCGAGTTGTCCTCATACAGGCCGACTTCAAGCCCCGCGTCGGCGCGGAACGGTATGTTGCCCAGTATGATGCCAAGCCCGATGGGGATGAGGAGCAGCGGCTCGAAGTCTTTCTTTATGGCCAGGTAGATGAGAATCGCGCCCACCACTATCATAATGATGTTTCCCGCCGTGGCATTGGCAAAGCCGGTGTAGGTGAGAAACTCGTTGAAGTTTTCTGCCAAAAATTCTGTGAACGACATGATGGTATCAAGCAATTGTCAGCAGCACTGCCCCCTCGAGGACAGAGTCGCCGGGTTTAACTGATATGGAAGTAACGGTGCCGGAGAACTCGCTTTCGATGTTGTTCTGCATCTTCATGGCTTCGAGCACCACCACGGTGTCGCCGTCTTTCACCTTGTCGCCCACCTGCACGTTCACCGAGGTGATTGTGCCGGGCAGCGGCGACTTCACGGCAGAGCCTGTCCCGGCGGCGGGTGCGGGCTGGGCGGGTGCGGGCTGGGCGGCAGCCTGTGGCGCGGCGGGCGCGGCAGCGGGCTGCGCGGCGTGGTGGGGCTGCTGCACCTCCGGCCTCTTGTGGATGGCGTGGGCGGGGTTGATGGGCTGCTTAAGCTCCACTTCAAACTTAATTCCGTTGACGTTGACCTTGGCTACGTTGCCTTCGAGTTCTTCAATCTCTACGTCATAGTCTACGCCTTGTACTTTATATTGAAACTTGTTCATGGGTGTTGTTCTGTTATGTTAGTTTTTTGTTTGTGCGATTTTATTCGTGGAACTGCGTCATCTGTATGTACTCGTCGTTCCAGTCGGTGTTCTTCGGCTTGATGGTTATTATGCCGCTCTCCACGTCGTGGGTGCTGCTGGTGTATTGCTGGATGGCAAGCGCGATGACGGCGATGTAGGTTTCCTTGTCGATGCCCTTCGACTTGAGTCCGTCTTGCAGTATCACGTTGGTCTTGTGGCCAAGCTCGACGGTCTTCTCCACAGTCTTCACCCCGGCCTTCAGCGGCTGTATGCTGGCCACTTTCTTGGCGGCGGCGCGGTGCTTGACGAACATTCCGAAGAACTTGAAGAAGAGGTAGAGCAGCGCGAGGCAGAAGAACACGATGCCCATGGCAAGCACCGTGATGCCCAAGCCGTAGGGGTCGTTGCGCTTAAGCTTGGCCACCTTGCTCTCGTCCACCTGTATGTAGTTGGAGATGCCGGGCGTGGCGGCGTCGGCAGGCTTCACTTGCCATTCCGGCGAGCCGTCCTTGGCGCGGGCATACGACATATCCGCCCCGAGCGCAGGCACGGTGACGGAGTCGAGCAGCTGCGTGGCGTTGCCATCGTAGAGCGCAATCCACGTTGGCTTGCCGGGGTCGATTTCCACCGAGAGGTGGAGCGCTCCCATGGCAGGGGTGCTGTTGCAGTAGAAGACGATGTGCTGGCGCGCGCTCAAGCTTGTGCGCGAGTCGCCGCTGGGGATGGCGCTCATGCGCTTGATGCGCTCCGGAACGCTCATGTCAGGGTCGAGCACTGCGCGGTCGGTGGTCAGGAACATTCCCCTGATGTTGTAGGTGGAGAACGAGACGTTGGCTATCTCCACCCACGCTTCGCGCCGCCCGTACTCGTCCTGGAGGCTGGTTTCGTTGTTGGTCATGACCTCGTTTATCTTGATGCCCCGCGCAGCCTGCCCGTGCATGAGGGCGGGAGCGGCGGCCATCGTCAGTCCCAACAGTAATCCGAGTTTGTTCATTTCTGTTTAGAGTGAGTATTTTTTTGTGTTTCAATTATGTTAGTTCGCCGTCAGGCGCAGCAGAGCAGGATGATGAGCTGCGCGGTGAGTATCCTGAGGAACATGCACAGCGGGTAGACCGTTGAGTAGCCCACGGCAGGCGCCTCCTTCGAGCACGAGGCGTTGGCGTATGCCAGTGCGGGCGGGTCGGTGTAGGTTCCGGCAATCATGCCCATGATGGTGAAATAGTTGATTTTGTACTTCAGCCTCGCGAAGGTGCCGACCAGCAGGATGGGTATGACCGTTATGAGGAAGCCGGTGTAGACATACTTCAGGCCGTCGCCCTGGACGACGGTGTCCCAGAAGCCCGCGCCGGCCTTTATGCCCACGCTCGCAAGGAAGAGCACAAGCCCTATCTCGCGCAGCATCGAGTTGGCGCTGGTGGTGGTGTAGGTGACGAGGTGTACCTTGTAGCCGAAGCGGCCGATGAGTATCGCTATCACGAGCGGGCCGCCGGCGATGCCGAGCTTTAGCGGCATTGGCATCCCGGGAATGGCGAAAGGAAGGCTGCCGAAGATGATTCCCACGATGATTCCGATGAAGATGGTGGCGATGTTTGGCGACTCGAGGCGCTTGATGGAGTTGCCAAGCACGCTGGTGACGCGGTTCACGAGGTTTTCGGGTCCCACCACCATCACGCGGTCGCCCACCTGGAGGGCAAGGTGCGGGTTGGCGAAGAGGTCCATGCCCTGGCGCGTCACGCGGGTGACGTTGACGCCGTAGACCGAAGAGAAGTGCATCTGGCCGAGCGTCTTGCCGTTGATGGCGGGGCGCGTCACAACCACGCGCTTCGACACCATGGGCTGGTCTTGCTTCTCCCACTCAACCTCAACCTCCGGCCCGATGAAGGCTATGATAGCCTCGGCGTCGGCCTCGGCGCAGACTATGTAGACGCGATCGCCGAGTTCAAGCTTTGTCTTGCTGTTAGGCACGCTTATGTGGCCGTCGTGGAGGGCGCGGGAGCACACGAACTCGCGGTTGAGGAAGTCGTGGATTTGCTGCAGCGTGCGGCCTGCGAGGTATGAGTTGGACACCTGCAGCGTCATGTGGTGGGGCTTGACGTGCACGTCTTCCTCCGCGTCCTTGGCGAGCTGCTTCTCTTCCTCGTCGGTGCTTATGCGGCAGATGTACTTCAGCGCGATGGTGGCGCCGATTATGCCGAGCACACCGAGCGGGTAGGCGCAGGCGTAGCCGGAGGCTATCTGCGGCGCGTCGCCGTTGGGATAGACGCTGTTGAGTGCCTCGTTGGCCGCACCGAGCCCCGGGGTGTTGGTCACGGCGCCGAACAGCGTGCCGACCATCATCGGAAGGTTGCGGGCGTCGGAAGTGTCGAAGAAGACGAAGTAGCAGGCGAACATCACCGCGATGTTGAGCATCACGGCCGTCACGGCAAGCCCGTTGAGCGTCACGCCGCCTTTCCTGAAGCTCTCGAAGAAGCCGGGGCCGACCTGGAGCCCTATCATAAACACGAACAGGATGAGGCCGAAGTCTTGCAGGAACGTGAGGATGCTCGTCGGGGCCGTCATGCCCACATGTCCGGCAACGATGCCAGCGAACAGCACGAAAGTAACGCCGAGGGATATCCCCCCGACCTTAATCTTGCCAAGAAGTACGCCCGCAGCTATGACAATGGCATAGAGGAGCGCAATGTGTGCCACGGAACCAGTGTCCGTGAATAAATTTAAAAGCCAGTCCATATAAGGTCGTCAACTATGAATCTTTGCTGCAAAATTAGGCAAAATATTGCGCAAAAACTAATTTCTGTGCCAAAATTTCAAAAGCTGTTGTCGGCTTTTTGAAATTTTCACGGTTTCAAATCTTTTTCGCCTGATATTCTTCACGATGTCAAATATTCTGTATATCTTTGCAGGGATAAGCGGCGGCGGGCGCGGCAGTATGCGCCCCGCCGAGGCTCACTGCTGGCTGGAGGGCGCCGCAACGCCGGCGGCCGCTGCCGAGGCGCGGCGGCACCCGCCCCGCGCAACGCCCAAAAGGACTTTCTTTCACTGCCATTTCATACATTATAAATAATAAAAGGATTATGTCAAACAACAGAGAAAAACTCTTTACCGAGTTCCAAGCTCCGACGGCCCAGGAGTGGCTTGACAAGATTCAAGCCGACCTGAAGGGCGCCGACTTCAACAAGAAGCTGGTATGGAGAACAGACGAAGGCTTTTCGATGCAGCCGTTCTACCGCAGGGAAGACGTGCTGAAGCTCAAGACCCCCGACTCGCTGCCGGGCGAATTTCCGTTCGTGCGCGGCAACAAGAAGGACAACAACTCGTGGTACGTGCGCCAGAACCTTAAGGTGGAAGACGCCAAGGAAGGCAACGCCAAGGCCCTCGACATACTGAACCGCGGCGTAGACTCGCTGGGATTCCACTTCTGCGGCGACTGCGTAAGCAAGGAGTTTGTGGAGACGCTGCTCGAGGGAATAGAGTGCGAGTGCGTGGAGCTGAACTTCTGCACGTGCAAGCGCCGCTCGGTGGAGCTGGCCAACATACTCGTCGAGTATTTCGCCAAGAAGGGCTACGACAAGGAAAGGATTGCCGGCTCGATAGACTGGGATCCCATCGAGAAGATGGCGATGAAGGGCAAGGACACCACCCGCCTGCTCCCGCTCGCGCAGCAGCTCGTCGAAGCGTTCAAGGACTACCCCAACTTCCGCTGCATCGCCGTGAACGCCGCCGCGCTCAACAACGCCGGCGCATACATCGTGCAGGAGCTTGGCTACGCCCTCGCGTGGGGTAACGAGTACCTGGCCGAACTCGCCGAGGCAGGAGTAGACCCGGCGCTGGCCGCGTCGAAGATAAAGTTCAACCTCGGCATCACGCAGAACTACTTCATGGAGATTGCCAAGTTCCGCGCCGCCCGCCTGCTGTGGGCCGCCATAGTGAAGCAGTACGAGCCGAAGTGCGACTGCGCCTGCCGTATGTGCGTGAACGCAACCACGACGACATACAACATGACGATGTTCGACAGCTACGTGAACCTGCTGCGCACGCAGACCGAGGCCATGAGCGCGGCGCTGGGCGGGGTACACTCGATAGTGGTCGAGCCGTTCGACGCCGTGTACGAGCGACCCACCGACTTCGCCGAGCGCATAGCCCGCAACCAGCAGCTGCTGCTCAAGGAGGAGAGCCACTTCGACAAGGTGGTCGACCCGGCCGCAGGCTCATACTTCATCGAGGAGCTTACCACATCGCTCGCCGACGCCGCCTGGAAGCTGTTCCTAAAGGTCGAGGACGAAGGAGGCTTCCTCGAGGCCGTGAAGCGCGGCACCGTGCAGGACGACATAAACGCCACCAACGCCAAGCGCCACGCCGACGCCGCCAAGCGCAAGGAGTTCATACTTGGCACCAACCAGTTCCCCAACTTCACCGAGACTTCGGGCGGCCGGCGCCCGCTCTGCCACTCTTGCCACTGCGGCACGAAGGAGGAGACCGCCTTCAAGGCCATCGAGACGACGCGCCTGGCGGCCGACTTCGAGCAGCTGCGCCTCGCCACCGAGGAGAGCGGCAAGGCCCCCACGGCCTTCATGCTGACCATCGGCAACCTCGCCATGCGCCAGGCCCGCGCACAGTTCAGCTCCAACTTCCTGGCCTGCGCCGGCTACAAGATAATAGACAACCTCGGCTTCGACACTGTGGAAGAGGGCGTGGACGCTGCCCTGGAGGCCGGCGCCGACATCGTTGTGATATGCTCCAGCGACGACGAGTACGCCACATACGCCATCCCGGCGTTCAACTACCTGGCCGGCCGCGCCATGTTCGTAGTGGCCGGGGCGCCTGCCTGCATGGACGAGCTGAAGGCCGCAGGCATCGAAAACTTCATCCACGTGAGGTGCGACGTGCTTGAGACACTCAAGGAATACAACGCCAAATTGGGAATAAAATAACCACGAAGAGTCATGAGAAAGAATTTTAAAGACATAGACATATACGCCGGGATAAAAGACGCCAACGGCGCCGACTGGCAGAAGGCCAACGGCATAGCTCCCAATTGGAAGACGCCGGAGCACATTGACGTTAAGCCCGTTTACACCAAGGAAGACCTCGAGGGCATGGAGCACCTCGACTTCGCGGCCGGCATACCGCCGTTCCTGCGCGGCCCGTACTCCATGATGTACCCGTTCCGCCCGTGGACCATCCGCCAGTATGCCGGATTCTCCACAGCCGAGGAGTCCAACGCCTTCTACCGCCGCAACCTCGCCTCGGGGCAGAAGGGCCTCTCGGTGGCATTCGACCTGCCCACCCACCGAGGCTACGACCCCGACAACGAGCGCGTGGTGGGCGACGTGGGCAAGGCCGGCGTGTCCATCTGCAACGAGGAGAACATGAAGGTGCTCTTCGACGGCATCCCCCTCAACAAGATGTCGGTGTCGATGACCATGAACGGCGCCGTGCTGCCCGTGCTCGCATTCTACATCGTGGCAGGGCTTGAGCAGGGGGCAAAGCTCGAGGAGATGGCCGGCACCATACAGAACGACATCCTGAAGGAGTTCATGGTGCGCAACACATACATCTACCCCCCGGCATTCTCGATGAAAATCATCGCCGACATCTTCGAGTTCACCTCGAAGAACATGCCCAAGTTCAACTCCATCTCCATCTCCGGCTACCACATGCAGGAAGCCGGGGCCACGGCAGACATCGAGCTGGCCTACACGCTGGCCGACGGCATGGAGTACATACGCGCCGGGGTGAACGCCGGGATAGACATCGACGCCTTCGCACCGCGCCTGTCGTTCTTCTGGGCAATAGGCGTGAACCACTTCATGGAGATAGCCAAGATGCGCGCCGCCCGCGTGCTCTGGGCAAAGATTGTGAAGGGCTTCGGCGCAAAGAACCCCAAGTCGATGGCGCTGCGCACGCACTCGCAGACGTCCGGCTGGTCGCTCACCGAGCAGGACCCCTACAACAACGTGGGCCGCACATGCATCGAGGCCATGGCCGCAGTGCTCGGCCACACGCAGTCGCTGCACACCAACGCGCTCGACGAGGCAATAGCCCTGCCCACCGACTTCTCCGCCCGCATAGCCCGCAACACACAAATCTACATCCAGAACGAGACGAAAGTGTGCAAGCACATCGACCCGTGGGCAGGCTCCTACTACGTGGAGTCGCTCACCAACGAGCTTATACACAAGGCGTGGGAGCACATACAGGAAATCGAGAAGCTCGGCGGCATGGCCAAGGCCATAGAGACCGGCGTGCCTAAGATGCGCATCGAGGAGGCCGCCGCCCGCGCACAGGCCCGCATAGACAGCGGCGTGCAGGTGATAGTGGGCACGAACAAGTACCGCCTCGACCACGAAGACCCGATAGACATTCTCGAGGTGGACAACACCGCCGTGCGCAAGCAGCAGGAGGAGCTGCTGGCCAAGGTGCGCTCATCGCGCGACAACGAGGCCTGCAAGAAGGCGCTGGCCGCCCTCACCGAATGCGTGCGCACGGGCAAGGGCAACCTGCTGGAGCACGCCATTGAGTGCGCCAAGCTGCGTTGCACCCTCGGCGAGATAAGCGATGCCTGCGAAGAGGTCGTGGGCCGTTACAAAGCAGTAATCAGAACAATTTCAGGCGTGTATTCATCAGAAAGCAAAAACGACAAAGACTTCGAGGTGGCCTGCAAGCTCACCGAGGAGTTCGCGACGAAGGAAGGCCGCAGGCCGCGCATCTTCGTCGCCAAGATGGGGCAGGACGGCCACGACCGCGGCGCAAAGGTGGTGGCCACGGGATATGCCGACTGCGGCTTCGACGTAGACATGGGGCC
>CALUMB010000053.1 GCA_944321645.1 uncultured Prevotella sp.
GCCAACCTCGAGGTGGGCCTGCCCGCCGCCGACTACTTCCCCGTGGGCGACGTCGACGCGCTTGCGACGAAGCTGAATGCCGTAATTGGGCAACCACTTCGGCACATCGACTACGACATGGCGAAGTACGACTGGGAAAAGATTGCCGACCAAGTGGCCGGAGTTTATCGCCAACTGCAATGAAAACGGCGTGGCGGGATGCAGCCTTGCCGTTGCTGCTTTCCTTGTTGCTGCCTTTTGTTAAGGTTGTGCTCACTCAAGGCTTTCCACTTCTTCGCGCGACAGCCCCGTGAATTTGCAAACGTCTTCGTTTGGCATCCCTCTTTGCAGCATATTCCTTGCAACGCTTGCAATTCCCTCTTGTTTGCCTTCTGCAATACCTTCCGCTCTTCCTTCTGCCCAACCTTTTTGTCTTTCATACGTGATTGTGGCGTAAGTGTCGCGCATAACCTTGATGCTTTCGTCGTATTTTTGTAGTTCTTCGCGGCTGAGCATTGTTAGGTCGGATATTTCTGCGAGCCTCTTGAACACAGCGTTTTGTGCGAGGAATGGCATTCTTTCTAATGTGCTCATGTTCTTTAATACATAAATCCAGCGTTCAAAATCATTACGGCAGTCTCCCTCCTCTTTGGTGAAAAGTGGGAGCATGAGATAGACGATGCGTAGCTTGTCCGACTGCTGGCAACCTGTGTCGCGGTCGGCGAGCACGATGTCGGTGCGGAACTTGCCCGGCGTTAGCCCGCTGTCGATGAAGTTCATGAAGCAGATGGTGTAGACCGGCGTTAGGCAGTAGTTCCATTCCCCGCGCTTGCCTTGGTCGACTATGACGCGCGACGTGTAGTAAAGGGCGCGGTCTATGAAGTGTGGCTGTGCGCGGTTCTGCATCTCCACGATGATGTTTTTGCCCTCGAGGGTGGTGCAGTAGATGTCGAACACCACGCCACGGCTGTCCTTTGACATTCCGAGCTGTCCGGGATTCTTGAATGTCAGGTCGGCTATCTGGAACTCGCCTGCGAACAAGTCGTTGAGGAAACTGAGCAGCAGTTCCTTCGTTATCTCCTGTCCGAAGATGTGCTTGAAGCCCCAGTCGGTGAACGGATTTATGAACTTCCCCATCGCTTTATGTCGTTTTTATGTCCCGTGTGGGGGGATGTGCGCCATTGCCAATGGCCCCACACATTGCAAAGATAGCGAAATTCTGCGAGATACCAAAACATTGCGGCAACCTTTTCGCGGGCCTTTGGCCGGCCAAGATGCCTGAGGCCGACACTATGGCGCAGGTGCTTGCGCCGCCGGCGCCGGCCTGCCGCACGGCCTTGGAGGGCTTCTGCGCAGGGCAGGCGGGCCATCTTTTCCCCCAAACATTTGCCCGTGTTGCGCTTTTGTTGTAAATTTGCAGCGTAAAAGTAGAACTAAAGGACATACTGTTATGACTCACAACTTATTGCAAGGCAAGCGCGGCATCATCTTCGGCGCGCTCAACGAAGACTCCATAGCATGGAAAGTGGCCGTCAAGGCAGTGGAGGAGGGTGCCTCCATCACATTGAGCAACACGCCGATGGCGCTGCGCATGGGTACGCTCGAGGAGCTAAGCAAGCAGCTCAACGCGCCCATCGTGGCTGCCGACGCCACCAGCGTGGAAGACCTGGAGAAGGTGTTCAAGGATTCTGTCGAGCTGCTCGGCGGCAAGATTGACTTCGTGCTCCATTCCATCGGCATGAGCCCGAACGTGCGCAAGCACCGCACTTACGACGACCTCGACTACAACTACCTGCAAAAGACGCTCGACATATCCGCCATCTCGTTCCACAAGATGCTCCAGGTGGCCAAGAAGCTCGATGCCATTGCCGACTACGGCTCGGTGGTGGCCCTGACATACGTGGCCGCGCAGCGCACGTTCTTCGGCTACAACGACATGGCCGACGCCAAGGCCATGCTCGAGAGCATAGCCCGCAGCTTCGGCTACATCTACGGGCGCGAGAAAAACGTGCGCATAAACACCATCTCCCAGTCGCCGACGCCGACCACGGCGGGCAAGGGCATCAAGGACATGGACAACCTGATGGACTTCGCAAACAAGATGTCGCCGCTGGGCAACGCCTCGGCCGACGACTGCGCCAACTACTGCGTGATGATGTTCTCCGACTTCACCCGCAAGGTGACGATGCAGAATCTCTACCACGACGGCGGCTTCTCGTCGATGGGCATGAGCCTCCGCGCGATGAACCAGTACTCGAAAGACCTCGCGCCATACGAGGACGAGAACGGAAAGATTATCTACGGATAAGCCATACGCCATGTCAATCCGGCATGGGGCGAGGGAAGCGCGGCAGGTCGCGCTTCCCTTCTTTTTGTGCCGGAGGCGCAATTCTTGCTGACCAATGAAAATTGTTTGCCTAAAAGGCGGCCTCGGCAACCAGATGTTTGAGTATTGCCGGTATATGGAGATGAAGGCCGGCGGCCACGACGTGCGCCTGTACTACGACCGCCGGCGGCTCAATGTGCACGGCGGGGTGCAGCTGGACCGCTGCTTCGAGCTTAGCCTCCCGCCGCAAAGCCTGCCCACGGTGGCTGCCGTGCTGGCGCTGAAGGCGGGGCGTGCCTTGGGCATAAAGCCGTGGCTTTACGACGATTGCGACGAACGCGCGGTGCTCATCGACGACTACTGCCAAGAGCTGCGCTTTGTGGCCAATGCCGCCCGGTGGCTTAAGTTCAGGCCGGAGGTGTCCCGCTGCGTTGGCGGCTGGGCGGAGAGGATTGCCGCCTGCGCGCATCCCGTGGCCGTACACTACCGCCGCGGCGACTACCTGCACCCGAAGAACCTGGCCAACTTCGGCCTTTGCCCGCCGGAGTATTACGAAAGGGCGAGGCGGTACGTGCTCGGGCGGCACCCCGATGCCCGCTTTTTTGTATTCTCCGACGACACCGACTGGGCCGAGGCCAACGCGCCGGCGGAGGCCGCGGCGGTGGTGCGTATGCCCAAAGGTGCGCCCGATTATGCCGCGATGTACCTCATGTCGCGTTGCCGCAGCCACATCATTGCCAACTCCACGTTCAGCTATTGGGGCGCGGCACTGTCGGCCGGAGAGGGCGCAAAGGTGCGCCCGGCCCGGTGGTTTGCCGCCAAGGACTGGACTGCGCCCGACATTTTCGACTACCGTTGGGTGGCCTTCTGACTCGTTTTTTGCATGTTTTTGCTTTAACATTTTTATGTTAAAGGACGCCGTTTGCGCCACGTTGCATAACGGCTTGGTTTCCAATGCGTTGCGTTGCGTGCCGTTTCGCTTTCCAAAATGGGCCGTTTTAGAGGCCGAAACGGTGCGTTTCAAGGCGCGGAACGTGCCGTTTCGGCAAGCGAAACGACCCTTGGCAGATTTCATGTGGCTTCGCGTGGCTTTTTAGTTGCATATATGCAAGTAAAATGCGGGCGCGTGCCAGAGTGCCGATGCGTTGGCTGCCGTGCCGCGCCCCCGCCTTTTGCATAAAAGCATCCGCCCCGTCCCTGCCTGCGCTTTCCTTTCCTGCGCATGATATGGGGTGGGGCGGATGTGCTTGTGTGTCTCCGTCTTGCGTAGCCGTCAGCGGGCGAACGTGCCGCTGCGCACCGGGCCCGACTTGGCCCTGCGCAGCTCGCCGAGGCGCGTCTTGGCCTCCGACACTCCCTGCCCCGTCATGTACGGCGTCCAGTCGAAGCCCGACGTGGCCTTGTAGCCGAAGGTGAAGAAATCAGTGCCGTAGTTCACCGTGCCGGTGAACGTCGTGGCCGACAGCGCGTAGTCCCTAAAGATGGCGGTGGGCAATGCGTTTTCGGCGTAGTTCACCTCGATGACATTGGCCGCCTTGCTCCACGTAAACGGGGTGTAGGCGTAGTTGGTCTTCGGCTGGGTGGGGTCGTAGTCGAGCTGCACGCCTTCGCCGTTGGCCGTAAACTCGCACACGGTGGCGTGCTTGTCGTCGTCAAGGTTGTACATCGCGCTGTAGAACCCGTCGATTTTCCCCTCCCATTGGCTCACGAGCGGATTGTCCGAGGGCTGCGGCTCTTGCCCGGTGTTGTCCACGAGGGCTATGCCGTCGATGTAGAGGTGGCCGTCTTTGCGGTAGTATTCCACGGTGTTCTTCGCACCGTCGGAGTCGTACTCGAACGTGACTGTCGTCGCCCCGGCGCCCCACCTGAAGCTCTCGCCGCCCGTCTGGCCGTCTTCCACGAAGCTGTACGAGCCGGTGCGGTCGCTGTTGAACACGAAATAGTACACCGACGAGGGGTCGTCGTCAGACACGTAGCTGCCCACAAGGTTGCGCTCGTAGGCGTTAAGCTCGCCCGTTGTCGGGTTGTGGCTGGGGCCGTCGTCCACCCATTCGGGTGGCCTGTAGTAGTCCTCGTCGTCGTCGCAGGCCACGAAGAGCATTGGCGCCAAGGCCAATAGCAACATTGTCAGTATCTTTTTCATAATCGTTTGACTTTATTGTTTGCATCGAAAGTTTCACCCCGCCTGTGCGTCAGTCCTTCAGCGAGTAGGTCACCGTTATCACCCCGCGCACCTTCTTTATGTACGGCGTGTTGGCGTCGCGGTCGTCTATCGAGAACTGGCCCTGCGAGGCGTTGGTTATCTTACCCAGCTCGCTGCTGCTGTTCTCGGCGAACTGCCTTGCCGTAAGCTCGGCGTTCTTTATGGCTTCCTGCATCATTTCGGGCTTCATCTTCTGGAACGACACATACTCGTAGGTCACGTCGTTGCCGTATCCGCCCTCCACCACGGCCACGCCCTGCTTGAGCAGCTCGCCCTGGCGTGCGATGATGCCCCTCACGAGCTTCACGTCGCGCGAGGTGACGGTGATGGTCGACGTGATGTTGTAGCGGTAGCGGTGGTTGTCGGCGCCGTAGCGCTCGGCCTTCAGGTCAACCACCACTGGGGCGTTTACGCTGATTTCCTGCTCCTTTACGCCGTTTTGCCGCAGGAAAGCCTTCACCTTCTCGGTCGTGGCGTTTATCTTCGAGTAGAGCGCGGGCAGGTCGTCGCCTATCTCCTTGGTCTGTATTGGCCACGTCACCTTGTCTGCCTCCACCTCCTTCTCGGCCAGTCCTTTCACGGTGACGACCCTGTCCTTGTTGGCAAAGTCGTCAATCCCCCACTTGATGCACAAGCCGAGGACAATCATTCCGATAGCGAGTATCGCTGCTTCCTTTATCCTGTTCATGTCGCTCTATGGTTTGTTGGTGTTGCCATGCCTTTGGCCGGGTGGCCAGGTGCCGCCCCGCCTTGCCGCGATGCCCTTCCGGCCTGCCCTCAAGCCCGCTTGGGGCTTGGGGCGCGTGTGCGGCAATGCTTTATGCAAAGATACTAAATGTATCAATTCGCAGTTGGTTTGCGCCGCCTTATTTACGGATAATTAACCAATAGGGGCGGGTTGTAAACATAGCGTAGGATTCCGCGCTTATTTAATATGGCCAGCGGTTGGTGGGCATATTGTTTGGTGGCCGTGCCTTGACTCCTTTTGTGAACCTTTCGCCATGCCACGTTACGCCAAGGCAGGTGCAAGGTTATTTATTTTCGACACAGGAAAATTCCCTTGCAAAGCTTGGCCAAATGGCCATTAAATTATTTGCACCTGCTTGAAGATTTTTTGATGGGCGTTGCTTTTTTTCGCATTTAATGGTTACCTTTGCAGGTGCGGCTAATGTTTATAGGCAAAATGCACTTTGTGCCTGTGGCGCATCTTGTGGCGGTGATGCCTTGTAAATAGAATTTTGTAAATATGAGCAAAAGCATAGAAGATTTTGTTGGTCAGGTGTTTGAGGGCGACTGCCTTGCTGTGATGCCGCAAATGCCGAGTAAGTCGGTTGACATGATTCTTTGCGATTTACCATACGGAACGACACAAAACAAGTGGGATTCCGTGATTGACCTTGGCAAACTGTGGAAAGAATATACCCGCATCATCAAAGACAACGGGGTGATAGTGCTCACATCGCAAGGCGTGTTCACCGCTAAACTCATATTAAGCAACGAGGCGTGGTTTAAATATAAGATAGTGTGGATAAAGTCGAAGCCCACAAATTTCCTTAACGCAAAGAAACAGCCACTCCGCAAGCACGAAGACATTTGCGTGTTCTACAAACGCCAGCCCACATATAATCCACAGATGACTGTCGGCGAGAGCTACGACAAGGGCATACGCAAAGACCAAAATACGGGCAGCTATGGGGATTTCAAGCCAAGCCATGTGTTTAGCAGTGGCTTGCGCTATCCCAACGACGTGGTGTTTATGGAGGAGCGGCCTGCCGAAGACTATGTGTACTTCAAGACGGCGGAGTCTGAAGGCAGGGTGTATCACCCGACGCAGAAGCCGGTCGGGCTTGGCAGGTATCTGATACGCACGTACACCAACGAGGGAGACATCGTGCTCGACAATGCTTGCGGCAGCGGGAGTTTCCTCGTGGCTGCGGCATTGGAAGGCCGCCGCTACATAGGGATTGAAAAAAACCAAGGGGCAATGCTGCACAAAGTGCAGGAGACCGACTACATAAAAGTGTGCAGGGATAGGCTCAGTGCCGTTGGCTTCATGGGGTCTGGGGCCGCCAACGAAAATATGCCGGGCTTTTTCGGCACGGCAAGCCATTAGCAAGCATAGACTGCCATGGTTGACATAAAGCGAAACGAAAGGGATTGGGCTGGCCAATTGATCAGCTGGCTTAAATCTGCCATAGAGAAAGGGGAAACCGTATTCCAGGATGTGACGAACGATACCGGCGTGAAAATGCAAAGCGGGCGGACTAAGTTCCCTGACGTACTGCTTTTCGCCGACAAGGTATCGGGCGTTGTGTTCAATGGCTGGGAACTCAAGTTCCCTGACACCCCTGTGGATGACGCGGCGATGCTCGACAACGCCTTGGAAAAGGCGAAAATGCTCAAATCAGACTCTTTCGTGACTTGGAATGGCGCAGAAGCTGTAATCTGGGGCATTGATACACACCACTATACGGCAGACACCTTAACCCGGCTGAAAACATATCAGCGGATACCGTCAATATCCGTGCGCGACGACATGGCCGACCCCTTAAAATATTCGGCGCATGAAGGCGAGCTTAAAAGACGAGCTTACGACATCTTGCACGACCTCGGTGTGTTGTTCCGCAATGGCCATTTGAAGCCAGCAATTGATATTTCTGGGAATATAGTGGATGCCATACGAAGTGCGGGGATGGTAATCATTCCGCAATTCCAGTTTGCCATAGAAGAAGAAAAAGGAAAAAACAGGGCTTTTCGCGAGGCTTTCGGAAAATGGAAAATATACGAAGGGGCTACGATTCGGATTTTGTCCGCATCGTCAAAGCGAAAGGAGCATGTCATGCCGGAGCAGGTGCTGGCGAAGTTTATGTATTACAACCTTGTTGGAAAAATCCTGTTTTACCTCACGCTAAGCGAGAACCTTAGCGGCGAATTGGAACCAATGTCGATAACCAAAAGGCAGAACGTAAAGGCTGCACTTTGGGAACTTTTCGGCAAGGCCGGCGAAATAGACTACCAGGCAATTTTCAAGCCTTACTTCACAGACTGCATCCGATATTCGCCTTTGGTTGATGAGGCTTTGCTCCAGCTATTGGAAACACTGGCATTGTTTGACTTTAGGATTCTTCCCGCAGGGGTCATAGGGAATATTTTGGAAAACCTTGTGCCTGCAAGCGAAAAGCAAAAGTTTGGGCAATACTTTACACCCGAAACATTGGCAAACCTTGTCGCATATCCCGCAGTGCGTACAAATGCAGACGTATTGTTTGACCCGACATCTGGAACGGGCACTTTCCTCAACTCGTTTTATAAGATTTTGGGATTCCATGGCAACAAGAACCATTCGCAGTTGCTGAACCAAATATGGGGGAACGACGTGTCGCATTTCCCTGCCATGCTTTCGGTCGTCAGCCTGTATAAGCAAGACGTAACGGTTACGGACAATTTCCCTCGCGTCATGCGTAGTGACTTCTTTAACCTTGAAGTTGGGCAGGCGGTGGAATTCCCCAACCCGCACAACCACAAGGAGCGCACGGAGGTTCCCCTGCCATTGTTTGATGGCATTGCGAGCAATTTCCCTTTCATCCAGCAAGAGGACATCCAGAATGAACGGCTGACGGCCTTTTTCCGCGAAAAATTCCAGAATGAGCAGCCAGCTTTCGTTAGCGGCGGTAATTTTAAGGTGAACGAGCGTTCCGACTATTTTACATATTGCGTCTACAACTCCATCCGTTTCTTGAAGCAGGACGGCTGCTTGGCAGCCATCACGTCGAACGCATGGCTCGGCAAAGAATATGGTTTGCAGTTCAAACGATTCCTGCTTGACAACTTCCACATACGCTATATTGTAAGAAGCACAGCCGAGCATTGGTTTAAGGATTCGCAGGTGTCAACCATATTTATGGTGCTTGAAAGAGGGGCATCGGACGCTCCGACGCGCTTCGTCACAATCAACAAAAAGTTGGGGCGGCTGTTTAGCAACGGCGACATATACACGCAGCTTGGGCAAATAGAAGACTTCTATGCAGAAGTTGACAATTGCGACAGCGTTGGAAGTGCTTCTTGGACGCGCAATGGCATCTTTCGTAATTTGTACAACAAGGCAGACGGCTCGGTCTGCGTTTCTATTGTGCCGAGGGATGCACTTTGCAAAAGTGTTGCCGCAGGTCGAAACTGGGGCGAATTTTTCTATTCCCCTGATTTGTTTTCTAACTTTGAGAATAGCCTGACGCGCTATTTCCCGAGGATTGTAAATGTGATAAGAGGTGAGCGCACTGGCTGGAACGATATGTTCGTAATAAAAAGCAATGAGGCCGGAGCGACGGGAATACATGGTAAATACCTAATGCCATACATAAAATCCCCGGGCGAATTGGATAGGATTGAGTTTGGGGCTGGCTACAAGCATTGGGTGTTTGTCTGCCAAGATTCTATCGACAAGATAGACGCTGGCACAAGGAAATGGATTGAAAAGTTTCAAAATGCGCAAAACAAGAACGGCAGCAAGACCATCATGGAAGCTTGCGGCGGCCACCGTCCATACTGGTACTCGCTACGGCCAAAGCAGGCTCAGATTATAACAGCCATCAATCCATACGACCGTTTCTTCTTTACTTATTCAAAACAACCGTTCACCATCGACCAGAGGCTTATCGCAATGCAAGTCCAAAATGGGTATGACGTGGAGCTTATTGCGGCGTTGTTCAATTCTGTTATCACCTTTATTGCGCTCGAAATGCGTGGCACTTCAAGAAACTTGGGCGCTTTGGACTTAAACGCCAACTATTTGAAGGAAATCCGTTTGTTAAATCCTGACTTGCTTTCAAAACGGCAAAAGGACATGATTGTAAAAGCCTTTGCGCCTTTGAAAAACAGGCCAATAGGCGATATCGTGGATGAGCTTGGAAGGGAAGACCGCAAAGCATTCGACAAAACTATTTTTGAATGCTATGGCTTTAGCGAATGTTTGCTTGAGCCTACATATAAATTACTTGCGTCTGCCGCCACAGAGCGCATATCGCTATGTAAGAAATAATGCTGTTGCTTTGTCTTGGCCTTGCCATTTTTATGTTAATTACAGACAACAAAGGTTTATTGGTGGCCGCAAGACGGAATTTATGTGTTACCTTTGCAGCCTAAATCGGGTGGGGGCATTGGCAAGGCCACCCTTAAGCAGATTGTTTATGGAGAACAACGAACAACTCTTGGCGTTGGCTGCCAACGCCGCCATTGAGGCTGGGGGCAGGATAATGGAGGTCTACCTCGACCCCTCGCAAGACTTCGGCATAGAGACCAAGGCCGACAACTCGCCGCTGACGCGGGCCGACCGGCTGTCGGACAAAGTGATTGGCGACGCGCTGGCCACAACGGCTATTGGCGTGCTGAGCGAAGAGAGCCTGCACGCGCCATACGAAGAGCGGCGCGGCTGGGAGCGGATGTGGATTGTAGACCCGCTCGACGGCACAAAGGAGTTTATAAAGAAGAACGGCGACTTCACCGTCAACATAGCCCTTGCCGAGGGTGGTCGGCCCACGCTTGGCGTCATCTACGTGCCTGCCACCGGCGAACTCTTCTGGGGGCTGGTGGCCGAGGGGCGTGCGGGCCGTGCCGACGGCGTGGGTGCGGGGGCGCGTTTCGGCTCTTTCGGTGAGCTTGCCTCCGCCTCGGCGGCATTGCCTGCCTGCGACGGCGGAAGGCCGTTCACGGTGGTGGCCTCGCGCTCGCATATTAACGCCGAGACCAAGGCATACATCGATGTGCTGGCCGAGGATCACCCCGGCTTGCAAACGGTGTCGAGGGGCAGTTCGCTGAAGCTATGCATGGTGGCCGAAGGCAAGGCCGACGCCTACCCGCGCTTCGCCCCAACGATGGAGTGGGACACGGCTGCTGGCCAGGCCATAGCCGAGGCCGCAGGCTGCGAGGTGGTGCGGGCCGACGACGGCAGGCCGCTAATATATAATAAGGAGGACTTGCATAACCCTTGGTTTATAGTTAGGCGCAAGGCCGCCGAAGGACAATCAGCCTGACAGACGATGAATTTTGAGATAGCATTTGTTATTTTTGTGCTTGCCGGGATGCTTGTGGCGCTCATCCGCGACAAGATGCGGCCTGGCATAGTGCTGCTCTCGGTGGTGGTGGTGTTCATGGCTGCCGGCATCATTTCGCCCAAGCAGATGGTTGCTGGATTCAGCAACCGGGGCATGATCACCGTGGGCCTGCTCTTCCTCGTGAGCGAGGGCGTGCGCCAGAGCGGCGCGCTGGCCGATGTGGTGAAGAGGCTGCTGCCCGGCGCGGGGGCTACGGTCGCCAAGGCGCAGATGCGCGTGCTGCCGCTGGTGAGCGCGTTTTCGGCATTCCTGAACAACACGCCCGTGGTGGTAATCTTCGCCCCTATCATCAAGAACTGGGCGAGGCGCGTGGGGCTGCCGTGCACTAAGTTCCTCATCCCGCTGTCTTACGCCACCATACTCGGCGGGCTCTGCACCCTCATTGGCACGTCGACCAACCTTGTGGTGCATGGCATGATGATAGACCGCGGGCTGCCGGGCATGAAGATGTTCGACCTGGCTTACACCGGCATACCCATAACCATTGTGGGGCTGGCCTTCATCTTCGTCGCCTCCAAGAAGCTGCTGCCCGCCGAACGCCCCGACGCCTTGGAGGAAGAAGAGGCCGAAGCCGGCGAGCAGGCGGGCAAGCACGTGGTGGAGGTGGTGCTGGCCTCGCGCTTCCCGGGACTGAAGCGCAAGCTGAAGAACTTCGACTTCAAGCGGCGTTACGGCGCCGAGGTGAAGGAGATACGCCAGGGCGGACAGGTCATCACCGAGAACCTGGGCGAGGTGCGCCTGCAGCAGGGCGACACGCTCGTGCTCGTGGCCGACGACGCCTTCACCCGCACGTGGGGCGACTCGTCGGTGTTCCTCATGATGACCAACGGCAAGGAGATACCCACGCGCCCCGTGGCGGCGTGGAAGAAGTGGACGGCGCTGGCCCTCCTCCTTGTGATGATAGTAGGGGCCACGGTGGGCGAGCTGCCCGCCGTGCAGGAACGCTTCCCCGGCGTGAGGATGGATATGTTCTTCTTCGCCTCCGTCACCGCCGTGGTCATGGCGTGGCTGAAACTGTTTCCGCCCAAGAAGTACACCAAGTACATAAGCTGGGACATACTCATCACCATAGCCTGCGCCTTCGCCATAAGCGCGGCAATGGAGGAGTCGGGCCTGGCCGCGCTCATAGCCGACTTCATAAAGGGCGTGAGCGGAAGCCTCGGGGCGTGGGGTGCGCTCGCGCTGCTCTACGCCGTGACGCTGCTCATCACCGAGCTGATAACCAACAACGCTGCGGCCGCGCTGGCCTTCCCGCTCGCGATGGAGACGGCTGCCAAGTTCGGCGTGGACCCCATGCCTTTCTTCATAGCGATATGCATTGCCGCCTCGGCCGGCTTCGCCACGCCGATTGGCTACCAGACCAACCTCATAGTGCAGGGAGCGGGCAACTACAAGTTCACCGACTTCGTGAAGATAGGGCTGCCCATGGACATTATCGTTATGGTGGTGTCGGTGAGCCTCATCCCGCTTATCTGGCCGTTCGCACCGGCTGCATGACTTAAACCCAAACAAACGACATGGAACACATCTACCCCATATTCGACAAGATGCTCACCCGCGCCGACAAGGAGGCCCTGCTGGGCCAGCGCGGGCTGATGCTCTGGATGACCGGGCTTAGCGGCTCGGGCAAGAGCACGCTGGCCATAGCCCTTGAGCGCGAGCTGCAGCGGCGCGGCATACTGTGCCGCATACTCGACGGCGACAACATCCGTTCGGGCATAAACAACAACCTGGGCTTCTCGCCCGCCGACAGGCGCGAGAACATACGCCGCATAGCCGAGGTGGCGCGGCTGTTCGTCGATACGGGCATCGTTACCATAGCGGCCTTCATAAGCCCCAGCGAGGAGCTGCGCCGCATGGCCGCCGGCATCGTGGGCGAGGAAGATTTCGTCGAGATATACGTGAGCACGCCGCTCCGTGTGTGCGAGGAGCGCGACGTGAAGGGCCTCTACGCCAAGGCGCGGCGGGGCGAGATAAGCGAGTTCACGGGCATTTCGGCCCCGTTTGAGGCTCCGCAGTCGCCAGCCCTCTCCATCGACACGTCGGCCCGCCCGCTCGGCGACTGCGTGGAAGATGTGCTCAAACTCATTTTACCGAAGATAAAGAAGCAAAACTGAACAGATATGGCAGAAGACTACAACCTTAGCCACTTAAAGCAATTAGAGGCAGAATCAATCTACATCATACGCGAGGTGGCGGCCGAGTTCGAGAACCCGGTGATGCTCTACAGCATCGGCAAGGACTCGTCGGTGATGGCTCACCTGGCCGAGAAGGCCTTCTATCCAGGCAAGCCGCCGTTCCCCCTGATGCACATCGACTCGAAGTGGAAGTTCAAGGAGATGCTGCAGTTCCGCGACAACTACGCCCGCGAGCACGGCTGGAAGCTCATCGTGGAGTCTAACATGAAGGCCTTCCGCGAGGGTGTCGGCCCGTTTACCCACGGGAGCAAGGTGCACACCGACCTCATGAAGACCCAGGCGCTGCTCCACGCGCTCGACAAGTACAAGTTCGACGCGGCCTTCGGGGGCGCACGCCGCGACGAGGAGAAGTCGCGGGCCAAGGAGCGCATCTTCTCGTTCCGCAACAAGTTCCACCAGTGGGACCCCAAGAACCAGCGCCCGGAGCTGTGGGACATCTACAACACCCGCGTGAACAAGGGCGAGAACATCCGCGTGTTCCCGCTGTCGAACTGGACTGAGCTTGACGTGTGGCAGTACATCAGGATAGAGAAGATACCCATCGTGCCGCTCTACTTCGCCAAGATGCGGCCCGTGGTGAACATCGACGGCACGCTCATCATGCCCGACGACGACCGCCTGCCGGAGAAGTACCGCGACCAGATTGAAATGAAGATGGTGCGATTCCGCACACTTGGCTGCTGGCCGCTCACGGGGGCCGTGGAGTCGAGCGCGGACACGATAGAGAAGATCGTGGAGGAAATGATGACCACAACCAAGTCGGAGCGCACCACGCGCGTGATAGACTTCGACCAGGACTCCAGCATGGAGCAGAAGAAACGCGAGGGATACTTTTGAGTTAAGAGTTAAGAATTAAAAATTAAGAAAGGGCTGCGCCAAGGGCTTTGCGCTTCATTTCCGGGCGCATGATGCGCCTGGGTGGACACGGCAAGGGCAGTAAAGCATATTTACAGATACGCGCCTGAAACCTTGAGAAGGCCGTTCCATGTGGCGAAACAGGCCGTTCGGCAGCGCAAAACAGGCCGTTTGCAAGCAAAGATGCCACGCTGGGGCAACCAACTGAGCCTCAGCGCATTGCGCAAAGAGGCCGGGAAGGCAAACAAAAACGAAAAATCATGACAGAGACAAGCACAAACAACGACTGCCTTAAAGGCAACAGGATGTCGATAGAGGAGTTCCTTGACAACGACGAGAGGAAAGACCTGCTGCGCCTGCTCACCGCCGGCTCGGTGGACGACGGCAAGTCTACGCTCATAGGCCGCCTGCTCTTCGACAGCAAGAAGATATACGAGGACCAGCTCGACGCTCTCGAACGCGACAGCAAGCGCATGGGCAACGCCGGCGACCACATAGACTATGCCCTGCTGCTCGACGGACTCAAGGCCGAGCGCGAGCAGGGCATAACCATCGACGTGGCCTACCGCTACTTCTCCACCAACCGCCGCAAGTTCATCATTGCCGACACCCCGGGCCACGAGCAGTACACGCGCAACATGATAACCGGCGGCTCAACGGCGCAGCTGGCCATCATCCTCGTGGACGCCCGCAACGGTGTCATCACGCAGACGCGCCGCCACACGTTCCTCGTGTCGCTGCTCGGCATCAAGCACGTGGTGCTGGCTGTCAACAAGATGGACCTCATGGACTTCTCCAAGGAGGTGTTCGACCGCATCGTGGCCGATTATATGGCCTTCACGAAGCCGCTGGGCATACCCGACATCCAGTGCATACCGCTCTCCGCACTCGACGGAGACAACGTGGTGGAGCGGTCGGAGCGCACGCCGTGGTACGGCGGCCCCGCCCTGCTCGACTTCCTTGAAAGCGTGCAGGTGGGCAGCGACCAGAACCTCGCCGACCTGCGCTTCCCCGTGCAGTACGTGCTGCGCCCCAACCTCAACTTCCGCGGCTTCTGCGGAAAGGTGGCCTCGGGCATCGTCCGCAAGGGCGACGAGGTGATGGCACTCCCCTCGGGCAAAAAGAGCAGGGTGAAGGAGATAGTCACCTTCGACGGCAACCTCGACTACGCCTTCCCGCCGCAGTGCGTCACGCTCACGCTCGAAGACGAGATCGACGTGTCGCGCGGCGAAATGCTCGTGCACCCCGACAACCTTCCGCAGACGGGCCGCTGCTTCGAGGCCATGCTCGTATGGATGGACGAGGAGCCGATGGATACCTCCAAGCAGTTCTACATCAAGCAGACCACCAACACCACCCGCGCACGCATAGAGGGCATACGCTACCGCGTTGACGTGAACACCATGGAGCAAAGCAACGCCTCCGCACTGAAGCTCAACGAGATAGGCAAGGTCGTGATAACCACAAACAAGGAGCTGTTCTTCGACCCTTACATGGAGAACAAGGCCTGCGGGTCGTTCATAATCATCGACCCCGTGACCAACAACACGTCGGCCGTGGGCATGATAACGGCCAAGGCCGACACCGCCGACCTCTTCACGCCCATCTCCGACGCCGACCGGCGCGACATGGAGCGCGGCATATCTGCCGTCGCCAAGGCCGAGCGCGAACGCCGCCTCGGCCAGCAAGGCCGCGTTTACTGGATTGAGGGAGGCACCGACGGGCAGCAAAGCGTGCTCGCGCTGACGCTCGAACGCCGCCTGTTCGACATCGGGCAGTATGCCGTGGCCGTCACTCCCGGCCAGTATCCCGGGGCGGATGCCGCCGCCATGGCGCGCCGCCTGGCCGACGGAGGCATTGCCGTGGCCTGCTGCGCCGCGCCGTCCGAGGGCTTGGCGGCGGACTCCGACGTGCGCCTCTGCATCGGCGCGGTAGCGCAGGCTGCCTCGGGCGCGAGGGCAATAGCCCCCGAACGAATGCAGCAAGCAGTGGAAGACATAATCAAAGAAGCATAGCACCATGGGATTACTCGAATTCAACAAGCTGCCCATCAACACCCTCGTGGGTGCCGACTGGGATACCTTTAAGGCCGTGTGCGCCGGGCGCGACATCGACAAAGGCTATCGCCGCAAGTACCGCCTGACCAAAGGCGTGTGCCGACTGCTCAGCCTCCTCACGCCGATACAGGACGCACGCTACCGCCGCCTGCTCGCCGACAAGCCGCTGGAGCACCCGCCCGTGTTCATACTGGGCCACTGGCGCAGCGGCACAACGTTCATGCACAACGTGCTGTCGTGCGACCGCCACTTCGGCTACAACACCACTTACCAGACCGTTTTCCCGCATCTGATGATGTTCGGGCAGGCGTTCTTCAAGAAGAACATGGCCTGGCTGATGCCCGACAAGCGCCCCACGGACAACATGGAGCTGTCGGTCGACCTGCCGCAGGAGGAGGAGTTCGCCCTCGCCAACATGATGCCTTACACGTATTACAACTTCTGGTTCTTCCCGAAATACATGGAGGAGTACTGCGACCGCTTCCTCACCTTCGAGCGGATAACGCCTGACGAGCTGAAGGTGTTTGAGGAAGTGTTCACCAAGCTGATAAAGATAAGCCTGTGGAACACCCACGGCACGCAGTTCCTATCGAAGAACCCGCCCCACACCGGGCGCGTGCGTGAGCTGGTGAAGATGTTCCCCGACGCCAAGTTCATATACCTCATGCGCAACCCTTACACCGTGTTCGAGAGCACGCGCAGCTTCTTCAACAACACCATCCTGCCGCTGAAGCTCGAGGACATAAGCTCGGAGGAGATGGAGCGCAACATACTCAGCGTCTACACCAAGCTCTACCGGCGCTACCAGGCAGACAAGGCTCTCATACCGCAGGGCAACCTCATAGAGGTGAAGTTTGAGGACTACGAGACCGATGCCTACGGAATGACGCGCCACATCTACGACGCGCTCGGCCTGCCGGGCTTCAAGCAGGCCGACGACGCGATACGAGCCTACACCGAGAAGAAGAAGGGCTACAAGAAGAACGCCTACAAATACAACGACCGCACGGTGCGCCTCGTGGAGGAAAACTGGGGCTACGCGCTGAAGGACTGGAACTACTCGATATAATTTTTTAGGAGTTAAGGAGTTAAAGAAGTCAAGGAGTTAAGACAAATGCTTTTTTGCCATCTTACTGTGCGTAACAAGCTATTGTCTTAACTCCTTGACTTCTTTAACTCCTTAACTCCTATTTTCATTAGTCTTAACTCCTGTTACCATTATTCTACGCCTGCGCCTCTTCTTCCGCCTCGCGTGCCTTGCGCTCCTCTTCCATGAGCTGGAAGT
>CALUMB010000054.1 GCA_944321645.1 uncultured Prevotella sp.
TTTCTTTTTCGATCGATAACTTCAACAGATTCTGCGAAACTCTTGAAATTGAATGTTTACTTAAATCATAAAGATGCTACTATAGGGACTGTCGTAAAAAGGCTAAAACTTTATAACAGATTGATTGTTAATGTGATAAAAATTCGTACCTTTGTGTAGGTAAAAATAACACCTCCAATCGCCCTGGAAAAGCCGAATTTGGAGGTATCGCAAAAATAAAACACTAATGGACTTTTTCACTGTCAAGCCGCGCCTCGGCATCGATTGGCACGCGCCTGCAGCCGCCCCGAAAGGCGACACCTGCCGCATTGCCTCGCAAAACGGCCTGTTTCGGCTTGCGAAACGACCCGTTTTGGCTTGCAAAACGGCACGTTTTGCAACACAAAACGGCACATATTGGAAACCACCTGATTATCAACCATTTACAGAAACGGCAAAAAACCGCCGCCAAAACTGGCACGAAGAAGCGTGGGAAAAGGACTTTTTGCACAATAATATTTTGGGGAAAGACCGAAAATAGCTACCTTAGCGGCATAAAACCACAGGCCCATGAGACAGAAAGACGGATTCAGCGGCGAGCAGATGATTGTGCTGCCGCAAATGGCAATAGACATGGAGCGGGCCGACCCGCTGGCCTCCAGCCTCTACATAACGGACATTGGCTATTACCCCAACGCCGCCGGACACTACCGCGAGCGCACCGAACCGATAGAGCAGCACGTGCTGATATACTGCGTGGAGGGCGCGGGGTGGTACCGCGCGGGCGGGGAGGAACACCGGGTGGAGGCCGGCCAGTACTTCATACTGCCCGCAGGCAAGCCTCACACCTACGCCGCCGACGGCGAAAGGCCGTGGACAATCTACTGGGTACACTTCATGGGCGAGCACGCCGCAGTCTACGCCGAGGGCGCACTGCAGCCACACGACATCAGGCCGGGCATCATGTCGCGCATCAGCGACCGCACGCGGCTCTTCGAGGAGATATTCAACACGCTGCGCGACGGCTACGGGCGCGAGAACCTGCGCTACGCCTCGTCGCTGCTGCACCACTACCTGGCCTCCATGCGCTACCTCTCCCTCTACCGCAAAACGGACGCCGGCACGAAGCCTACCGACGTGGTGGGCGCGGCAATCCACTTCATGCGCGAGAACGCAGAGCGGCGGCTGTCGCTCAAAGACATTGCCGACTACGCGGGATTCTCGCCAACACACTTCTCCGCCATGTTCAAGCGGCAGACCGGCCACAGCCCGCTGGCCTACTTCAACCTGCTGAAGGTGCAGACGGCCTGCCGCCTGCTGACATCTACGGACATGAAAGTAAACCAGATTTGCCACAAGGTGGGCATAGACGACTGCTACTATTTCACCCGTATGTTCACCAAGGCCATGGGCCTGTCGCCGCGGAAATACAGGGAGGAAAAGACGGAGAGGTGACGGCGGCACAAGGCAAGCACAGGCAAAGAAGGCGCACAAGCGCACGACAAAGCGCCGGCCAGCGGCCAACGAAAAAAGGAAACCCGCCTTTATGGGGTACGGGGTTCCTTCACAACCGGGCATTTCACGGAACTCATTCCACTCTCTCCACCAGCCGCAGCAGCTCGTCGGCCTGGCTGGGGCGCGGTATCTCGCCCTTCACGGGGCGGCCCCGGCGGTCGAGGAGCAGGCTGAACGGAAAGTGCGGCACGCCGACGAAACGCTCCAGGGCGGCCTGGCGGTCGGCAGCCAAGTTAAGGCTGACGGAGCCGGGGGCTTCGAGCCCGTAGCGCCGGGTAAGCTCGGCGAAAGCCTCGCCGTCGGTATCGTTGGCCAGGAAGATGTACACAATGTCCTTGCCGCGCAGTTTTTCGCGCATGGCTTTGACGTGCCTAAGCTCCGCGCGGCACGGCCCGCACCACGCTCCCCAAAAGTCGATGTAGACCATCTTGCCCCGGTAAGGGCTCACTATCTGCTCGAAGAGCTGAAGCCCGGCGGTCTCGGTGGAGTCGAAACGCACCACTATGGGCCGCTGCTCGGGGCATACTTCCGCAGGGGTAAGCCCGGCATCGAGCACGAATTTGGCTTGCTTGTATATTTGCCTGAAATTGGTCAGGGCGTATGACGGCGGCACCTGCCGCGCCTCGTAGTCGCCGGCAAACTTCAGTATGGTCTCGCGGCAGATGGCGGGCATCTTGCCCGTGGCGATGAACTCGCTGCGCAGCGGCCCGGCCTCATCGTAACACAAGGCCGACCACATGGTGTATATGCTCTCAAAGGCATGGTCGTAGCGGCAGTAGGCGGCCATGCAGCGGCGGGCGCGTGCCGAGAGCGAGGGCCGCGCGGCGCAAACGGAATCGATAAGCCGCAGGCTGCGGGCATAGCTGCGCTCGAAGGCGGGCAGCGCGGAGTCGAGCGGGGCGTCGTGCCAAGGCGCCGACCATGCGTGGAGCGAGGCCGCCCCGGCGGCCATCAGCTCGTTGTTGAGCCGGGAAAGGCTGCCCATGCAGTAGGCCCGTCCGTCGATATCGTCAACGTAAAGCAGGGCCGTGTCGCCCGAGTTGCAGTATACCATGGCGTTTGACCAATGGCCCTGCGTACCAATCGAGTCGGCCAGAAGGCGGAAGCAGGCCACTCCGCGCGTGGGGAAGCGCAGCACCACGCTCCCGTCGGCGTTGGGCAGAGGCTCACGCTTCGATGTGGTTTTCACGGAATCGTCGGACACCGAGTAATCGAAATAGAACTCGCGGCGGCTGCGCGTGAGGCAGATGAGCGTGGCGGTATCGGGGTGCAGCGACCTGACGGCCCTGTAAGGAGTCTCGTCGGGCGAAGGGTATTCGGGCAGGAACGGGCCAGAAAGCTCGGAGCAGCGGTAGCTGCGACCGTCTATGACGGCCTTGCCCTGCCTAAGGCTGACGCCCACCCTGCGATGCCCGTCGGCCAGTTGGTAGCCCCGGCGCGACGTCTGCTCGCACCGCCAGAGGCAATTGTCGTACACTGCACAACTGTCGAAGATGCCTATGAGCCACTCGCCGGTGGCGTCGTCGCGCAGGCACAAGCCCGCGCCATCGGCTTTCGCGGCGGCCTGCATGGCCACAACGACGAGGAATAAAGCCGACAACATACATTTCATCCTATACATATTATTCAATCAAGTCAGGTACTACACTACTGCCTGCCCCCGCGCTGGCGCAGCAAACGGCGCAGGGCACGCTTGCGGCGGATGCGGTCGAGGCGTTCGAGGGCGTGCTTCTTCGACATCAGAATCTGGTGGCGGTAGACCCCGCAGGCAAGGAAGAAGTAGGCGGCAGCCTGAACCCACAGGGCGCGATACTCGAAAGCCACGTCGTGGAGCGATGCCCCCATGGTGTTGACCCGCACGTATGCGCGGATGCCGAAGGTGGAGGGGAAGAGCCACGAGAAGCTTTCCCAGAACCACGGGATGTTGCTCCCGGGCCAGGACACGCCGGAGAGGAACAGCAGCGGCACCGAGGCGAAGACCACGAGCAGCATGACGTTCTCGCGGTAGCGCACGATGCACGAAACGACCATGCCGAAGAAGATGCACGCCAGCACGTAAGGCAGCATCACGGCAAGCAACGCCGACGGCTCGGCCAGCACCACAAAGTCGAATATCCTTGGCACAACCATGGCCAGGTAGGCACCGAGCACGGCGTAAATCATAAAATAGCACATCGCCTTTCCAACCACGATGCGGAACATTCCCTGGTAGGCGCGGTTGAAGGGGATGAGGTCTTGGTAACGGTTGCGCTCGCGGGCGGTGCCGGCCGAGAGGCCGATGCCGAGCACAAGCGTCTGTTGCAGGATGAGCATGAGCACGCCGGGCAGGATGAACGAGCCGTAGCCGCCCGCCGGGTTGAATATAGGCACAGGCTTGACATCCAGCAGACTGATGGTCAGCTCGTCCTCGCGGGCTGTCTGGTTGCCGGCAAGCTTGGCCTGGAATCCGCCGTTCATCTCGAGCGCCACGCCCATGGCAGTCTGGTAGATGGCCTTGTAGGTGAGCATGAGGCTCATGTCGCAGTAGACGCTGACGGCGGTCTGCTCCATTCGCCCGAGGCGCACGGCGAAGTCGGGCGGCAGGTAGTAGATGCCCTTCACCACCTGGCGGCTGAGCAGCGAACGCGCCTCGTCCATGTCGTTGGCGTGGCAAAGCACCCGCACGTCGGGCGAAGCGTCGCAGTGGCGCACGAACTCGCGGCCCAAGGCACTGTGGGAATCATCGACCACCACCACGGGAACGTCGCGCACCACCTCGTTGTTGTATATCCAAGAATAAAGCAGCGGGTAGAGCAGCGGCACGAGAATGAAGAATATGAGCATGCCTTCGTCGCGCACGGTGTTGCGCATCTCGTCGGCCCAAATGCCACAGGCATCGGCAAAGCCGCCACGAATCTTCTGCAATAGTCCGTTTTCCCTCATGGCCTTATGGTATGTAGACGTAAGTGAGCATGGCGTTTTTAATCTTCCGCAGCACAAGCAGCGGCAGCAGGGCGAAGCCCACGAGGGCGGCAATGTGGAACCAGGCGTCGAGCAGCTCGTAGCCATTGAACACGGTTATCTGGTAGACCATGAAGTAGTGGCGCAGCGGAAAGAGCCACGAGAGAGCCTGCAGCGGCGTGTCCATGCCCATCACCGGGAACGCCGACCCCGCCATGGAGAAGCTAAGCACGGCCCAAAGCGAGCACACGCTCATCGACATACGCAGCGACGGCATAAGCCCGAAAGCGAATATCCCGAAGCCCTGCGAGGCCAAAACCGTGACCAGGCCGAGGCCGAGAATGCGCAGCGTGCCGCCCGGATGGGGGAAGCCAAGCACACCGAACACATAATACATATAAGCGTAGACCACGGCAAGGAACACGAGCGTCTGCGGGAGCATCTTGCCGGCAAGGGCAACAACGATGTTGCCGTCGGCCATGGCGAGCCACCGCCGCGAACTGCCAAACTTAAGCTCCGTGCCTATGGTGTAGGCCGTGATGAGGAATATGAACAGCATCATCACGCCCGGCACGAGCACAGAGCTAAGGTAGATGTTGTAGTTTGTCCACGGATTGGAGATCATGTGGAGGTCAACCACTATCGGCTGGAGGAAAGCCTGCACCTGCTCCGGCGGCACACCGCGGGCCGAGAGCGTGGCCATGCCAACCGAGGCCGAGCCAAGCGTGGATATTGTGGTGAGGTCGCGGTAGAGCAGGTTGCCCGCCGCGACGTAGGCCATGCTGTAATAAAAGGAGACGGGAGGGCGGCGCGAGGCAAGCAACTTGTCGGTGGTGCCGCGCGGGATGTACAGGAATGCGTATATCTCGTTGCGCTGGATGGCACGCCGCGCCTCGCCTACGGTGGGGTAACGCGCCACCACGCGGCTTGTCTGGAAAGCGTCCAAGCGGCGCACGAGCTGGCGCGAGGTGGACGTGTTGTCCATGTCCACCACGCCCACGGGCATATCGACAGGCACTCCCTCGCCCATCATCGACGTGAAAAAGAACATGACAAGCAGCGGGAAAACCACCATGCAGAACCAGCAGATGGGGTTCCTTAGCAGGATGAGGCACTCGCGCCGCGCGATGTGCGCCACCTGCGAGAGGTATGTTACGAGCCGAGCCAACCGCGCTACCCTTCCTTAATGACCAACGACATTCCCGGACGCAGGCCCTCGAACTTGCCGACCGGGCGCGCCTTCACCTCAAAAGTCTTGAGGTCGAACTGCCCGTTGGCCTTGGTGGCCTTCCACACCGCGTAGCTGCCTTCGTCCTTCATATAGTACACTTTCATGCGTATGTCCTTGCCAAACGCAGGCACGTAGGCGCTGAACGTCGAGCCGACGGACAGCCCGCGCAGCTGGTCTTCGCGCACGTTGAACGTTCCCCAAAGGTCGTCCATCACCGAAACCGTCATTATCGGCGAGCCTGTGCCGACGAGTTCCCCCTCCTTCGGGTATATTTCGCTCACCTCGCCGTCCATCTGCGCCACCTGCACCGTCTCGTCGATGTACGACCCCACCTCGGCCACTGCGCCCTTGGCGCGGTTCACCTGGGCCGCGGCAGCCATCTTTTCCTCGCGCCTCGCGCCGTTGCGGGCCATCTCATACTGGCTCCGTGCGGCCGCAGCCTGCGCCTCCATCGCCTTGAAGTTGGCGTATGCCTCGTCGCGCTTCTGCTCCGTCATGACCCCCTCGTCGAACAGCCGCTGCACGCGCTGGTAAGACTTGCGGGCTATCTCAAGCCCGGCCTCGGCCTGCTTCATCAATTGGTATGCGCCGCTCACCTGCTCGGCACGCGCCCCACGGCGAGCCATCTCGTCCATGGCGGCGGCGGCGGCCTCCGCGCTGCGTGCCTGGGTGAGCTTGGCCACGACGTCGGGCGCGTCGATAATGGCGAGCGTGTCGCCCTTGCGCACGTAGTCGCCTTCCTTCACCCGCAGCTCAAGTATGCGCCCCGGCACCTTGCTCGACACGCGGTATTCGGTCACTTCCACCTGGCCCTGAATCACTTCCGGCTCACGCCCAAGGGCGAAATAGCCCACCACGGCCACCACGGCCACCACGGCGGCGAAGCCGACGATGGCCAGCAGGATATTGTTGTGTTGCGTTTTTGCTGACATTGCTATTCTCCTAATGTGCCAAGAGCCTTCTGCAGGCCCAGCTGGCTTAGTTTAACTTCGATTTCGGCATCTATCTTTTGCGACTGCGCCTTGAGCCAGGCCGCCTGCGCCTCCATCACCGTGGTGGCCTGGATTACGCCCTCGCGGAAGCCAACGTTTGCGCTGCGCAGGTTTTCTTCGGCCTGGGCCGCGCTCGAGCGGGCAAGGGCGAGCTTCCTGCCGGCCTCTCCAAGCCTGAACGAGCTTTGGCTAACCTGCAGCTCGACTCCCTCGCGTGCCTCGGCAAGCTCGAGCGAGGCGATGGCCGTGGCGCCCTTGGCGGCCTTGACCTTATAGGCCACGTCGCACCAGTTCCACAGCGGAACGCGCACCAGCACGCCCACGCTCCACACGCCGCCGAACTTGTTCTGGAAGCCGTTGAACACGTTGGGATTGCTGAACGAGTAGCCCCCCATGAGGGCGACCTGCGGCAACCGGCCTGCCTTGACAAGGTTTGTGGCCTGGCGGCTGATGTCGACGGCATTGCCGAGCATACGCAGTTCGGGGCGGTTCTGCATGGCCACGGAAGCGTCGGCGCCGTGTCCGGCCACGCCCACCGACAGGCTGTCGGCGGTCTCGTCGGCCAGGGATATGTCGGAATCGAGCGGAAGCCCGCATATCTGGCACAGCAACATCCGTGCCAGCACAAGCCCGTCGTCCACCTGGGCGAGCGACATTTCGGCCTCATTCACCTTCACTTTCACGCTCAGCCCGTCAGACCGCGTGGCCACTCCCTCGCGTATCATCTTCTGCACGTCGCCGTCGAGGCGGCGCACAAGGGCGAGGTAGCTCTCGGCCAGGCGCTTCTTGTGTACGAGCGACACGATGGTCCAATAGGCGTTGTCGGTGTCGTAGATGGTCTGCTGCCGCCTCGCGTCGATGCCGCTGCGGGCCATCTGCTCGCCAAGGCGTGCCATCTTGTTCATGGCCACGATGCTGCCGCCCATGAAGACGGGCTGGGTGAGCATGACCGACCCGGCGAAGATGTTGCGCGTGTCGGTGCGGAAGGCGTCCACCACCTTCTGCCCCTCGGCGTTGAGGGCCGAGGCCAGGCCGCCCACCTGCGCCCCGAGGTTGCCCAAAGCCTGGTCGGTGGTAGTGCCGAAGGCCTGGAGCGCACCGTCGAGCGCGGCCTTCTGCTCGGCCGTGAGGCTTGCGCCGAAGCCCTGGAGCGAGCCTGCAAGCCCCGAAGTGGCCGTGGTGCCGATGTTTGAGAGTGCCCGCTTCTGGTTGTCGTTGAGTATGGACAGCTCGCGGCTGTTGAACATATAGCTGCCTATGGCGCTGACGCGGGGCAGGTATTTCGTGCGCGCAGACTTCCTCACGTTGCGCGCCACGTCAAGCCGCACTTCCGACACCGCCACCTGCTTGTTGTTGCGCAGGGCAAGGGCGCGGCAGCTGTCGAGGCACAACACGCGCTGCGCCGCTGCGGGAAGCGCCGGCAAGGCCGACAAAAGAAACCAAACTACATATCGCATTTGCATCATAATTTAATTGAACATCCGCAAAGCTCCTATTTCACGAGGAGTCAAAGGAGTTATAAGAAGTCAACGCTCCACTGCGTTCCGCTATGGAGCTAGAAGACGTATGCTTCTTCGATTCCTTATTTCGTCCGTTTAGACAAAATGCGGACATCCATATAATTCAAAAGCCCTGTGCCGCCTCTCCGAGCCACCACCCCGCCCCTCACCGGCGTGGATAGGGCCGGGCGCGGACGCATTTCGCACCGGAAGGCAAGCCTACCCAAGCCCATCCATGGGCGAAGCACCCCGGCGCAGCCAATCCTTAAGCCCCAATTACGAGACCTAAACATCCACGCCCGCTCCCCGCCGGGGGAGGGCCGGCGAGCGAGCGCCGCCCCTACTTCTCGAACGTGAAGCTGCGCGAGCCTATCATGTTGCCGTCGGCAAAGATGCTCACAGTGTACGTTCCCTTGCTCAGGAACTCGCCCACCTGGCGGTACATCGTCACGGGGGTCTCCTCGCCGGTGTACTCGATGCTCTTCTTCATCGAGCACTCAAGGTTGCGGTTCTCGTAGGCGAACGTGCCGCCGCCACCGAGCACGTCGCCCGACGGTGTGCCGATGCGCACGTAGATGGTGCGCACGCCGTTGCTGGCGGTGACGTTGCGGGTGATGCGGAACGTCACTTCGATGGACTTGCAGTCCTTTATCTTCCTCACGGGCTTGCCGTTTTTCTTCTTCGCCACCATGTTTATGGCCGTGGCGTCGAGCTGGGCGGCAATGGCCACCTTCTCCGAGAGCGACGCCTTCTCGCTGCTCAGGCCGGCAATCTGGCGCGTAGCCTCGTTGTACTGCCCCCTCATGCGGTCGTTTTCGGCCATGAGGTTCTGGTTGAGGCGGTTGAGCGAGTCGATCTCCCTCACGTAGCTGCGCAGCACCGCGCGCACCGTGGCAAGCTCTTTCTTAAGGCGGGCTATCTCGCGGGCGTCGTTGCTCTTCACGCTGCGCAGCTCTTCGAGCAGCTGCTGCGTGCGCATCTGCTCGCGCGTGAGCTGCGCCACGATGGAGTCGTTGTTGATTTGGGTCTTCATCTCGCTGTACTGGCGGGCGAACTGCTCGTATTCGTTCTCCATCTCCTTCTTGTCGAGTTCGGCCAGCTCCTGCATTTCCTTGTTGGCCTGGCGTTGCGAGACGAGGCTGAACGTGAGGTAGGCGATGCCGCACAGCAGCAACGCGAAAGCCGCGACGAGTAGCGTCTTTATCTTCTTGCTCATATTTCTACATATTGTTAAACTCTTGCAAAATTATATTTTTAAGCCGAAACGGCAAAGGAAAAGGCAGAATCAATGCAGGACAAGCCACGAATTTAAGAATAAGTAACTATTTAAGCCTACGCCGCCCTGACGGCCTCGGCATCAGCCCGACGCGCCGCAGCCACCACCCTAACGCAACATTATATGCCTGCCGGCGCAGCCGAAGCCTTGCGCAGGCGCTTCCCCGGCCATTGGCTGGCTGCGGCTGAAGCTTCGTCATGCAGGAGCTGCCACACACACTTCCTGCGGCTGACAGCCAAACAAATCGTACTGGACGACACGCTGGGCGGCCTGGCGAGGCTTTTCGGCAAGCTCAAAATTAAACACCAACGCCTCTACCACGCTGTGCCTGTTTTCGATGCGCCCCCCGTTATGGTAGAAATGCTCCCGCGTCACGATATTAAACCTGCCCCAATAGCGCCCGACCATTTCGTTCGCACGGAACTCGTTGTGGTGCCATGTAGATAAAATGAAATGCGCATTTGTGGCAGACAACGCTCGAAAGAGCGTCTCCTCGTCTTTCTCCGTCCACCCGTTGTAATAATCGGCATACCTCCCAAAATAAGGGGGGTCGCAATAAACCAAATCCCCTTTCCCGGCCTTGGCGATGGTTTCTACGAATCCACGGTGCGCAAACTCCCACTTCTTGCTTCCCACGACGCGCCGGACAGCATCCACTTGGTTGCATATTTTGCTTATGTAGGCAGGCGAGAATCTATTTGGCTTTTTGCAGAACGGGACGTTCCACTCCCCCTTACGGTTAAAGCGCATCATGCCATTAAACCCCGCCCTCGACAAGAAAACAAAGTCAAACGGGTCGCCGAGGCGGTTAAACCGTTCCCTCACCTCACGGTAATGTGCATATCCGCTTTCCCCGGAGGCAGACAGCAGATTCGACTCACGCTCC
This sequence comes from uncultured Prevotella sp., assembly GCA_944321645.1. Taxonomy (GTDB): domain Bacteria; phylum Bacteroidota; class Bacteroidia; order Bacteroidales; family Bacteroidaceae; genus Prevotella. The sequence continues at coordinate 10,319 of CALUMB010000054.1, forward strand.
AGATACGCACGCATTTTCGCCGGGGTTATGTCGCCATCCAACACGCCGTTGTAAAAGTTCACGATGTGCGGGTTGGCGTCACCCACCATAAAGCTGCCCCCAAGCGGAGAGTTCAGCCCAACCACTCCCGTCCCAAAGAATGGCTCAACCCAATTGGCCTTTGCCACATCTATCCCGGAGCGGAGTATCACGTCGTTTATCCAAGGCACAAGCTTGGTCTTTATGCCCTGCGACTTAATAGGAGGTATGATTGTGGCCATGGCTATTTTTTCAGTTTATCGAACTTTGCCGCTTGCGACTCAAGGTACTCCCGGTAGGTAGCCAGGTTGTGGTAGTTAGGGCTTCCAAGGCCGACCGCCCTTGCATCCGCCTTGTTGAAATACCCCATCCAATAATCATCGAAAACGTCCTCGCCCAAAGACGAAAACGGGCCGCGCCCGTTTACCAAGTCGGGAATGCTGGTTATGCCGCCGATGTTTCTCGTGTTGCCGCTTCCGGGCACATCGTTTGCGATTTTCCATTTAGGCTGCACGAAAAAGACGAAATCACCTATCACAGAATGGATTGCCGGCAATTCGTCGATAGAAAACACCTTCGCTTCGCCGCCGCCGGCGCCACATTGCCTGTACAACACGCCCAAGACTGTGTGCGAGGCGTATGAATTGTATGTGCGGTCCATATTCCTGACGGAATCCCTCTCGCGGAAATACCCCCCAATACGAGCCGAGGGTCAAGCCGTTCACACTATCCCCTGCGTAATAGCTCGACTTAAAGTCGACGGCGAAAAGATTTCCCTCGCCGTCCTTAAAGGTCAAGTCCGGATAGTAGTTCTGCCTTGAAGGCAGCTCCATTTCCATGCCGTTGGCGCGGGCGAAGCTTTCCAGCTTAGGTATAAGCAATATCTCGATTATCTTCGAGACCACCTTCGTGTCGTTAGTGATTGCGTAGACATTCCTGTCGATGTCCACAAAACCTTTCACAATCCAATCTTGCCGGTCCGTCTCAAGATAAGACTTGTACGTCTTGACTTCATCCGATAGAAGTTTGAGAAACTCGTCTTTAGTCATTTCACACGGTTTTATTAAGTGGCAGTCTGGAACAATGCCGCGCGGCACAGTGCAACCATACGCACCGCCCGACAGCTCCAAACAGGCAAGGCATTGCGCCCTTCCGACGGCTTCCGGGCCTCTGCCACGCCACGGTTTTGCCCACATAGCCCGCCGCCAGAAGCCACGCCACGGTTTATTGCCAATTGCAAAGGTACATAGTTTTATCGGGAAAGCGGCATAAAAAAGGCGAAAAGCGAGCCAAACTAACCCACAGCCTGGCTTCAAGCGACAGTGGCTCGCTGCCCATACGCGCCGCCCGCCTTTGCAAACAAACGTTAACGACAAGCAAAGTGCGCCGTTTTGGCTTGCGAAACGGGTCATTTCGCAGGCCGAAATGTGCCGTTTTGCGTCCTAAAACGGGTCGTTTTGCAAGCCGAAACGGCACATTTTGCCAACCCTCTGACAGCCAGCAAGTTAGGGAAAGGCTGCGGAGCGGGCCGCAAGGCGGCGGTTTTAACAGTCGTTCACAGACGGGGAGGCTGCACGCGACGCAGCAAAGCGGCAGCCGCCTGCCTCCGCCCCACACGCCGCGCAAGCCCCGGCGGCGGGCGATGCCGCCGCGCCCGCGCAGGCCAAGCGCGGGGGCGAAGCCGCGCCACGCCAAAAATAAACAGCCGTGGAGTTGCCCGTTTGGAGGAAATAATGTATATTTGCAGTCAGAAACCACCACGATGGACAAGCGCAGCACCATATACCGCATCTACGACCTCTACGCCGACGGATTCCGCAACATGACGCTCGGCAAGACGCTCTGGGCGGTGGTGATAGTCAAGCTGTTCATAATGTTCGCCATACTCAAGGTGTTTTTCTTCCCCGACTTCCTCAAGGCCAACGCCGGAGATGGGTGCGAGGCCGACTTCGTGGCCACGGAGATGATAGGCAGGAGCGGCGCAGCCGAAGGCAGCGGCGGGTGATGGGAAGCCAAGGCGCAGGACGCAAACAACTTTTATACCGACCTTATAATGACACAACTACTCTTAAACGTCGATGCGGCCGCAGTGGACTGGGCGAGGGCGCAGTTCGCCCTCACGGCCATATACCACTGGCTCTTCGTGCCGCTCACGCTGGGCCTGGCCGTGATAATGGGCATAGCGGAGACGTGCTACTACAAGACCCGCAAGGCGTTCTGGCGCGACACGGCGCGCTTCTGGCAGCGGCTCTTCGGCGTGAACTTCGCCATGGGAGTGGCCACGGGCATCATCCTCGAGTTCGAATTCGGCACCAACTGGAGCAACTACTCGTGGTTCGTGGGCGACATATTCGGCGCCCCGCTCGCCATTGAGGGCATAGTGGCCTTCTTCATGGAGTCCACGTTCGTGGCCGTGATGTACTTCGGGTGGAACAAGGTGTCGCGCGGCTTCCACCTCGCCGCCACGTGGCTCACGGGCATCGGCGCCACGCTGTCGGCATGGTGGATATTGGTGGCCAACGCATGGATGCAGCACCCGGTGGGCTGCACGTTCAACCCCGACACGATGCGCAACGAGATGACCTCGTTTGCCGACGTGGCGCTCTCGCCGGTGGCCGTCGACAAGTTCTGCCACACGGTCACCTCGTCGTGGATAATCGGCGCACTGTTCGTGGTGGCCGTGAGCTGCTACTACCTCATGCGCGGCCGCCACAAGAGGCTGGCCGTGGAGAGCGCGAAGATAGGCGGCGCGGTCGGCCTGGTGGCCTCGCTCCTGGCCGCATACACCGGCGACAGCTCGGCCTACCAGGTGGCCAAGACGCAGCCCATGAAGCTGGCCGCCATGGAAGCCCTCTACGACGGGGGCAAGAGCCAGCCGCTCACGGTGGTGGCCCTCGTCGACCCCTTCAGCCAGCCCGACTACGCGGCAGGCGGCGAGCCGCCGCTGCGGCTGGCCATACCATCGGGGCTGTCGGTGCTGGCCACGCGCACGGCCGACGGCTTCGTGCCGGGCGTCAACGACCTGATAAAGGGCGGCTACCCGCTGCCCGACAGCACCGCCGCCCTATCGCTGAAGGAAAAGGTGAGGAGGGGCAAGGGCGCCATACTGGCACTGAAGGAGTACCGCGAGCTGAACGCGCAGGCCGAGGCCGGCACGCTGGGCGGCGAGGGGTGCCAGCGCAGGTACGCCCTGGGCAAGCAGCTGCAGCAGGATATGCCCTACTTCGGCTACGGCTACCTCGACAACGCCGCGCAGGCCGTGCCTTACATCCCGCTGTGCTTCTGGGCCTTCAGGGCCATGGTGGGGCTTGGCGTGCTGTTCATAGTGTTCTTCGCCGCGGTGCTGTTCGTTGCCTGCCGCAAGGACATCGGCGCCCACCGCTGGCTCCACAAGGCAGCCTTCGCCATGCTGCCGCTGGGCTACGTGGCGAGCGAGTCGGGCTGGATAGTGGCCGAGATGGGCCGCCAGCCGTGGGCCATACAAGACCTGATGCCCACGTGGGTGGGCGTGAGCGACATCGGCTCCGGCAGCGTGGCGCTGACGTTCTTCATCTTCCTCGCACTCTTCACCACACTGCTGGCCGTGGAGGTGAACATCCTGCGCAAGCAAATCAAGAAGGGGCCGGAGGAAAGCGGCAAGTAAGGGCTTTGAGTTTTGGATCGGGAATATTGAGTCTTGGACTCCGAGTAGGGAGTGGCCGGAAGGGCATACATCAACAGGCACGCCTAAGCCTGGCGCACGTTCCAGCCGACTCCCGCCGACACATTTAAAAGACAACAGCAATGACATACGAACTTTTGCAACAGTACTGGTGGTTTTTAATATCGCTCCTCGGCGGACTGCTCGTCTTCCTGCTCTTCGTGCAGGGCGGCAACTCGCAGCTGTTCTCCATTGGGCGCAGCGAAGAGGAGCGCAGGCTGCTCGTGAACTCGACCGGCCGCAAGTGGGAATTCACGTTCACCACGCTCGTGACGTTCGGCGGGGCGTTCTTCGCCTCGTTCCCGCTGTTCTACAGCACGAGCTTCGGCGGGGCCTACTGGCTCTGGATGCTCATCCTGCTGTCGTTCGTGCTGCAGGCCGTGAGCTATGAGTTCCAGAACAAGCTGGGCAACCTGCTCGGCACGCGCACATTCCAGTGGTTCCTCGTGGCCAACGGCATCGTGGGGCCGCTGCTGCTCGGCGGCGCGGTGGCCACGTTCTTCAACGGGTCTAACTTCGTGGTGGAGAAAGACAACCTCGTCAGCGGGGCGTCGCCCGTCATAAGCCACTGGGCCAACGCCAGCCACGGGCTCGATGCGCTGCTCGACCCGTGGAACCTCGTGCTGGCCTTCGCGGTGCTCTTCCTCGCCCGCGTGCTCGGCCCGCTCTACTTCATCAACAACGTGGCCGACGAGGCCATCCGCTCGCGCTCGCGCCGCCACGTGGCCGCAAACGCAGTGCCGTTCCTCGTGCTCTTCGTGGCGTTCCTGGCGCACACGCTCGTGAAAGACGGCTACGCAGCCGACCCTGACACAGGGGCCATATCCATGCAGCCGATGAAATACTTAGACAACCTGGTGGATATGTGGTACGTGGCGGCGGCGCTCCTCGCGGGGGTTGCGCTCGTGCTCTACGGCATATTGCGCACGGCAATGGTCGGCACCTACGTGCGCGGCATCTGGCCTGCGGGCATCGGCGTGGTGCTCACGGTGTGCGCCCTGCTGCTCACGGCCGGGTGGAACGACACGGCCTACTACCCCTCTAACGCCGACCTGCAAAGCTCGCTCACCATAGCCAACTCGTGCAGCAGCGAGTTCACGCTGCGCACCATGGCCTACGTGAGCATCTTCATACCGTTTGTGCTCGCATACATATTCTATGCGTGGCACTCCATCGACAAAAAGAAGATTGACAAAAAAGAGATTGCGCACGACGAGGCATACTAAACGCCTCGCGCCGCGACACGCGCTGAAAGACAAAACGACAAGACTATGACACCAACCGAATCAAGAAACGAACTGCTCGCGGCTCACATCATACGCCACCTGGAACGCCGCAACATGGAGGCATACTACTGCCCGACGGCAGCCGAGGCCGCAGCAAAGGTAAGCGAGCTGATACCCGACGGCGCGTCGGTGACGTGGGGCGGCTCGATGACCATACGCGACATGGGCATACCCGCCGCGCTAAAGGCCAGGGAGACGCTCGACGTGATGGACCGCGACATGGCCGCAAGCCGCGAAGAGGCGCAGGAGATATACCTGAAGGCCTTCAGGGCCGACTACTACCTGTCGAGCGCTAACGCGATAAGCGAAGACGGGGTGATAGTAAACATCGACGGCACGGGCAACCGCGTGGCCGCCATCACCTTCGGGCCAAAGCACGTAATCTTCGTCGTCGGCCTCAACAAGGTGGCGCAGACAACCGACGCCGCGCTGGCACGCGCCCGCTCGACGGCCTCGCCCATCAACGCGGCACGCTTCGACATACAGACCCCGTGCCACACCGACGGCGTATGCCACAACTGCAACTCGCCGGAGTGCATCTGCAACTACATACACTTCCTGCGCAACTCGCCCCGCAGGCGGCACACGGTAATCCTCGTGGGCGAAAGCGGAGGGTACTGACAATTTGGAATTAGAAGCCACAAACCTTGAATTGCCGCGCGTTGCGCGATTGCGAATTGCACATTTCTTAACAGAGCGGGCCATTGGCAGACATGGCGATGCGCCTGTCCATGGGGAAAACCCGTGCAGGTTATTTGCGGCAGGCCCATTGCCGCTGCCTGTAAAAGCAGCCGCTCAATTTAAAAACCAACAACCCGCAATCGCGCAACGCGCGACAACTCAAAAACACAACATTCTAAATCCATAACTCTGAAATGGTTGTCTGCATAGCCGAAAAACCGAGCGTGGCAAAAGACATTGCACGCATATTGGGAGCAACGACGAGCCGCACGGGCTACATGGAGGGCAACGGCTACCAAGTGACATGGACGTTCGGCCACCTCTGCACGCTCAAAGAACCCGACGACTACACGCCGATGTGGAAGCGGTGGAGCCTGGGCGCACTGCCAATGATACCGAAGAAGTTTGGCATAAAGCTCATAGACGACGAGGGAATCAGGCGGCAGTTCGCCGTGATAGAAAAGCTGATGCAGGCCGCCGACGGCATAGTGAACTGCGGCGACGCCGGGCAGGAAGGCGAACTGATACAGCGGTGGGTGATGCAGAAGGCCAAGGCACGCTGCCCGGTGAAGCGGCTGTGGATTTCGTCGATGACCGACGAGGCCATAACCGAAGGCTTCCGCACGGTGAA
>CALUMB010000055.1 GCA_944321645.1 uncultured Prevotella sp.
GCTTTGGCATACCCGCCGCCATCGGCGCGGCTTTCGGCGCACCGGGGCGCACGGTTTGCATGTTTTCCGGCGACGGGGGCTTCCAGATGAGCATACAGGAACTTGGCACGATAATGGAGCAGCGCGTGCCGGTGAAGATGATTCTTATGAACAACAACTACCTCGGGAACGTGCGCCAGTGGCAGGATATGTTCTTCGGGGGACGGAAGTCGTTCACCCACATGATGAATCCGGACTACCGCAAGGTGGCCGAGGCATACGGCATACCTTACGCCGTGGTGACCGACCGCAGCGAGCTGGCTGCCGAAGTGGCCAAGATGGCCGGGGCCGAAGGGCCTTACCTGTTGGAATGCGCCGTGAAGGAAGAGGACAACGTGCTGCCGATGACCCCTCCGGGAAGGGCCGTCGACGAGATGTTGCTTGAAATAAACGATTAAAGTATGGAAGGAAAGAAACTGTACACACTGCTGGTCTACTCGGAGAACATAGCCGGCATATTGAACCAAATCACGGCTGTGTTCACCCGCAGGCAGGTTAACATCGAGAGCCTTAACGTGTCGGCGTCGAGCATCGAGCACCTCCACAAGTACACGATTACGGCGTGGAGCGACGAAGACCAGATAATAAAGATAACCAAGCAGATTGAGAAGAAGATAGATGTCGTGAAGGCTAAGTACTACACCGACGACGAACTGTTTTTCCGCGAGACAGGACTCTACAAGCTGTCCACGCGCACTGTGTTGGAAAACCCCGATGTGTCGAAGGCCATCCGCAAGCACGGCGCAAGCATAGTGGAGGTGAACCCAACTTACGTAATTGTGATGCTCAACGGCATGACGGAAGAGGTGATGAGCCTCTTCCACACTCTCAACGAGTTTGGCTGCGTGTTCCAGTACACGCGCTCCGGCCGCATTGCCGTGACAAGGAGCAAGCAGGAGGAGGTGAGCACGTATCTGGAGGAGCGCGAGAAAAGCCGCAACGCAGGCAACGGTGACATGGTTTGACGCATGGGTATGGAAAAAATAGGCGTTTACAATTACGTGGCGGAGCCGTTCCACTGCGACTTTACGCACAGGCTTTTCATGTCGCAGCTGGGCAACCATTTGCTTAATGCCTCCGACTTCCATTCGGCCGAGCGCGGTTTCGGCATGCCAACCATAGGGCCGCAGGGCCGCACGTGGGTGCTGTCGCGCCTTGCCGTGGAGATGGAAGAGATGCCCCGGCAGTACTCGGAGTTCAGAGTCGAGACTTGGCTTGAGGGCGCGATGAAGTATTTCACCAACAGAAACTACCGGATAACGGCCGGCGATGGCCGCGTGCTCGGCCATGGCCGCAGCGTGTGGGCTATGATTGACACTGCCGACAGGCAGCCGCAGGATGTGCTGTCGGTGGCCGGCGGCAAGATAGCCGATTGGGTCGTGGAGGGCGAGGAATGCCCCATCGCCAAGGTGTCGCGGGTGAAGATGGGCGCGGGGGCGAAGCTCGTGCGCACCATTGACACATATTATAATGATGTGGACGTGAACGGCCATGTCAACTCCGTGAAGTACATGGAACACGTATTCGACCTTTTCGACTTAGACTGGCACGCGTCACACCGGCTTGAACGCTTCGACATAGCATACGTTGCCGAGAGCCACGGTGGCGACAAATTGCTCTTTTACATGGAGCAAACCGGCGGCGCGGAGTTCTGCATACGCATTGCCAAGCGCGAGAACGGGAGCGAAGGCGAGGTGGAAGTTTGCAGAAGCAAGGTTAAATTCGTAAATATCTGACATTATTCTTGGTGGTTACGTTTTAATTTTATACTTTTGCAGCTGCATTTGAAGTGATGTAATAATTAACAACAAATGCTTCCCTCATGGGGCGGCAGATAAAATCAAGTTTTAACTATGGCAGAGATGAATTTTGGTGGCGTAATCGAAACGGTGGTCACCAACAAAGAATTTTCGTTGGCTAAGGCCCGTGAAGTGTTGAAAGACGAGACTATCGCCGTTATCGGCTATGGCATACAAGGCCCGGGGCAGGCTTGCAACCTGCGCGACAACGGCTTTAACGTGATCGTTGGACAGCGGCAGGGCAAGACATACGACAAGGCCGTGGCCGACGGATGGGTGCCGGGCAAGACGCTGTTTTCCATCGAAGAGGCTGCTGAGAAGGGAACCATAATTTGTATGTTGCTTTCCGACGCAGGCCAGATACAGGCATGGCCAACCATCAAGCAGTATCTCACGGCTGGCAAGACCCTATATTATTCGCACGGATTTGCCATCACTTGGAACGACCGCACCGGCGTGGTGCCTCCCGCCGACATCGACGTGATAATGGTGGCTCCGAAGGGTTCTGGCACGTCGCTGCGCACGATGTTCCTCGAAGGGCGCGGGCTTAACTGCTCGTATGCCGTTTACCAGGACGCATCGGGCAAGGCTGAAGAGAAGACAATCGCCTTCGGCATTGGCATTGGGGCCGGATATTTGTTTAAGACCACATTCCAGCGTGAGGCCACGAGCGACCTTACGGGAGAGCGCGGCTCGCTGATGGGCGCGATAGAAGGACTGCTCGAAGCACAGTATGAAGTGTTGCGCGAGAACGGCCATTCGCCTTCGGAGGCTTTCAACGAGACCGTTGAGGAACTCACCCAAAGCCTCATGCCGCTGTTTGCGCAGAAAGGCATGGACTGGATGTATGCCAACTGCTCCACTACGGCGCAGCGCGGCGCACTCGATTGGGCGCCCCGCTTCCGCGATGCGATAAAGCCTGTGATGGAGTGGCTGTACTATTCGGTGAAGACAGGCAACGAGGCACAAATCTCGATAGACAGCAACTCGAAGCCCGACTACCGTGAAGGGCTGAACAAAGAGCTTGAGGCTATGCGCAACATGGAGATGTGGCGCGCTGCCGAAACCGTGCGCCAGCTCCGCCCGGAGAACAGCATCGACTAAGGGCTTTGCGGCCAGTCGAAAGACTTGTTGCATCAAATTTTCCTAAATCGGAACAAGGCAGCAAAACGCTCCGCTTTTGCCCACGAAGTCGATGCCGGGAATCCGTAAGCCGCAGGCCGTGTTTTGGCTACGGCCTTGAGGCCAAGCTATGGTTTCCCCGACGATTGGAAAGCATATCGCAGGCGTTTCGCTTCAAACTAAAACAGGCCGTTTCGGAGTCCGAAACGGCCTGTTTTGCATTGCGGAACGTGCCGTCTCGGAATGCAAGACGGTGCGTATTGTGGCGCGTTTCGTGCCGCGCCACGCCACAGTTTTTACTTTTTCGGAAGTTGGCCGCGGCTTTGGCAGCTAAATGCTTCTCCTTCTGCATTTGGCGTATCAATGTCAGCATTTTGCCTAAATGAATGGAATAAGGAAGCGAATAAGCATAAGTCCTCTGACTCCTTAGCGGAACGCAGTGGAGCGATGGCTTCCCATAACTCCTTTAACTCCTTTGAATGGGAACTTTGCGGATATTCAAATTTGGCGTTGCAAGGCGGAATGCCGGCATTAGTCTTGGGGGTATCGCAGCCAAAGTGCAGCCTGTGGCCTGTCTGAGCTTGGTTTTGGCATAAATGAAACAGCCGGGAGCTTCGCCTATGCTCCCGGCTGTTTCATTGGTTATGGCGCGTTTTGTAGCCTCTACGGCAGCCTTTTATTTCTTCAGGTTTGCCTCTTCGAGGTGGTAGCCGTACTTCTTGTCGGCGGCTTTTAGCAGGAACGCTGTTACGAGCGACAGTATGGCAATGCCGGTGAACACGCACATTGGCAGGGTGTAGTCGTAGGTGTTGGTCGTCACTCCGCCTGCTTCTTGTGTGCCGGTGATGCAATATGTGTCGAGGATGTAGCCTATGAGCGCAGGCACGCCCCACAAGCCGATGTTCTGTATGAAGAAGATGAGCGAGTAGGCTGTGCCGAGCTGCTTTACGGGGAATATCTTTGCCACGCTCGGCCACATGGCCGACGGCACGAGCGAGAAGGCGATGCCAAGCACTATCATCAGCACGATGGCCACCCACGAGGCGTGGATGAAGGGTAGGGCGTAGATGCAATGTACGCAGATGAGCATTGTCGCGCCGAGCATCATTATCGATGCGGCCTTGCCTTTCTTGTCGATCATCCCGCCGAACACGGGGGTGAGGAACAAGGCTCCGAGGGCGGGCAGGCCTGCGAATGTGCCTGCGAGCGCTTCGTTTACGCCGTACTTGGTTATCATCAGTTCGGTGGCGAACTTCTGGAACGGGAACACGCATGAGTAGAAAAGCACGCACAGCACGGCAATGAGCCAGAAGCCGGGGTTGCTGACAACGGCAACCACGTCTTTGAACGAGAACTTGTCTTCAGGCGACGACTCTGTGGAAATCTTTACTTGGCGGTCGAGCTTGTGGTCCATGAACGTGAAGGCAAGGAACGAAATGAAACCGCCCACGAGCACAACGCCGCCGATGAAGAGCGGCGTGTCGAGGCTGTAGCTTCGTGCCACGGGGATGGCCACGGCGTAGGCTGCCTGCGAGCCGATGCGGGCCAGCGCCACTTGCACGCCCATGGCCAGCGCCACCTCTTTGCCGTTAAACCACTTCGCAATGATTTTTGTGACTGTGATTCCGCCCACCTCGGCGCCGACGCCGAACACGGAGTAGCCTGCGGAGGCCATGAACACGTCGAGCTTGTAGCCCATAAACAGCTGGTCGGTGCCGCCGTAGGTGGTTATGGCGATGTATTCTGCGGCTGTTCCGCCAACCATGAGCACCGTGGCGAGTATGCCGGTGAAGCGTATGCCGAAGCGGTCGAGAATTAGTCCGCCCCATATTAGCATGAGCAGGAACACGTTAAGGAAGCTGTAAGCCCCGATGAACATACCAAATTCGCTGCTTGACCAGTGCAGCTGGCCTTCGAGCATTCCCTTAAGCGGGGCCATTACGTCGTTTACGTAGTAGGCGGCCATCATCGTGAAGGCCACGATGAACAGTGCCGACCATCTTGCCCAAGGCTTGTCGTTGAGCTTGGTTTGTGTAGTTGCCATTGTTTTTTCTTAGTTCGTTTCTTGTTGTAGTGGTGTGTTTGGCTTTGTAGGGGGAGGGAGCTTTGCGGGGCATTCTTGCAGTGTTTCGCCCGGCCAAGCTCCCGCCCATGTCGTCGCATGGCTTAGTCTTTATTTCTTCAGCCAGCGGTCAAGCCAATTGAAGAATGTGCGCTGCCACAAGATTCCGTTTTGCGGCTTGAGCACCCAGTGGTTTTCGTCGGGGAAGAGCAGCAGCTCTGCCGGTATGCCGCGCATCCTGGCGGCATTGAATGCGCCCATGCCTTGGTTGTAGTTGATGCGGAAATCTTTTTCGCCGTGTATGCAGAGTATGGGCGTGTCCCATTTGTCAACGAAGCGGTGTGGCGAGTTGTCGTATGTCTTCTTGGCTTCTGCGGACAGTGGCTTGTTCCAATAGGCGTCGGCATACTCCCAGTTGCTGAACCACGCTTCCTCGGTGTCGGTGTACATCGACTCGAGGTTGAAGGCGCCGTCGTGGGCTATGAAGCATTTGAACCGCCCGTCGTGGTGTCCGGCGAGATAGTAGACGCTGAAGCCGCCGAAGCTTGCGCCCACGGCACCGAGGCGGTCTTTGTCAACGAATGGCAGGTTGGCCGTTGCGTCATCGATGGCCGAGAGGTAGTCGTCCATGCACTGTCCGGTCCAGTCGCCGCTCACTTGCTCGTTCCACTCGTGGCCGAAGCCTGGTAGTCCGCGGCGGTTGGGCGCTACCACGACGTAGCCGTTGGCTGCCATTATCTGCAAGTTCCAGCGGTAGCTCCAGAACTGGCTGACGGGGCTTTGCGGCCCGCCTTCGCAGAAAAGCAGGGTGGGGTATTTCTTTGCCGGGTCGAAGTCGGATGGGAGCACAATCCAGCAGAGCATGTTTTTGCCGTCGGTTGTCTTCACCCAGCGTTGCTGCACCTTGCCGAGGGAGAGCTGGTCGAGTATGTGTTTGTTCTCGAACGTAATCTGTTCAACGTCGGTCTTGTCGGCGTTCTTGCCCGGTTTGATGACGAAGATGTCGGTCGGTGACGAGAGGCTTTGGCGCAATGCGATTATTTTCTTGCCGTCGTTGGCTGGCGAGATGGCCACGTAGTCGGCCCAGTCGTTTGTTATCTGGCGCACGTTTCCTTCGAGGTCGGTCTGGTAAACGTTGACGCATCCATGCCAGACGCCCACGAACGAGAGTGACTTCGAGTCGGCGTTCCAGAAGAATGCGTCCACGTTTGAGTCGAAACTCTCCGTCACATATTTCTTTTCCCCGGTTGCAATGTCGTAGATGCAGAGTCGGTTGCGGTCGGCCTCGTAGCCGTCGCGGGCCATGCTTTGCCATGCAATATACTTTCCGTCAGGCGAGAATTGCGGGTTTGTGTCGTATCCTGGATTGTTCTTCAGGTTTTCCTCGCTGTTTACAGGCTGGCCTTTTGTGGAGCGTGTCGGGTCGAGCTGTATCGGTTTGTAGTCGGCCGGCTTGCACAGGTTGGTGGTTTGCTTCGTCGCAGTGTCGTAGAGGTAGATGTCCGCATCTGTCGAAATTGCATATTCCATGCCTGTTCTCTTCCTGCAGGTGTATGCTATTGTCTTTGAGTCTGTGCTCCATGCAAGCTGCTCAATTCCGCCAAACGGGGCCATGGGGCATTCGTAAGGCTCGCCCTCCATGATGTCGGTGCCTTCCGTTATGCCGCTTTCGGTCACGTCGGCTACGAACGGGTGGGGAATGCTTGTTACGTAGTGGTCCCAGTGGCGGTACATCAAGTCGGTGGCGAGCATACCCGTTGCGAGTGGCAGGTCGTCGGGATTCTTCTTTATGATGTCGTTGTATGGTATCGATTTAATCAATATCACCTTCTTGCCGTCGGGCGAGAACTTAAATCCCTCGATGGCAGTTGCAGACTTGGTGAGCTGCGTGCGGCCCGTGCCGTCGGCATTCATGGCCCACAGTTGTCCGCCGCTTAGGTATGCGATGCGCTTCCCGCCTTCAATCCATGCAGGGTCGGTTTCGCTCTCGGCGCTTGTGGTAAGTTGGCGGTTGTCCTTGCCGTCTGCTCCGATAAGGCACAGCACTTGGTGGCCTTTGTTTTCCTTCACGCTGTAATATCCCACTTGGTAGGCAATCTGCTTGCCGTCGGGCGAAGCCGTTGCGGATGCTATTCGCCCCATGGCCCAAAGGGCTTCGGGGGTCATTCTCTTGTCGCTGATGGTTATTTCGCTCTTGCCGATGTTTGCTGCCGTGGCGGTTTGCGCGTTGCCCGACACGGCGATGAGCGCAGCTGCGGTTATGGCTGTCAGTTTGTTCATTGGTTTGTGTACTTTGTTTATGCTGCAAGGGCGCCCTTGGTGGAACGCCCTTGCATTGTAAGGTTGCTAATGTTTGTAGTTGTTATTTTCTGCCTTGCTCGCGCATCTTGCGCATTTCTTCCATCTGCCGCTGCATTTCTTCCATGCGTGCGGCCATCCCGCTTGTCTTCTTTGGGTTGTTCTGGTTCTCCTTGTAGCGTGCCTCAAGTATGGCGAGCAGTTTCTCGTCGTTGGTGGTCTTGCGCAGAATCCACATTATGGCGGCACTGAAGAAGAGCGAAATGAAGTAGTAGAAGTTTAGCCCGGCGGAGTAGTCGTTGAAGATGAAGAAGAACATGACGGGCATGATGTACATCATCCATTGCATCATCTTCATCTGTTCTGCCTGTTGCCCTACGAGTTGGTCGCGCTGTTGGCGCATGCTCATGATTGAGTATAGCACGTTTGCCACGCAGAACAGGATGCAGGTGAGGCTCAGGTGGTCGCCAATCAGCCAGATGTTCTTGTCCCATTCTATGATTGGGTCGTAGGTGGAGAGGTCGTTAATCCACAAGAAACTCTCGCCGCGCAGCTGGATGGCGTTTGGCACAAAGTTGAACATCGCAATCCAGATGGGCATTTGTATGAGCACGGGCAGACAGCCGCTAAGCGGGCTTACGCCATATTTGGAGTACATCGCCATCATTGCCTGCTGCTTCATCATCTGGTCTTCGGGCTTGTCGTATTGCTTTGTGGCCTCTTCTATTTTCGGCCTTAGCACGCGCATCTTGGCCGAACTCATGTAGCTTTTCTTCACCAAAGGATATGTTATCACTTTCAGCAGGAGGGTTATGAGTATGAGTACGATGCCCATGTTGAATCCGAGGCCAGTGAGCCAGTCGAATACGTAAAGCGTGAACCAGCGGTTGATGATGCGGAACAGCGGCCAGCCGAGGTAGACGAGCTTCTGCAAGTCAAGCTCTTTGCCCGTCGCGCTCTGCTCTTCCACTTTTTGCAGCAGGCGGAAATCGTTGGGGCCGATGTACATTTCGAGCTGCGTCGGCTTTGCGCCTGTCGGGTCGAAGAAGGTCTTGAGCTTCGCTTCATACTGCTTGAGGTATCCCGTGCCTTTCTCTTGCGGCACGCTCGTCAAGAGCGAATTGGCTGCGAAGTCGTCTTTGGAGATGAGGACTGCGCTGAAGAATTGGTTTTTGAAGGCCACCCAGTCGAGCTTCTCCTCGATTTTTTCGTCTTCCTCTTCCGATGATTCGCTAAGGTAGTCGGTGCCTCCGTCCTTTTCTTTGTATGTAAGCGTGGCGTACCTATTCTCAAACGTGAAGCCTTTTTCCTGCTGACGGCACAGGTCGCTCCACTCGATGTCCATCTCGCGGTAGTTCGGGGCGAATATGCCGGCCAGTCCTTTTGCCTGCACCGAAAGGCTGAGCAGGTAGTCTTGGCCGAGCCTGTAGTCGAGAACCACTGCGCCGCCGTTGACGGTTTGTGCCGTCATTGTTACGGTAGAGTCGGTCACATTCGACGGAGTGAAGTATAGGTCGGCCGTGACCACGTTCACCTCCTTGCCTGCCATCATAAAGTTCAGGTTCTGGTCCTTGCTGTCAAACAGCGTCACGTCGGCCTCGCCGTTGCGGTCTTTGAAGCCCATGATCTTCGCCTTCCTTACCACGCCGCCTTTGGTGTCGAGCGTGAGTTCCAGCTTGCCGTTTTTCAGCACCACCTGTTTGTTGGTTCCGTTTAGCGAAGGGTAAAACAGCGATGTGGTGTCGCTCTTGGCCGTTGCTATGGCCTTGGCTTTTTGTGCGGCCTCGGCTGCTTTCTGCGCCTGTTCCGCCCTTTGGCTCGCTACGTTTGCGATTGAGTCTTGCCTTTGCATTTCGGCCATCTCTTCGGCGGAGGGCTGCATATACCACGAGTAGGCTATCAGCAGCAGTGCGATGAGAATGAACCCGATGTTAGTGTTTCTGTTCATGTCGTTCCGTTGGTTGTCGCCTGTTGGCGTTTACCTTATATTAATATGGGCTGTTCGATATTATGCTTTGAGATGTCCGTTGCTTACTTCTTGTTGGCTATGGCTGTCTTCACGAAGTCGAGGAACAACGGGTGTGGCTTGAGCACGGTGCTTTGGTATTCCGGGTGGAACTGCGTGCCGATGTACCATTTGAGCGTTGGTATTTCCACTATTTCCACGAGATTGCTTTCCGGGTTGCGGCCCACGCACATCATGCCGTTCTTCTCGAACTCGGCCTGGAACGTGGTGTTGAACTCGTAGCGGTGGCGGTGGCGTTCCTGTATGTGCTCCTGCTTGTAAATGTCGAACACCCTCGACCCTTGGCGCAGCACGCACTCGTATGCGCCGAGGCGCATCGTGCCTCCGAGGTTGGTGATGTCCTTCTGCTCCTCCATTATGTCGATTACGTTGTGCTCCGTCTTGGCGTCCATCTCGCGGCTGTTTGCGTCGGCATAGCCGAGCACGTTGCGCGCGAACTCTATCACCATCATCTGCATTCCCAGGCAGATGCCGAACGTCGGTATGTTGTGTGTGCGGGTGTAGTGTGCGGCTATTATCTTGCCTTCTATTCCGCGCTGGCCGAAGCCCGGGCATATCACTATGCCGTCTTGCCCTGCGAGTTTCTCGGCCACGTTCTCCTCTGTGAGTTTCTCCGAGTTGATGAAGGTTATCACCGTTTTGTGGTCGTTGTACGTTCCGGCCTGCGACAGGCTTTCGCGTATGCTCTTGTAGGCGTCCTGCAAGTCGTACTTGCCCACGAGGCCGATATGTACCTCTTCGGTGGCGTTGTTGCGGCGTTCGAGGAAGCTACGCCACGGGCCGAGCGTAGGCTTCTCGCCTATCTCCATGCCGAACTTGCGCAGTATGGCCGCGTCAAGCCCTTGGTTGAGCATGTTCACCGGCACTTCGTAGATGGAAGGCAGGTCTTCGCTCTGCACAACGCAGTCGAAGTCAACGTTGCAGAACGAGGCCACTTTCTTCAAAATGCCGTCGCCGAGGTGCTTTTCCGTGCGCAGCACGAGCACGTCGGGCTGTATGCCGACGCTTTGCAGCTCTTTCACAGAGTGCTGCGTGGGCTTTGTCTTCAGCTCGCCTGCCGCCTTGAGGTATGGGACGTATGTAAGGTGTACGCATACGGCGTTCTTGCCAAGCTCCCACTTCATCTGCCTAATGGCTTCGAGGAACGGCATGCTCTCGATGTCGCCGATGGTCCCGCCGATTTCGGTTATCACGAAGTCGTAGTGGTTTTTCTCGCCGAGCATCTTCACGTTGCGCTTTATTTCGTTGGTGATGTGTGGCACCACCTGTATGGTCTTGCCCAGGTAGTCGCCGCGGCGCTCCTTGTCTATCACGGCCTTGTATATCCTGCCGGTGGTCAGCGAGTTGGCCTTTGTGGTCTGGATGCCCGTAAACCGCTCGTAGTGGCCGAGGTCGAGGTCGGTTTCCATGCCGTCCACGGTCACGTAGCACTCCCCGTGCTCGTATGGGTTGAGCGTGCCGGGGTCTATGTTGATATACGGGTCAAACTTCTGTATGGTAATGTTGTAGCCCCTGGCTTGCAACAGTTTGCCTATTGACGACGAAATGATGCCTTTGCCCAGCGACGATACCACACCGCCTGTGACGAAGATGTACTTTGTTTCTGCCACGATTTAAATATGTTTAATGATTTGTAATGCCTGCATTAAGTTATCTGATGCCTAATCATCGTGCAAAATTACTAAATAAAAACGAACGACGCAAAGATTAGTATGATATTTTGCCGGTGCGGCGTTTCTTTGGGCTTTTTTCGCCTTGGGCTTCCCGTTTCTCGTTTTTATTGGCTAACTTTGCACAAACATTGCCCCGGGGCGGGCCGCAGGCCCTGCTTGCTTGCCTGTGCCGGGGCGGTATTTGGGATATTGTAGGGATGAGGATTGTGCTTTTGCTCATAGCCGTTTGCGCCATTGCCTGCGATGCCGTCGCGCAGCGCAGGCCGGTGAGGCGTGTGCGCACCGACAGCGCGTCGGTGGTGGCGGCCTACACCGACTCGCTGCTAGCCGTCCGAAGCAGGCTCGACTCTGTGGCCGCTGCGGCTGCCGCGTCGGGCGAAGGCGGCCTCGACGCCCGCCTATGCCGCCTGTTCGTGCCTACGGCGTTCTATCGCTCTGTGGCTTCCGATGCCTTTGGCGCCGACACTGCCGCCGTGGCTTCAAGCCCGCTCGTGGCCGCCGCCAACGCCGCCCTGGCCCGCGTCTACCTGTCGCGCCCCGACTTGGTGGCCTGCTCGGAGGCCGAACTCGAAAAGGGCGGCTCCATACGCAACGACATAATGGACAAGACGATGCGCCAGGAACTTGACTTCGTTGAAAGGGTGGAGCCTGTGCCGGATGTTGCGGAGTACGCTCCCACCGACGTGGTGCTGAAGAGGCCGAACTTCTGGACGTTTGGAGGCGACGGAAACATACAGCTGCTACAGAACTACGTGTCGGAGAACTGGTACAAGGGCGGCGAGAGCAACTACTCTATGGTGGCCAACCTTACGCTTACGGCCAACTACGACAACAAGAGCCGCGTTAAGTTTGAGAACAAGCTCGAGATGAAGCTCGGCTTCCAGACGTCGCGCGACGACACGCTCCACCGCTTCAAGACCAACAACGACCTCATACGCTACACGGGCAAGCTCGGCCTCCAGGCCCGCAACCGGTGGTACTACACCATACAGCTGGTGGCCAACACGCAGTTTGCCCGCGGCTTGAAGAGCAACGACGAAAAGACCTACTCCGACTTCATGTCGCCATTCAACTTGAGCGTCGGCCTTGGTATGGACTACAAGCTGGACACAAAAAACAAAAGGCTGACGGGCAGCGTCAACCTTTCAGCAATAGCTTTCAACTTTGTGTATGTGGACCGCAAGGACCTGGCCAGCAGCTATGGCGTAATCGGCGACCACCACACCGGCGAGGATTTCGGTTCGCAGGTGACGGTAGACCTAACGTGGAACATCACCGACCAGATTAAGTGGAAGTCGCGCTTCTACGGATATACGACCTACGAGCGCGTGCAACTGGAGTGGGAGAACACCGTTTCGCTGAGCATCAGCAAGTACATCAGCACCAACCTATTCTTCTACCCGCGCTTCGACGATGCCGCCAGCCGCGACGAGAAGTTCGGCTACTGGCAGTTTAAGGAGTACTGGTCGCTCGGCTTCTCCTACGATTTCTGACAGCGGCCCCCTTCCGTTCCATAGTTTATTCGTCCGTCATGTCGCCCTCAATGTAGAGGCGCGTCATCTCCGCCTTGCCGTTGGTGCGTATGGTGATCGACTTCTTGAAGTGGCCCGGAAAGAACCCAGCCCCGTTGAACGTCACCTTCACCTGCCCCTTCTGCCCCGGCTGCACCGGTGTCTTT
This sequence comes from uncultured Prevotella sp., assembly GCA_944321645.1. GTDB lineage: Bacteria > Bacteroidota > Bacteroidia > Bacteroidales > Bacteroidaceae > Prevotella. The sequence goes on from CALUMB010000055.1 coordinate 12,698, forward strand.
GTATATTGCGGCACTGTGCATCCGCAGCTTGCCACGGCCTGGTTTATTATGAGCGGCGCATTGCCTACATTAGTATATGTGAACACGCACGACACCTTGGGCGACGAAGCAGCGAATTTTCCGAAGTTGTGGGTGGTCTTGTCAAACTTGATTTCTGCCTGTTTCTTGTCTCCTGCCTGCTGTGCCATGGCCGTTGCCAAGCAGCAAACGAGCATGGCGGCTACGAATAAAATCTTTTTCATAAAAAGCCTCTTTTGATTTTTTGCCGCAAAATTACGCCTTTTCTTCCATTAGTGTATGCCTCCGCGCCCTATTTTTTATAAATTAACAAGAATATAGTGAAGAATGAAGAATGAATAGTGAAGAATCGATGTGCTGTCGGCGCGGTATGTGTCCAGCTCTTTGCATTTTGGTCTTTCACTTTTCACTCTTCATTTTTCACTTAACTTACTCTCCGCTTATCAGCTTATAGTATTCCACCGCTCCCAGAAGGAAGCAGCCGAGGCCGAAGTCCTCGAAGTCCGGCACCTTATTATATGTTACAGGCTGTCCGTCTTTAGGCTCCTTGCCAGTTCCCTGCACGTAGCCGAGGAAGCCGTCTTTGTGCAGGGCTTCGGTGGCCATGGCCTTCCAAGCCTTGTCGGCCACGGGGCGGAATGTCTTTTCCTTTAGGTAGCCCTTGCGCAGGCCCCAGCTAATGCCGTAGAGGAAGAGGGCCGTGCCGCTGGTCTCCTTGCCGCCGAACGTGGCTGGCGACGCGAGGCTTACGTTCCAGAATCCGTCTTCGCGCTGGCACTTTGCCAAGGCGTCGCACATCATTATGAAGTCTTTCTTCAGTTCCTTGTATGCCTTTCCCTTTGGCTTCATCTGGTCTATCACCCTCACGAGCGCGGCCAGCACCCATCCGTTGCCGCGGCTCCAGTAGCACTGGTTGCCGTCCTTCTCCTTGTATGGCGGCACGAAGTCGGCGTCGCGCCACCACAGCCCGTCGGCCTCGTTGAACAGCCCGCCGCCGCATTCGTTGCGGCTCCAGCGGTACATTTCCATCGCGTGGTCGAGGTAAGCCTCGTCGCCCGTTATCTTATACATCTGCGCATATACCGGCATCGCCATCTGTATGGCGTCAATCCACGTCCAGTAGCCAATCTTCGTCTCGGCCATCTGTCCTTGCAGGTTTTCGCGCGTGGGGCGCAGCATGGCCGAGTCGCCGGTCATCACGAAGCGTTCGAGGTAGGTCTGCGAGCAGCACTGGTTGTCGGCGTCGCGCGTGCCTATGCCGTCGCGCGGCGTCCATTTGTGGAAGTTTGCCCAGCGGTCGGTGTAGTCTATGTAAGCTTCGTTTTTGTCTATGGAGTAGAGGGCCATCAGCCCTTCGTAGTAGACGGCCCTTGTCCAGAGGTGGCTCGGGCGAATCTTTTTCACGTTGGTAGGCTCCGTGGGGTCGGCATATTTCGCCATGAAGTAGTCGTTTGCGTTGCGTGCCGCTTCGAGCACCTCGGCCTGCGTGGCCGTCTGTGCTGGTGCGGCGATGGCTGCCAGCGCCATTGCCGCCATGATGATAGTTCGCTTCATTTCATTTTCGGGTTTTGATGTTGATGCCACAAAGTTAAGCAAAATCCTCCGAAATGCCGCAAGAAAAGGACTTTTTAGGGCTTTTGCAGTGCGTAAATGTTAAAAAAACATGGGTGGATGTATGCCCAAAATCTGCACGCTCGCGGGGAAACGTAGTGTTGCCCGCATATATCGTGAAAATGGCGCGTTCCCGTAACAGCTTGACTAAGATGCCGTTGCGGTGTGTGGCATGCAAATTTTGCATTGGCGGCAATCTGGAAATACCTCGGTTTGTGGCAAAACACATGACTTCCTGACCGGGAAAGGGCGGAATTTAGCGCCGTTTTGCTTTCCAAAACAGCCCGTTTGGCTTACTGAAACGGTACATTTCGCAACGCAATACGTGCCGTTTTATAAAATAGGTGCGTTTCCGTTGCGTTTCAACGTGGAGGAATCCTTCTTGTGCTTCCTGTTTAGTCGGCAGGTGGCGTGTTAAATTTGGTTGGGTTGTTGGTTAAGGGGTGTTAACGGAATGGTGCTGCACCGTGCTGTTGGCGTGGCCGGGTAACGGGTGGCTTCTCCGGGCTTTGGGGTTGAGGCATTTCATGGATAAGAGCCTTATGGCCAAAAAAACATTCCAATTTGCTTTTATTCCGAATTAAATTCTTAATTTTGCGGCTTGAAAAAGGAGACTAAACATAACGACTATGATAAAGATAACATTCCCCGACGGCTCCGTGCGCGAATACGAGCAGGGTGTCACCGGGCTTCAGATTGCAGAAAGCATTTCGCCCGCCTTGGCGCGCGACGTGCTGGCCTGCGGCGTGAACGGAGAGACGGTGGAACTGAACCGCCCAATCAATGAGGATGCAAACGTGCAACTCTACAAGTGGGACGACGACGAGGGCAAGCACGCCTTCTGGCACACTTCAGCCCACTTGCTGGCCGAGGCGTTGCAGGAACTCTATCCCGGCATACAGTTCGGCTTCGGCCCGGCTGTGGAAAACGGCTTCTTCTACGACGTGCTGCTGCCCGGCGGCGAGATGGTTAAGGAGGGCGACTTCGCCAAGATAGAGGACAAGATGCGCGAGCTGGCCTCGAAGAAAGAGCCTGTCGTGCGCAAGGAGGTGTCCAAGGCCGACGCCCTAAGGGAGTTCGGCGCCGCCGGCCAGACCTACAAGTGCGAGCACATAGAGCAGGATCTGGAGGACGGGTCTATCACTACATACACGCAGGGTGCGTTCACCGACCTCTGCAAAGGCCCGCACCTGCTCAACACCGGTGCCATAAAGGCCGTCAAGCTCACGAGCGTGGCCGGCGCCTTCTGGCGCGGCGATGCCACCCGCGAGCAGATGCAGCGTCTCTACGGCGTGTCGTTCCCCAAGAAGAAGATGCTCGACGAGTACCTTGCCATGCTCGAGGAGGCCAAGAAGCGCGACCACCGCAAGATAGGAAAGGAGATGGAACTGTTCATGTTCTCCGAGCGCGTGGGCAAGGGCCTGCCCATCTGGCTGCCCAAAGGCACCGAGCTGCGCCTGCGCATGCAGGACATGCTCCGCAAGATACAGACCCGCTACGGCTACAAGGAGGTGATAACGCCGCACATAGGCAGCAAGAACCTCTACGTGACCAGCGGCCACTACGCCCACTACGGCAAGGACTCGTTCCAGCCCATCCACACCCCCGAGGAGGGCGAGGAGTATATGCTCAAGCCAATGAACTGCCCCCACCACTGCGAGGTGTTCGCCTGGAAGCCGCGCTCTTACAAAGACCTGCCGCTGCGCATAGCCGAGTTCGGAACGGTTTACCGCTACGAGCAGAGCGGCGAGCTGCACGGCCTGACCCGCGTGCGCTCCTTCACGCAAGACGATGCCCACATCTTCTGCCGCCCCGACCAGGTGAAGGACGAGTTCCTGCGCGTGATGGACATCATCCACACGGTGTTCTCCATCTTCCACTTCGACAACTT
>CALUMB010000056.1 GCA_944321645.1 uncultured Prevotella sp.
CTCTTGGGTATGTCGTAGTGTATGACGAAGCGCACGTCGGGCTTGTCGATGCCCATGCCGAAGGCGATGGTGGCCACGATGACGTCGATTTGCTCCATGAGGAAAGCGTCCTGCGTCTTCGAGCGCGTGGCGGAGTCAAGCCCGGCGTGGTATGGCGCGGCCTTTATCTCGTTGGCCTGCAGTATGGCGGCAAGCTCCTCCACCTTCTTGCGCGAGAGGCAGTAGATGATGCCGCTCTTGCCTTGGTGCTGCTTGATGAACTTGATGATGTCTTTGTCCACGTCCTTCGTCTTCGGCCTCACCTCGTAGTAGAGGTTCGGGCGGTTGAAGGAGCTTTTAAACTCCTTCGCGCCAACGATGCCGAGGCTCTTCTTTATGTCGGTGCGCACCTTGTCGGTGGCAGTGGCCGTGAGCGCAATGACGGGAGCCTGGCCAATCTCGTTGACTATGGGGCGTATGCGGCGGTACTCCGGCCTGAAGTCGTGGCCCCACTCGGATATGCAGTGAGCCTCGTCGATGGCGTAGAACGAAATCTTGACCGTCTTCAGGAACTCCACGTTGTCTTCTTTGGTGAGCGACTCCGGCGCTACGTACAGCAGCTTGGTGCGCCCGGAGCGTATGTCGGCCTTCACCTGGTCGACGGCAGCCTTGTTCTGCGACGAGTTGAGGTAGTGGGCAAGGCCCGGCTCGCTGCTAAGGCCGTTGACCACGTCCACCTGGTTCTTCATCAGCGCAATCAGCGGCGAAATCACAATGGCCGTGCCTTCCATGAGCAGCGAGGGCAGCTGGTAGCACAGCGACTTGCCCCCGCCGGTGGGCATGAGCACAAACGTGTCGTTGCCGTCGAGCACATTGCGTATGATGGCCTCTTGGTCGCCCTTGAACTTGTCGAAGCCGAAATATTTCTTCAGCGCTTTCGTAAGGTTCACCTTCTCTGTCATATCGTGTATCTGGTTAAGGTGTGGTAACTTTTTTCGGGGTAAGGGAAGTCAGGGGGTGCCGCAGCCCCGGCCAGCCTCCCGCACGTGTCAGCCCGCAAGCTTCTGCAGGCGCGACTTGTCGAGCTGCCGCCGGGCGTAGTCGAGCGTCACCTCGAACGCCTTGGCGTCTGTCGAGGGCACCTCGAACATGGCGTCTATCATTATGCTCTCCACTATGGAGCGCAGCCCGCGCGCCCCGAGCTTGTACTCCACCGCCTTGTCTACGATGAGCTTCAGCACGTCGTCGCTGAACGTGAGCTTTATGCCGTCCATCTCGAACAGCTTCTCGTATTGCTTCACGATGGAGTTCTTAGGCTCGACGAGTATTCTCGTGAGGGCCGCGCGGTCGAGCGGCGTGAGGTAAGTGAGCACCGGCAGGCGGCCTATTATCTCCGGTATTAGGCCGAACGACTTGAGGTCTTGCGGCAGGATATACTTCATGAGGTCTTCCTTGTCGATGTTGCGCACGTTCTGCACCGAGTTGTACCCCACCACGTGGGTGTTGAGCCGCTGGGCTATCTTGCGCTCGATGCCGTCGAACGCCCCGCCGCACACGAAGAGGATGTTGCGCGTGTCCACCTGTATGTAGTCCTGGTCGGGGTGCTTGCGCCCGCCCTTCGGCGGCACGTTCACCACAGTTCCCTCGAGCAATTTGAGGAGTCCTTGCTGCACGCCCTCGCCGCTCACGTCGCGGGTTATCGAGGGGTTGTCGCTCTTGCGGGCTATCTTGTCTATCTCGTCGATGAACACGATGCCGCGCTCGGCCGCCGCCACGTCGTAGTCGGCCACCTGGAGCAGGCGCGAGAGTATGCTCTCCACGTCTTCGCCCACGTAGCCCGCCTCGGTGAACACGGTGGCGTCGACGATGGTGAACGGCACGTCGAGCAGCCTGGCTATGGTGCGGGCGAGCAGGGTCTTGCCCGTGCCGGTGCTGCCCACCATTATTATATTGCTCTTCTCTATCTCCACGCCCTTGTCGTCTTGCGGCTGCTGCAACCTCTTGTAGTGGTTGTAGACAGCCACGGCGAGCGTGCGCTTGGCCTCGTCCTGGCCTATCACGTAGTCGTCGAGGTATGCCTTTATCTCCGTTGGCTTTGGCACTTTCTTGAGGTCGAGCTTCGGCGCGTCTTTCTTTGCCGCCCCGGCAAGCCCGGCCGTCTTCACTATCTCGTATGCCTGCACGGCGCACTCGTTGCAGATGTAGCCGGTAAGCCCGGTCATGAGCAGCTTGACCTCCTTGTCGCTCCTTCCGCAGAAGCTGCAAACTTTCTTCATTTCCCTTCGCTATTTTCCTCGCCGGCGCCCTGCTTGCGCGCCAGCACGGTGTCTATCATGCCATACTCCCTTGCCTCTTCGGCCGTCATCCAGTAGTTGCGGTCGGAGTCCTGCCACACCTTCTCGTATGGCGTGTGCGAGTGGTCGGCAATGATGGTGTACAGCTCTTTCTTGTATTTCTGTATCTCGCGGGCCTCGATCTCGATGTCCGACGCCTGGCCCTGCACGCCGCCGAGCGGCTGGTGTATCATCACGCGGCTGTGGGGCAGGGCCGAGCGCTTGCCCTCGGCGCCGGCCACGAGCAGCACGGCGGCCATGGATGCGGCCATGCCGGTGCAGATGGTGGCCACGTCGCTCGATATGAACTGCATGGTGTCGTAGATGCCGAGGCCGGCCGACACGCTGCCGCCGGGCGAGTTGACGTAGATGGAGATGTCCTTGCCGGAGTCAACCGAGTCGAGGTAGAGCAGCTGCGCCTGCAAGGTGTTGGCGGTGTAGTCGTCTATCGGCGTGCCGAGGAAGATGATGCGGTCCATCATCAGGCGCGAGAACACGTCCATCTGCGTCACGTTGAGCTGCCGCTCTTCCAGGATGTAGGGGTTGAGGTATTGGTTTTGTGCGCTCACTATGCTGTCGAAGGCCAGGGGGTCGATGCCGCAGTGGCGCGTGGCAAATTTCCTGAAGTCGTTCATGTCTGTGTCGTTGTCGTATGTATGTCAAATGGTTGAGTGTTGGGAACAAAAAAGAAGGCTATCGACCTTTTCGCTTGTTCGTAGGAACAAAGTTAATAAAAAAAGTCGATAACCTTCTTATTTGAAGGAAAAAATTTTATTATTTCTCCTTATTTTCGTTCATCATCTTGTTGAAGTCGTCGAGCGAGATGGCAATCTTGTTGAGTTTCACCACTTCCTTGAGGGCTGCGGCCAGCTTCATGTTGATGGCGCTCTCCACTATCATTTCCCTCTGCTTCTCCTGCTTGAGCATGTCCTCGGCGAACTTCTCCACGTAGCTGTCCTCTATCGAGGTCATGCCATACTGCGCGAAGCGCATGCGGGTCACGCCCATGGCCACGTCCTTGAGGTCGGCGTCGGTGAGCTTTATGTTGCAGTCGCCGGCAAGCTTCTCCTTGATGAGCTGCCACTTAAGCTCCTTGATGCTTGCGCCGTAGTTCTCGTCAACGAACTTCTCGCCCTTGTCCTTGTTGTTGCGGAGCATCATGCGCTTGAGCAGCGCGTCGGGGAACTGCAGCTCGCCGACCTTGCCCTCGAGGTATGCCCTCACGTCGAGCATGAACTTGTAGTTCTCGTCGGAAGCCACCTGGCCCTTGATTCCGTCCTTAATCCTTGCGCGGAACTCCTCCTCGCTCTTCACCTCGTCCTTGCCGAACACCTTGTCGAACAGCTCCTGGTTAACGTCGGCCTTCACGAAGTGCATTATCTCGGCCACGTGGAAGGTGAAATCGGACTCCACCCCGGCCACGTCGTCCTTGGAGATGCCGAGCAGCGAAGCCAACTCGGCGTCGCTTTCGGGATAAGCCTTGCGCGGGTTGAAGGTGATGTCGCTGCCCACCTTCGCGTCGGCGAAGAGGTTCTTCTGCTCCTCCGCCTTTATCATCGAAGGCATGAGTATCGAGCCTTCGTGGGAGATGCCGCCCTCCTTCACGTTGCCGTCGGCGCCAAGCTCGCGCACGTCGCCCTTCAGCATGTCGTTGGCGGCCATGTCTATGGCCTCGACCTTGGCCTCGTGGCCGCCGCGCGAGCGCAGCATCTCCACCTGCTCGTCGATGAGGGCGTCGTCCACGGTGATGTCGTAGAAGTCTATCGTGTCGTCGGCACTCAGCCCTGCGCTAATCTCCGGGGCCACGGCCACGTCGAACCTGTACACAAACGGGCCGTCGGTCTTCATGTCGTTCTTCTCGAAGTCCTCGTCGTAGGCCATGGGCGTGCCGAGCACCTGCACCTTGTTCTCGGTGAGGTAGGCGGAAAGCTTCTCCCCTATCAGCCTGTTGACCGTCTCCTCCTTGGCCCCTTGGCCGAACATCCTCTTTATCATGCCCATCGGCACCATGCCGGGGCGGAAGCCTGGCACGTTGGCCTTCTTCCGGTAGTCCTTGAGCTTCTTCTCAACGTCTTTCTCATAATCCTCCTTCTCAACGGTCAGCGTGAGCAGCCCGTTGATCTTGTCGGGGCATTCGAACGAAATATTCATTGTGTCTATTTGTTTATAATTAATTTCCAAAATGCGAGCTGCAAAATTACATAATAAAGGTGTAACCGCCTAACAATTTCGGATTTTTAACTAATCGCTGCGCGGTGGTGCCATGCCTGCGAGCCTGCACAAGCCATCCGCCAGTGCCATGGCGGGAAGCAGCCTGCCGGGAACACCTGCGGCCAAGGAGCACAAAACGCCAACGACCGCCGGACATATAGAATAAGGTGTGGGGCTTCGGCGACTTCAAGGCCTCCGCCATCGCGGGCAAGACCAAGGCTGGAACGGGCGGGAATGCCGATGCGCCCGCAGACGGGCTCCGCAGCCATGCCGCCCCAGCGAGAGGGCGTGGCGGCAACTTCCCGCCACACCGCCATTGCGCCCGGCAACGGCGTCGGACGGCTGCCGCCGTTAACATTTTTATGTTAACGTCCCTGGCGAATGCCGTTTCGGCTAACCGTTTGGTTTCCAACGAGTTGCCAAACGTGCCGTTTTGGCTTCCAAAACGGCACGTTTTAATGTCCAAAACAGGCCGTTTCGCAGCTCGAAACAGGCCGTTTCAAGTCACGGTATGGCGCATATAGGGAATCAGGTGCCAACGGACGCTTCGTTAGTTGCATATTTGCAAGTATGGGATGGATGCGGACATCCATCCGCCTTTTGGCGCATTGGCCGCAGAGAATGGTTAAAAAAGGCTAAAGCCCCGCCCGGAAATCCTCGCAAAAGCCGTTATGAACCGTTATGGACTTGTTTTGAAACAAGAATGTCCGTAACTTTACGCCCTCAAGAATTACAAGAATATTACTCACCCAATAACGGACATAAAACATGCAAACCACAATCGACGACATCATCAGGATAGCCGACGACCTGCACCTCGAAAGCGCGAGCCAGGACCTGGCATACCTAAAAAGACGCGCGGAGAGCGCCGACAAAGAAATCATCATCCCGCTCGTGGGCGAGTTCAGCTCCGGCAAGACCTCGCTGATTAACTCACTGATGGACGGCCAAGTGCTCGAGACGGCTTCAAAGCCTGTCACTTCTACCATATATGAAATTAAATTCGGGGCTGACTCCGCCCATGCAGAAGTGATATGGGCAGACGGAAGAGTGACCGAAGAAGAGACAGGAGACCTACGCAACGACAGGCTCGAAGGGGCAAAGTGCGTCATGGTGTTCGACACATCGACAAAGATTGGCCGACAAACGATACTCGTCGACACTCCGGGGCTGTCGTCAAACAACCCGCAGCACAAAATCACGCTCGCCTCGTTCCTGCCCCACTCCGACGCAATATTGATAGTGACCGACGTCAACCAGCAAGTGACGCGCTCACTCATCGACTTCGTTAAAAGCGCCCAGCTGACCGACCACCCAATCTATCTCGCCATAACCAAGTGCGACACGAAATCAACGGCAGAGATCGAGTCCGTAAAGGCATACATCAAAGAAAACCTGAATCTGCCCATCGAAAACATGGCCTGCGTTTCGGCGGCAAAAGGCAACTTGGGCGAACTCCTCGATATGTTCGGGAAAATACAAGCCCAGAAAAACGAAATTGTGGGCAAAGCCATAGCCAAACGGGTGGAAGGCATTGCCGCCGACCTGTCAAACTACATCGACGAGCTTGTCGCCAAATCAAGCGACAGCAATGACTTCAACGAAAAGATTGTCGAGTTGCAGGACGAGCTGGAGCGCACAAGCCGCAACATAGACAAGCTGATAAGGGACGCAAGCACCGCCATCAGCGACAAAGGCGGCGAATACGCCAACAAGTTCCAAGAGCAAGCGTGCAGCCGCCTCGACGCCATCGTGCAAGGCAAGTCGGGCGACTACGACTTCGAGGTAAAGGCCGCCGTCAACACCATCGCCCAGGCCACAATCCAACAATACAAGAGAGACATACAGTACATACTCACCAACATGGCGCGCGAACGCCAGCGCACGGTAGGGGAAGTGCCGCTGCAATCGCTCGAAAGCCTCGACCTCTCCGGAGTTGTCATCAACGGGCTTAGCTACAACCTCGACCTTGCAGCAATGGGCCACCAACACGACAAGCTGATAGGCAACGTAACAAAAGCTGCAGCCGTCGTCGCAACTATATGTGCTGTGAGTGCCATGGCCCCAGCCGCAGCAGGCCCCGCCGCAGCGGCTGCCGCAGGAAAAACCATAGACATGGTTGACACCGCGACCGACGTGGCGAGTGTGGCATCAAACATGAGGACGCAAAAGAAAATCGGGGAAATGCTCAACAAGGCTTCAAAATACAAAGATAAGTTCGACAAATACCAAAAAGACGTCGACAGTTTCAACACGGAAACAGGCAGGAAGTTCGGCCAAGAGCAAGGCATAATAGAAACCGCCGTATCGTGGATAACGGACAAAGCCATGGGCAAGCCGCAACGCCGCAGGGCCATAAACAATTATGTCTCCGGCTCGCTCGTGCCTGAATTCTCAATGCAGATAGACGGCATAGCCTCCGACCTGAAACTCGCCATAGGCAACCTGCTGCACGAAGAGGCGCGCGACAGGTGCGCCTCGATGGAACAGTCGCTCAAGGACTTGAAAGCCGAAAGCGCACAGTCGAAGGAGGCGCGGCTAAACAGAATGAAGCAACTTAAAGAATACAAGCAACAACTTAAAAACATCTAAAGCTATGATGGAAGGAATAATTGGAGCCATAGTGGGTGCCGTGGTGGGTGCCGTGGCCAAAGACAAGGTAATGGGGAACTCGCTGCAACCAACCGTAGACACCCTGCAACGGAAGCTCAACGCGGCAAGCAGCGAAATCCAAAGGCTGAAGGGAAGCGAGGCTTCGCTGCAAGAGCAAGTTGAAGCGGCCAACGCCGAAGTGCGCTCAATGCGCGAAAAACTGCGCCGAAACGAAGACGAGGCCGACGACAAGGCCGACCTCGCCACCGACCTTAAGCACGAAAACGAAAGGCTGCGCAACGACAACTCGAGGCTGCGGCAGGAGCTGGACGAGCTGAAAATGCAATACACAGCCCGCAAGCAAGAACTTGAAAGCCTTCGGGACAAACTCGACAAATAAAGGCAGACTTAAGACATGGAGATAATCTTGATAGCCGCCACCGTTGCCATTGCGGTGGTGGCAATACTGATAGTGCGCAAAAAACGCATTGCCCACGACAGCGAAGCCCACGCACAAAGCGAAGGCTCACACCATGCACGCGCTACTGAAGGCGCCGCCACCGACTTGGACACACGCACAAGCGAAGCCCTGGCCGAAGAAAGTGCCAGGGCGAAAGAAGCCGTAGCCAGACAGGAAGCCGCTTTGCAGAACGCCAAAGACGAGCTGAAAGCCGCTGCCACAGACAGCGACGCCCAGCACACGGCAAACACAGCCTTGGACGACATCGAGAAAGAATGCCGCACACTCGCCGATGTCCTAGCTTCGAAGACCGCCGAACTGGCGGCCCGCGAAACCGCCATGGCGCAGCTTAAAAAGAAGCTGCAAGACGCCGAAGACGAAATAGACGAACTTGACGACGAGGCAAGCAGCAACAAGAAGAAGCTGAACGAGGAGAAAACCAGGCACAGCGAAACCCGCGCCCAGCTTGAAGAAAGCCAAAAGAACGTCAGCTTGCTCAAAGAGTCCATAGAAGACAAAGACGCAGAAATAGCGGAGAAAGAGGCAGAACTGGCCGAAAAGGGCGAGGCTATAGACTTCGTGAACGAAATACTGAAGGCCAAGGATGCCGACGACAAAGACTCGAAGGAGATAGACCGACACATGAACGCCATCTACGACACCTTCGACGACTCCATCCGCCCCACGCTCAAAGAGCTTAGGGTGTGGGACAACGCCAAAGCCGACGAGTGGGAGAACAAGGTATGGCAGTGGTGCAACCTACAGCGCAAGACGTGGCTGCAAGGCAAGAAGGTGGTGGCCTTCGTGGGCGAGTTCTCCGCCGGGAAGACCTCCATTGTCAACCGCATACTCTCGAAAGACAATGACAACGCGCCAAAACTGCCCGTAAGTTCGAAGGCCACCACGGCAATTGCAACATACATCTCTTACGGGAGCGACTTCCTGCCGCAATACACCACGCCCGAAGGCAAGCTGAAGAACATTTCCAAGGAAACCTTCGAGAAGGTGACCAAGGACATACTGCGCAAAGTGGACGTGTCGTCGGTCATCTCGCACTTTGTAATGTCGTACAGGAACGACAACCTGCGAGACCTGAGCATACTCGACACGCCGGGCTTCAACTCCAACGACAGCGAGGACGCAAGGCGCACCGCAGAGGCCATAAAGGAGGCCGACGCGCTCTTCTGGGTGTTCGACGCCAACACGGGAGAAATAAACCAGACATCGATAGACACCATACGCACCCACCTGAAGGGGCTGCCGCTATTCATCGTCATCAACAAGGCCGACACCAAGTCGCCGAAGGCACTAAAGGAACTCGAAATCCACATAAGGCGCACGGTGGAAAAGAACGACATACTTGTCAACGGGTACGTGCAGTTCTCCCACACCGCCCCTGTAGGCTCGCTGCTCAAGCTCATAGAAAGCATACCGGCGGGAAACAACAAAGACGAAAACATAGCCGAGTTGCAAGGCATACTCTCCGGCACAAAAACAAAGCTACAAAAAGAGTACGACGAAACCAGGAGAAAGCTGAAAGGCATGGAACGCAAGAACGAGGAAGCCATGTACGACCTCGAACGCAAGCTAAAGGACATAGAAGAAGAGTGCATAAACATAAGCAACATACCGGAATACAAAGAAAAATTGTTTGGCAGCGACTACTTCAAGATAACCAAGGAACAGTGGAACGACTTCATAGGGTCGCTGGAAATGATAGACAGCCTGAAAGCACAGATAGACACCCTGTCCAACGTAATTTCAGAATGCTCAAAAGGCATCCAGGACTTCAAGAACGAACTTGAAGATAAGAAAGAGGCCCTGGCCGGCATCACCGGCGCGGCAAACAAGTTCGGCAAGGCGTTGGAAGACTACCGCAAGGCCACGGGTGCGCCGCACATTGCGCCTGGCCCGGCAACTGACACAGATTTGCCACACAATGCCCCACAGAGTGAAGCCCCACAGCAACCGCAACGGAACATCAAAGAGCAGAACGAAGACGCCTTCGCCAGCGACATTGCAGCCAAGATGGCCAAAGGCAGGCAGCTGTTTGAAAGCGACATAAGGAACATAGCAAAGAAATACCACATCTCAGGCAGACGCGCACTGGCGATAGCAAAGGAGCTTGAGCAGGGATGGGGGAGTAAATAAACGAAACAGACATGGAAAGCAAGAAGAACCTATTTGAAGAGCTTCAAGAAAAGAAGCAGAAACTGCGCTCCTTCGCAAAGAAGGCCTTTGACCAGGGATGGATAGCGCAGGCCGACTATGAAGCCATTGCGGCCAAGATAGACAACGACTCGCTGACCATCGGCGTTATTGGCCAGATGAAGTGCGGCAAGTCAACGTTCCTGAACGCATTCGTATTTGAAGACGACGTGCTGCCGGCCGCCACCACCCCCATGACCGCCTCGCTGTCGGTAATAACATACGGCGAGCGGAAAGAGCTGGAGGCCGAGTTCTACACAAAGGACGAATGGGAAGAGCTTAAAATGCAAGCCTCGCGCAACATTGCCGACATTGAGAACGACCCAGTGGAGCTATCGAAGGTGAAGGCCGCCAAAGAGCTGATAGAAAAGTCGGGCGCACTGGGCATGGCTATATGCTCGCTGCTCGGCACGAAAAAGAAAGACAACCTGGGCAACCTGGTCGAATATGTCGGGGCAGACGGAAAGTTTGTCTCCATCACCAAGTCCGTCCGCATATATTACCCCACCGAATGGCTGAAGGGAGTGGAGATTGTGGACACCCCGGGATTCAACGACCCGGTGGTCTCGCGCGAAGAGCGGACGAAAGAGTTCTTACAAAAGGCCGACGTGGTGCTGTTGCTGCTCTACGCCGGCCGCGCCTTTGACGCCACCGACCGCGACATAGTGTTTGAGCACGTCAGGAGCGTGGGCGTGGGCAAGATCCTGATTGGCGTCAACAAATACGACCTATGCTATGCCGAAGGCGAGACAGAAGAGGAGATAACAAACAACGTCGCCGAAGAAATAAAGAAAGCCTGCCGCGAATACCGCGACTCGCTCGTAAACGAGCTGCTGCGCAACGAAAAGCCGGTGCTCTTCTCCGCCTCGATGGCACTAATGGGGAAGATGCCACTCGCAAAAATCACCGCCGACGCCGACTACCACTTCCAGTGGGACCGCATTTGCGACATCTTCGAGATTTCCACACAAAAACAGATGCTCAACAAAAGCCTCATGGGCAGCCTCGAAGAGTCGGTGCGGAACGTCATCGAGAAAAGCAAGTACGAGATTTTGTTCCGCAAGCCGGCCAACATGATACAGCAGTCGGGACTCAACGCACGAGACGACATTGCAAGGAAACTGAACGATGCCAAAGAGCTTGTGAAATCATTGGAGATGCCCAACGACGAACTCCACAACAAGATTGAGCAATTGGAAAGGGCGCAACGCCGTGTGGAAAGGAAAATAGAGAGAGCCAACCAAGACTTGGACGAGAGGCTCGACGAAATAAGCAAGCAGTGCGTCAAATCCCTGTCAGAGGCTAAAGATGGGTTCAAGCAGGGCGTATGGAAAAAGATAGACACCGAAAAGAAATCTGCCATCGCAAGGAACGTGAGAGCCGAGTGCGACAAATTCATGGACAGGACGGTGCCAGAAATAATAGACAAGACCAAACGCAACATACGAAACGCCGTCACCGACCAGGTGGAAAGCCTGTTAGACGAAATCAAAGACGTGCTCCGCAGATATATCGAAGGCTCCGAAGACCTCATCGAGACATTCAGCATGAGCATGAGGAAGTATGTAAAGGAGAAAGACACCGCTGAACTTAACTTAGACAGCCTGCTCCTCGACAGCCTCTTCACCTGGGACGACTTCAAGGCAGCAATACCTGAATACGGCGACGGCGGTTTCCTTTCAGGTCTCTTCTACTCGAGGAACGATGTCCATGCCATATTTGAGTTAGGACTTGAAGGGATAAACTTCACCAAAGTCAAATCGGCACTGGACAGCAAGAAACGGTCAATAATGGAGCTGATGAACACTGAGAGCACAAGCCAAATCATCAAGCAACTCATCGAACAACTGAACGCCGCGCTCGACGACGAGATAAAACGCCAATCGCAACTCGAAGAGTCGAGGCAGAACGCAGATAAGCTGGGCAAAGAGCTAAAGGCCATCGAAGTACAGGTGAAGGAAATGGAAGCGATAAAGAAACAGATTGCATGACAACAAGAAGGCTTTGGCCGTAACAATCCCCCCACATACGCAAAGAGGCTGTGCCGTAAAGCAAAATCACGTCACAGCCTCTTGGCTCTTATCGTCAAAACGTTTCACAGAACTATTGCTTAATGCAAGATGAAAATATCAGTAGGTTACATGGAAATATCAAATTTGGCCAGCAAACGTTTCCGGATTACTCTTACGCTAAGGCGTGTGAACGAGAAACTCCTTGAAGTGAGTTGCAAGCCAAAAATTTTTATTCCCACTGTCAATATGGCATTCTATATTGTGGCTGTACGGAAAGATGCCACCTGTCTGTCTTATGATTGCAGCACGTTTGCATCAACGCTCATAGCCGGAGCTGCGAGACTTCTCAAAAACAAAATTCCGAATGGAATTGAAATCAAATCGAAAGAAAAACGAATCTATATCTATCCCATGCAGATAGACAAACGTCAGAAAGCACATATAGCATTAAATGGACTTTCGTTCGGGGTTGAAGAAATCAGTGTGGCCCTTTCACTGATTTAGCGAAAGGAATGCTATCGAATAAGCTATAACAAGATGAAACCTTTGAAAAACCTAAAGCCTTAGAACGCTATAAAACTGGATATGCTGGTGATCAACTATTGGTGCACGCTAAAAACGCATAGCTCATAATTTATATTTCCGCAATGCCCATATAGGCGTTGCGGAAATCTTTTTGTGGAACCTCCCCATCAGTTTAAAAAAGGCTTATATTAAACAAGACTGTTGCAGGCTGCAACAAAAAAAGAATTGGCGGCAGCAAGCCGTTGCCTGCTGCCGCCAATGCCATAAATTCTGACTTTCCTCGAAAATACGTAATCCTTACTTTGCCCCATGCACAGTGCTGCCGTCGTAGCCCCACTTGACGTAGGACGCGCCATGGACGAAGCCTGCGCCGAAGGCTGTAAGGATGAGGTTGTCGCCCTTCTTTAGGTTCTTCTCGTTGTCCCAGAGTGCAAGCGGGATGGTGGCGGCACTCGTGTTGCCGTAGTGCTCGATGTTCACCATCACGTGGTCCATCGAAAGGTCGAGCCGCTTGGCCACGGCCTCAATGATGCGCATATTGGCCTGGTGGGGAACGACATAGGCTATGTTGTCTTTGTTAAGCCCGTTGCGCTCGGCTATGAGTGCGCAGTCGTCGCTCATGCTCGTCACGGCATAGCGGAACACGGTGCGCCCCTCCTGGTAGAGGTAGTGCAGGCGGTGGTCCACAGTGAACGGCGACGGTGGGCAGACTGAGCCGCCCGCCTTGACGTGGAGGAAGGGAAGCCCCTTGCCGTCAGTGCGGAAGTGGGAATCCATCAAGCCAGCGTCGTCGGTTGTGGCCTCCACGAGCACGGCTGCGGCACCGTCGCCAAACAGCGGGCAGGTGCTGCGGTCGGTGTAATCGACCACTGCCGACATCTTGTCGGCACCGATGACGATTATCTTCTTGTAGCGCCCGCTCTGTATCATCGACGCAGCAACGTCGAGGGTATAGAGGAAACCGCAGCAGGCTGCCCAGAAGTCGAACGCGAAGGCGTTCTTCAGCCCGAGCTTGCCCAGCACGATTGACGCCGTGGACGGGAACTGGTAATCGGCCGTTGAGGTGGTGACGATAAGGGCATCGATGGTGTCGGGGTCAACGCCCGTCTTGTGGAGCAGCTGCTTGGCGGCCTTGCGCGCCATATAAGATGTGCCGAGACCCTCCTCGGTGAGGATGCGGCGCTCCTTGATGCCCACGCGCGTCATAATCCACTCGTCGTTGGTGTCTACCATCCTCGACAGCTCGTCGTTGTTGAGCACGTAGTCGGGAACGTAGCCTCCTATGCCGGTGATTACCGCGTTTATCTTCTCCATTTTTTATTCAGCTACTTCTTCCTTTACGATAGCCACCTTGCCGCGGTAGTATCCGCACGTGGGGCATACGGTATGGTAAATGTAGTAAGCGCCGCAGTTGGGGCATACTGCCAATGTGGGAGCAACTGCTCCGTCGTGGGTTCTTCTTTTGCGTGTACGAGTCTTCGACTGTCTTCTTTTAGGATGTGCCATTTCTATTAACCTTTTTTGATTATTGATTTTTAAGTTTCTCCAATCCGCTCCACCTCGGGTCTATGGCCTGCCCGCCATCGTCGGCAGGGCTTGCGGAGTGGGCGTTGAGCGCCTCTACCATTGCTGCATCGCAGCCACCGGGGGCGTGTACGTGCTTAATCGGTATGCCAAGCGCTATAAATTCGTAGACAAGCCACGCCGTGTCTAAGATGCCATCGTCGGCACCTACGGTGACAAGGTCGCCATCGTCGGAATAACCTTCGCCGAGCCGGGCCATTATCGAGCCGCTGCCGCTTATCGGCTGGCTCATGTCTCCGAGGCAGCGGTCGCACGTGACGGTCACCTCGCCATCAAGGCTGAACGACAGTTCGTAATAGCCGCCCTTCACCTTATTCACGGCAAGCGCGACATCCACGCTACCCTTACGGGGTTCAGAGGCACCGATGGCCTCGAAGAATGCGTCGTCGGCGTGTAGGGAGAGTGCCAACGGCTGGTCGCCAATGGCCTTCAAGTCTACCTTGAAAGACTCCAAACTGCTCATTGCCTGTCTACTATTTTTATGCAACAGCCCTGACACTTACGCCTACGGCAAACTGCCCCGGCGCGTGCGGGCATAATCTTACGGGCTGCAAAGATAATAATTATTTTTCATTTTCAGCAACATATAGCCGTTTTTTTGCTGCATTATTGGCCATGCCACACTATACAGCCGCCTGCCACTTGGCAAGGCGGGAAACCAGCCCAGCGCAAAAGCCCCCGGACTGACGGCAGCCCGCCACCTACACACGCTTGAAAAGCTCTATGCGGAATGTGGTTCCCTTGCCAACTTCAGTGCTTTTAACGAAAATCCTGCCTTTGTGATATTCCTCCACAATACGCTTTGCCAGCGAAAGCCCAAGCCCCCAACCGCGCTTCTTGGTTGTGAAGCCTGGCGTAAACACATTTTTGAGGTCTTTCTTCTTGATTCCCCTGCCCGTGTCTTGCACCTCAACGGCAATGCGCCCTGGCGCATCGAGCAGCCGTATCGTTATCGTGCCACTACCTTCCATCGCATCGACGGCATTTTTGCAAATGTTCTCAACCACCCACTCAAACAGCGGTGCGCTGATGCAGGCTGTAACATCGTGGTCGGGAAAGTCTCTCCATATCTCAACCTTAGACGAAGTGCGCCTGTCCATATAATCAATGACATGGCCAAGCACCTCTTTCATCTGGCACTGCGAAAGTTCAGGCAACGACCCAATCTTAGAGAAGCGGTCAGCAATCAATTCAAGCCTCTTCACATCCTTGTCCATTTCAGGTATCAAGTCGTCGCCTGGATAATTTTCCTTCAATATTTCGACCCATGCCATTAGGCTCGAAATTGGCGTTCCAAGCTGGTGGGCGGTTTCCTTAGACAAGCCCACCCAGACTTTGTTCTGCTCGGCCCTCTTGGACGAAAGGAGGGCGAATATGGCCACAACCGCAAAGACAAGCACCACGCCAAGCTGCACATAAGGGTAAGAAGAAAGGCGTTTAAGCATGTTAGACTCATCGTAGCACACAAGCTGGTAGTCGTTGCCATCAGGGCCGCCATACTCCACTTTTATAAATTTACCGCTCTTGCATAGACTTGCGCCAAGGTTCGCGACGTAGGCAGCCGAATCAGCAGCGTTGTCCTCCTTTATGGCCACATTCCTAAAATCCATGACATTGCCCGAAGAGTCTAGCACTATCACCGGGATTGTATTGTTTCCGCGAATGACACTAAGCACAAGGGTCAGGTCTGCATTTTCGTCGGCATTGCTCAATGCGTGGAGAGCCTGCGCCCAGATTTCCATCCTGTTCCGCTCTTCATCAGACAAATCCTCAACAAGAATATGCGACACATAAAGCGATACCGCAGCAATTGCCACGGCCACCGCCACAAGCACCACCCTGACTTGCCTGATATGGTCAGTCCACTGCATAGTATCCAACAAACATTAATCGCAGAAAATCAAACCGCGGTACCTATACCGCATATCCAAATAACGCCCAGCGCACAAACTTATTGTGGAGGACTACAAACATTACTTACGCCACCAACCATCCCGCCGCGCCTCCCCCGCGCCATGGGACGAAAAAAGCCCCGCCGGAAGCTTTCGCTCACGGCGGGGCCTGTCAAAAGCGGCGGCC
>CALUMB010000057.1 GCA_944321645.1 uncultured Prevotella sp.
CAAAAGGGCTGATACCTCGTGAGAAGTGTCAGCCCTATTCTTATTAAATCAAAAAAGTTTTACCGGACAGCAATAATTTCAAATCTTGTATTTGCTGACAGCATAGAAACAATACCCCAAGGTACACTTGCGGGTTGCACAAAATTGACATACCTTGAACTTCCCTTCCCCGGCGCAGGTTCGCTCTCTAACGTCAGCAACTTCGGCGAGCTGTTCGGCACGGCGCGTGTTGACGGTATGCGCGCCGTGACGCAGCAGTTGGAGAACGGCGAGACGAAGACCTACTACCTGCCGGCGGGGCTGCTCAAGCTCGTGCTGTCCGAGGGCTGCGAGATGATACCCTACGGCGGGCTGTACAACTGCAACATGCTCGACACGCTCGTGCTCCCAACCACGCTCTACATGGTGGGCGACAAGGCCCTCTACGGCTGCGCCCGGCTCAAGGACATATTCTGCAAGGGGGCAGACCCAGCCGTGGCCTTCGACGGCACGTTTGAGGGCGTGCGCGTGAGCAGCTGCAAGCTGCACATACCCTACAACACCACCGACATCTACAAGCGCAGCGCGGGATGGGAGAACTTCTACTACTTCGAGGAGGAAGCCCCGATAGCCATCACGGTGGAGAAGAACATCGAGAACGCGGGCGTGGTGTACGGACTTGACGAGTACCGCCCCGGCCAGACGGCGGAGCTACGCGCAGTGGCTCACTCCGGCTACCGCTTTGAGGGATGGAGGGAAAACGGCGCGACGATAAGCACCGAGGCCGACCTGGCGTTCACCGTGACGGACAGCCGCTCGCTCGTGGCGTGGTTCTCGGCAGTAATGGACGAAGGCGACGTGACCGTGGCACCCGCCGGCGACGGCGTGTCGTTCGGCTGCACACCCGTGAGCGGCGCGGCCACATACACCATAGACATATACAACAACGCGGAGATGACCTCGCTCTGCGCCACCACCACCGTTGGCGCCGGCCATACGCGGGCGGCACAGGTGCAGCTGTCGATAAACGGCCTGCAGCCAGAGACCGACTATTTCTACTCCATAACGGCAACATCAGCCGAGGGCAGCGTGCTGTCGCAGTTCACAGGCTCGTTCACCACAACGTCCACATCGGGCATCTACAACGCCCCGGCGGCAAGGCCGGAGGTAAAAGCCCGCTTCGACGCCACCGGGCGCAGGATAGAAGCCCCCGTGCGCGGACTGAACATACTGCACATGAGCGACGGCACCGTGCGCAAGGTGATGGTCAAGTAAAAAACGCCCCACCCTATATGCGGAATTGCGGCCTGGTGGCCACAAGCCGCTTCCCTTTCGCCCCGGCGGAATATACATCCGCCGGGGCTATTTGGTTCCACTTTTGAGTAGGTGCGCAATCCGCAGGTCAGTGCAAGCATTTTTAACCTTTCGCCATGCAGAATTTAACACGGCCAAATGCGGGCAAATAGGATTCTAAAGAGTGGAATCGTGCCCGAATTTGCGCCGTTTCTGCCAAGATGATTGTCGAAACGGCCTATATCGCATTGCAAAACGGGTCGTTTTAGGACGCGAAACGGCACATTTTGCAACCTCAAATGGCCTCGTTTGAGAGTCGTTTTCCTGCAAATAGTTGTGGCAAATACCTGATTTCGCACATAATTTGCAAGCAAAATTTTGCACAATTTAGCCACTTGCGTACCTTAACAGCTGTGAGCCAGAGAGTTACTGTTGCACACTCGTGGCTGCGATATTTACGCCCAAGAATGTTTTGGCGCAGAATATTTAAAATATGAGGGCTGCACTCTATTGAATTTTAACAACGTTACTGTTAACATTCCTAAATAATGATAAGTCTGGATGCCTATGTGTGGATAGTGCGCTGGGCTACACAAGGCAAATCCCCTCCCTTGTTTCCGTGGCGGGGAGGCCACGAAAAAAGCCGCATGAAACAATCCATGCGGCCTAATATCTAATTAGAAAACAAATCCGATTAGTTCTTGAAGAAGTCTTTCACGGCTTCATTGGGAACCATCTGCTCGTCAAAGATGTATGCGCCCGTCTTAGGACTCTTAACCATCCTTATCACTTTTGAATATGCACGCCCATCCTTAGAGCCTTCATGGAGGGTGGCGACGGTTTTCTTTGCCATTTCTTAAGTACTTAGGGTGTTAAATTATTTAATCTCCTTGTGAAGGGTCATTTTCTTCAGGATGGGATTGTACTTCATCAATTCCATTCTGTCAGGAGTGTTCTTGCGATTCTTGGTTGTGACATAGCGACTTGTACCGGGCAGACCGCTGTTCTTCATCTCCGTGCATTCCAAGATAACCTGCACACGATTGCCTTTTGCTTTCTTTGCCATAATTTATTAGTCTCCTATCACTTTAATGTCTTTCCAATCGCAATATCCTTTTGCCACAGCCTGCTTGAGCGCTGCGTCAAGTCCAACCTTGTTAATCAGTCGCAGTCCGGCTGCGCTGATCTTCAAGCTTATCCAGCAATCCTCTTCCACATAGTAGAATTTCTTGCTGAAAAGGTTTACGTCAAAGCGGCGCTTGGTACGGTGCTTTGAGTGAGACACATTACAACCTATTTGTGCCTTCTTTCCGGTAATCTGACAAGTCTTCGACATTTCTATCTAAGTTTTTTCGTTGCTTTTTTTGTAACTTATTCCAAACAGTGTGCAAAGTTACGGTATTTTTTCCTAAACACAAAATTTTTATCCTAAAAATCAGTGCTTTAGGCGTTGAACTCATTTAAACTTTTTCCGAAAAGTCCTTTTTGCTCCATTTCATGAGGCAAGCAGCGCTCGGCAAAGAGCGAGCAAGTTCTTTTTGGCATTCGCTTGCATTGCCTTTGAACCGAAGTCGCAAAAAGTTTAAATGAGTTCATTATCATTACCGGGATTTGCCTTTGGCAACTATTTTACCTCGTCTGCGGCATCGACCAATTCGGCATCGTCGCGCAGAAAGTCCAGGAACATTTGCAACGCCGTCTTGGTGGCAATGGCAAGGTTGATGTCGCGCCCGTGGTCTTCCTCTATCTTGGCTGTCCTGAACTTGTCTTTCGTGCCGCAAGCCACCCATATCGTGCCGATAGGTATTTCTTTTGTCCCGCCGGTCGGCCCGGCTATTCCAGTGGCCGCAATGGCGAAGTCGGTGCTTAGCGTGGCACAGGCGCCCTTTACCATTGCCACGGCCACCTCTTCGCACACGGCCGTTTTCTCTTCGAGCAGCTCGTGTGAGACTCCAAGCAGGCTCTCCTTAACCTCGTTGGTATAGGATATTACGCCTCCCTTGAAATACTTTGACGCGCCGGGTACGGCGATTATCGTCTCGGCAATGCGCCCGCCCGTGCAACTTTCAGCCGTAGAGAGCGTCTGCTCCCTTTCCCAAAGCAGTTGGCTTATCTCCCTGCTTATTATCTTGCTTTCAAACTCCATGTTTTGTTTATTTAAATGTCACTTTCGAGAATGCCGGAACGTCTATGCCGCAGAAGTCGCCGTGGAGGAACTTGTAATATCCCGTTACGCCAATCATTGCGGCATTGTCGGTAGTATAGCTGAATTTTGGGATATAGATTGTCCATCCGTATTTGTCGGCGTGCTCCCTGAAGGCGTTGCGCAAGCCATTGTTTGCGCTCACGCCGCCGGCCACTGCCACGTGCTTTATCCCGGTTTGTGCCACAGCCTTGCGCAGTTTCTTCATGAGTATGTCCACGATGGTGTACTCCAAGCTTGCCGCAATGTCTTCCTTGTGCCGCTCGATGAAGTCGGGTTCGGTTGCCACCCAGTCGCGTATGGAGTAAAGGAACGAGGTCTTAAGCCCGCTGAAGCTATAGTCCAAACCCGGAATTTGCGGTTCGGCGAACTTGTAGGCGTGTGGGTTGCCCTGCCTGGCCAGCCTGTCGATAATCGGGCCGCCGGGATAGCCCAGTCCCATCACCTTCGAGCACTTGTCGATGGCCTCGCCGGCAGCGTCGTCGATGGTTTGTCCGAGCACTTCCATGTCGTCGTATGCGTTTACCTTGACAATTTGCGAGTTCCCCCCGCTTACGAGCAGGCAAATGAACGGAAGCGGGGGCGCCGAACGGTCGTCGTCGCTTTCCTTTATGAAATGGGCCATGACGTGGCCTTGGAGGTGGTTGACGTCGATGAGCGGTATGCCCAACGAGCGGGCGAAACCCTTAGCGAAACTTACGCCAACCAGCAGCGAACCCATAAGCCCGGGGCCGCGAGTGAAGGCCACGGCCGATAGTTGTTCCCGGCCAACCCCGGCTCGCCTTAACGCCTGGTCTACCACTGGCACGACATTTTGCTGGTGTGCCCGTGAGGCCAGTTCCGGCACCACGCCGCCGTATGCGCGGTGTACGTCTTGGCTCGCGGTGACGTTGCTTAGCAAAACGCCGTCACGCAGCACCGCTGCCGATGTGTCGTCGCAGCTGCTCTCTATACCTAATATATATATGTCTTTTTTCTCGGCCATGGTCAATATGAAAGAATTTCAACTCCGTGCTCGGTCATAAGGAAGGTGTGCTCCCATTGTGCGCTTGGCAGTTCGTCGCCTGTTATGACCTCCCACCCGAACTCGTCGTCAGCATCGATGAACACCTTCCACGTTCCCATGTTAACCATGGGCTCTATCGTGAACACCATGCCCGGCACGAGCAGCATCCCCGTGCCTTTGTGGCCGAAGTGGAGCACTTCCGGCTCTTCGTGGAACTGCAGGCCGACACCATGGCCGCACAAGTCGCGGACGATGCCGTAATGGTACCTGTCGGCATGTTTTTGGATGGCGTGCCCAATGTCTCCTACGAAACCGTAGGGCTTTGCCGCTTCGGCACCAACTTCAAGGCATTCTTTGGCCACCCTCACAAGTTGCTCTTTTTCGGGCGTTGTCTTGCCAATGATAAACATTCGCGAGGCATCGGCGTAATATCCGTCTAATATAGTCGTGAAATCCACATTTACGATGTCGCCATCTTTCAGAACATCGGTCTTCTTTGGTATGCCGTGGCACACAACTTCGTTTATGCTGACGCAAACACTTTTGGGGAAGCCTTCATAATTCAAGCACGCAGGTGTCCCGCCATGGCCGACGCAATAGTCATAGCATATACGGTCGATCTCAAGAGTGTCCATTCCGGCGTGGATTTTGCGTGCCACTTCGTCGAGCACGCCAGTGTTGACCACGCCGCTTTTCCTGATTCCCTCGATTTGCTCGGGAGTCTTTATGAGGTCTCGCGTTGGCACCAGCTTTCCTTTCCCTTCCCAGTACATCACCTTTTCGTCCATCTCGGTGGGTGCTTGCCCCGGTTGCAAGTGCCATCTTTTCTTCTTGCCAAACATAAGTGTCTTTTTGTTTAAAACAATGCAAAAGTACAATTTTTCCGCCAAACTGCGACATTGAACACATTTAAACTTTTCCGGAAGATGAACTTTTTGCCTTCTTTCGTGTTTATTTTCGGTCTGTTTTCTCCATAGTCATTCGTCACGTAGCCCGCTACGCCCCTCCTTCCGGAGCAAAAACAGCCTCGAAAACATTCCCCCGGACTGAAGTCGCAAAAAAATTAAATGAGTTTGTAAATTGGCACACAATTTGCATTATCCAATGCAAAGCAAAATACAACAAAATAAGACATCATGCAAAAAGGCAACATTGGGGTCACCACAGAGAACATATTCCCCGTAATTAAAAAGTTCCTCTATTCAGACCATGAGATTTTCCTCCGCGAAATGGTTTCTAACGCGGTGGACGCCACCCAAAAGCTCAAGACGCTTGCAGAGAAAGGCGACTTCAAGGGCGACTTGGGCGACCTGACCGTAAGAGTGGCTGTAGACGACAAGGCAGGCACAATAACCATAAGCGACCGTGGCATCGGCATGACCGAAGAGGAAATAGACAAGTACATCAACCAGATAGCTTTTTCAGGCGTCAACGATTTCCTTGAGAAATATAAAGACAACGCCAACAACATCATCGGGCATTTCGGCTTAGGCTTCTACTCGGCCTTTATGGTAAGCAAAAAAGTCGAGATAATTACGCGAAGCTACAAAGCTGGCGCAGCGGCTGTGAAGTGGAGCTGCGACGGAAGCCCCGCCTACGAGATTGTGGATGCAGAGAAGGCCGACAGGGGAAGCGACATAATCCTCCACATCGATGACGATTGCAAGGACTTTCTTGATAAAATCAAGATTCGCGAATTGCTCAACAAGTATTGCAAGTTTATGCCTGTGCCAATCGCTTTTGGCAAAAAGACAGAATGGAAAGACGGCAAGGAAGTTGAGACAGGCGAGGACAATATAATAAATAATGTGGAGCCGCTATGGACAAAAGCTCCAAGCACGCTGAAAGACGAGGACTACAAGTCGTTCTACCGCACGCTTTATCCCATGCAGGACGAACCGCTGTTCTGGATTCACCTCAATGTTGACTATCCGTTCAACCTTACGGGCATCCTGTATTTCCCAAGGATTAAGTCCAACATCGACCTTCAGCGCAACAAGATCCAGCTATACTGCAACCAAGTGTTCGTAACGGATCAGGTGGAAGGCATCGTGCCAGAGTTCCTGACCCTGCTGCACGGCGTGATCGATTCGCCAGACATACCGCTGAACGTAAGCCGCTCATATTTGCAAAGCGACCGCGACGTAAAGAAAATCTCCACATACATCACTAAAAAAGTGGCAGACCGCCTGCAAGGCATATTTAAGGAAGACCGCAAGCAGTTTGAAGAGAAATGGGACGACCTGAAGCTCTTCATCAACTACGGTATGCTTAGCGAAGAGAGTTTCTACGACAGGGCCAAGGATTTTGCCCTGATGAAAGATACCGACGGGAAATACTTCACGTTCGATGAGTACAAGACCTTAATAAAGGACAACCAGACGGATAAGGACGGGCAGCTCGTTTACCTCTACGCTACAGACAAGGAAGAGCAGTACAGCTATATCGAAGCCGCAAAGGCAAAGGGCTACAGTGTGTTGCTTCTCGATGGGCAACTTGACGTTCCGTCAATCTCTATGCTCGAACAAAAATTCGAGAAGAGCCGCTTTACCCGCGTTGACAGCGACGTGATAGACAGGCTCATTGCAAAAGACGACGCAAAGAAAAACGAGTTGAGCGGCGACGATGCAGATAGTCTGTCTACAGTATTCCGCAGCCAATTGCCCAAAATCGAGAAGGCAGAATTTTATGTAGAAGAGCAGAGCCTCGGCGAGCAGGCGCAACCTGTGGTAATAACGCAAAGCGAATATATGCGGCGCATGAAGGACATCAGCCGCTTCCAATCCGGAATGGGATTCTATGCGCAGATGCCTGACAGCTACAACCTCGTGCTCAATATCGACCACCCGTTGATTAAGAAAGTGCTCGACGATTGTAACGCAAACACAGCAGAGACCCTCAAGCCAATTGTTGGCGAACTGAAAGGCCAGCAGGCCCGCCTCGCAGCTTTGCACCAGAGCCAATCGAAGAAGAAAGCCGACGAAATAACGCAGGCAGAGAAAGACGACCTGGCCAACACGGAAAAAGCTGTTAACGAACAGCGTGACAAGAAGAACGGTGTGCTTGCCGAATACGCCAAAGGCAACAGCATCGTGCATCAGCTAATAGATTTGGCATTGCTACAGAACGGAATGCTCAAGGGTGCGGCACTCGATGCTTTCCTGAAACGCTCTGTTGACATGATTAAATAAAAAAAAGTAAGTCCGGACTTGTTGTGGAATGAAGAACAAGCCCGGACTTTTTTTATGTGCAATTTTCGTGTACCCCAAAACTCTATTTGCGTTGGGGCTTACTCTGCGGCTTACCTTGCGGTTTGGGGCGATGGTTAAAGTTGCGTAGCATACGGCGATGGAACTTTTCTTCAGCCTTTATCACGTCAAACAGCTTGCTTGGCGGAATTATGGCCATAAACTTTGTGTGGTATGTCTGTTGTATCTGTTTAAGTTCAACGTCAAGCTTGTCTAATTTTTCTATAAGTTCCCTGCATCCTTTATCATCTGCGGGTTTGACTTTGGACAACCGCCGCTTCCGGCTGAATATTGCACGCTGCTTTTTGTTCATTTCATCGTAGACGGGGAAGAATTTTGCGGATTCCTGCGGTGTCAGGCACGCTTCCTTGGCAATGAATTGTTCCATGTCGGCGCGGAACTTGTCCGGCGAAAAACGCTGTTGCTTGGATTGTGCCGCTGCAAATATGGCGAAAGCGAGCAAGGCAAGCGTTGCTATTGTTTTTTTCATATTGCTGTATCTGATTTTTCTCTTTATTGACGCGCATTATTGTTTTGCGCCTTTGTTGTTACCGGCAATGATGCCTCATTCGGCGGAGCTGTCGCTAATGTAGGCATAAATGTCATAGTTGTCCATCATTGTGTATTCGGCAATTACCTCATCGTATATCTCCTCTGACATTGCCGCTGGCACTTGCGCTGTTGCGTCGCCTGAATCCCGGGTAAAGGATGCCTTGTCGAAACGTATGGCTGCCCCAATCACAACGAGACATAAGCACGCCGCTGCACACGCAGCAATCCATCGCGCGGTACGTCGCGGCTTCCGGCCGAGCCTAACTACAGGCGCATCTTCGGGAAGCTTTTCCATTATGTTGGCCGCCAAATTCTCGAAGTAGCCCTCCGGCACCCTGAATGGGTTGGCGTTAGGTTTGTTCTTGATGTTCATGTCCTTTTCCATCATGGCTATGCTGTTTTGTATATTTGACGTTGGCACTGCCGCCTGGTTTAATCATGCGACTTGAAATAGTCCGATATTTTCTTCACGGCTATGTGATAGGAAGCTTTCAATGCACCCTCTGAAGTTCCTGTGATTTTGCTTATTTCACTGTACTTCATGTTTTCGTAATACCGCAAGTTAAAAACGGCGCGTTGTACGTCGGGCAGTTTGGCTATGGCTTCCTGGAGCCTGGCCTCGGCCAAGTCGCCATCGAAGTATTTGTCGGCCATGAGCATATCGGCAACGCCTGCCGCTGCGTCTTCGCCCAGGCCGACCTGTGGCCGCTTGCGCCTTACGAAGTCGAGGCTTTCGTTTAGTGCTATGCGGTAGAGCCATGTTGACAAGCGCGATTCGTTGCGGAAAGTGTCAAGGTGGCACCAAGCCTTAACAAAAACATTTTGCAGCACATCGTTGGCATCGTCATGGATGAGCACAATGCGGCGAATCTGCCAATATAACTGTTCGCTATATTGCCGGACGACCATCTCGAATGCCTTGCGTTGCTGCTTAGGCTCAGACAACTGCGATATAAGCAGCCGCTCATCATACTTTTCCACTTTCACTTTGACCGCTCAATCAACTAAAGGTTTAATGTTTTCGTAAATAATCGCATCATAGCCGTAAATGTCGGGGTAAGCCGACAGCTGTCCTTTGGCATCTGGATAAATTGTGTAGTAAACGATGTTCAACTGGACGCATGGTTCCACAGCTTTGGATTTCACCAACCTCAGAAGCTTGTCGTCGCTGTCTTCCACGAGCCTTTTCCCGCGTATGGTCGATGGTTGCATATCCATGGATATTCTGATTTTATCTTGTTCCCATTCATCAATGTCGCCGAGCAAAAACATGGCCAAATCCCACGGCTTCTCAACCCTGATGCAGCCATGTGAGGTGTTGCGGGTTTCGCGCGAGAAAGTTCCACGGTTGGGCGTGTCGTGTAGGAAAACAGAGAAGTCGTTTGGAAATCGGAAAACAACCCGTCCCAACGAGTTCCACTCTCCGCCATCCTGAACCACGCGGAAATCGCCGCTTGAGAGTATCTCGGCATTTATCTCAGACATGGCAACCCGCTCTCCAGACGAACGCTCAACGACATAGTAATGGTTGCGTGAGAAATATGACGTGTCGTTTGCGTGTGGCATAATCTCTTTCTTGACGATACTTGCCGGAATGTTCCAGACAGGGTTGAAGTCCATTCTCATAATGCAACTCGCCAGCAGTGGCGTCTTGTTTGATTTCGAGCCGCACACAACCTTCATGTCTATTGATGAGGTTGGGCCAAATCCGTAGAGATGGAAGGCCGGCACGTTCACCACCACCTTCTTTTCCGCGCCACTGCTGTCTTTTGCCCAATGCCAACGGCACCGTTCCATATTGCACAACACCTTCATGCGGTTTTCCTCATCAGTCGACTTAAGCAATTTTGCGAGTGCGTTATATAGAGAGACATCGGCCGGTTCGGCTTTTAGCGCATCGCTAACTGCTCCTTTTGCTATTAGTCCAATCGTGCGGGCTACGTATTCCGCATTTGGCCTTTCCACCTTTAAGTCGAATAACTTTTTGTATATTTTCGTCTGCGTGTCACCATCGGTTTCCACAGTGTCAATCCGATTGAGCACAACATTCGGATTGACAAAGCCAAACCTCATGCCTATGGCATAGCAAAGGTAAGCTGCGGTCAGGCGATATTCCAGTCGGGCAAACACATTGTTGATGGAATTTGTGCCATTGTCGAACGCAAGCGTGCGCACTCGACGAATGTCAGCCTCTATCTCCTTTGCGCCAAAGGCCGAAGGCGAAAGCCCAAGATCCCCCACCCTATTGATGGCTGTCAGCAAAGTGTCGGCTTGTGGACACACTCCAAATCGGCTCACCCATAGGCACTTACCGCCTTCCAAGTAATATTTGCGGGCGTAGCCGTTTCCGGAAAACCTGGCTGTGTCTGAATGGCATTGATACAAAATTCCATTCAAGATTTCTTCGTCATCCAACGAAAAAATAGGCGTTCTCAAACCTGAAAACGCCTCTATCGAGATGTCCGCGCTGGACTTATTTTCTTTGTTGTTGCAACAGAAAGCCGTTAAGGTAAGGCATAAAGCCAATGTCAACTTATAGAAACTTTTCTTACGACCTTCCCAATCTTTAATATATAGCAACCTTTTGCAATATTAAGTTCAACTCGTTGCGACGGACTTTCAATCTTTATCGTGGCCACTTTCCTGCCTGTAAGCGACACAACTTCGAGCACCGCTCCTTCTGCCCCGGTCACCACAATGGTCGAGCCGTTGACGCTTATGCCAATGCCGCCGTCTTCCCTTTGCTCCATGGCATCCACCTCGGGGGCGGCAGCCATGGCCACACAGCAATTGCCGACGGCCAGCGTCATAACAATAATCAGGGAAAATATTTTTCTTCGCATTGCAATTATTTCTTAATTGGTTTCAATGTGCAAATATACACAATTATTGCCAACTTACAAAATTTATTTAGCGCAAAATGCAATAAAATCGAAAAATATTTGTTGCTGCCAAGGTTTTTATAAGTGCAACATAATTTGCAAGCTGTGTGAGCTTACACTTGCCGCTTGTTAAGGCTCGAAGCGAATGTAGGCTCGGTCGTCGAACGAGTTGTTGCCTACCATGAACGCTTTTGTGGCTTTAAAGCGCAGAATATTGAGCGGATCTGACTGAAGCTGGAGACAAAGTGCTTCCTCTGATTCTTGCAGCGTTGGGCGCAACTCTGGGTAGCCATCGCTGGCCAAAACCACGTTGTGAGCATTTTGTGGTACGGCAATCCTGCGTACTTTGCCCATTGGAATTGGAAATCCGTCCACCACGGCGTAGTCTTTATTCTGCCCGGCCATGCTTCTTACCAACTCCGGCAGAATAGCCGAGCGGGCAACGTCGTTCTCCCGAAGGCTGTCTACAGAAGCTTTGCCGGATGCTATCAGTTTGGCAGCAATCTCGGCTCGCTTTTCAGCAATGGCTTGCTCGCAATGTTTGGGGTTGTCGAACGGCCGACCGTCCACAAGACACTTGCAGTCCCCCACCATCCATATTTCACGGCAAGCGCAGCTGTACACTATGCAACTGGCCGTGAGCCTTTCCTCCGGATGCGTGGCAAGCCGCCCGATGGCTGTGTCGTGGTAATGGGCTTTGACAAACTCTGTTATGCCATGGCAAAAATCTTCGCAGGTTGCCACGTCACGGTTGTTGCGGATGTACTCGGCAATTAGCGTCATACAGAACCTGCCGTTGGAAATGCCGGGCTGGATGTGTCTTGGCGTTTTGCTCGTACTACCGTCAATCACAGCCACAAATCGGTCAGTTACGACTATTCCGTCTTCCGTTTCTGCCGTGAGGCTTTTGCCCACTACGTTTTGCTCTATTATCTTCATTCCTAAATCTCCGCTCTTGATCGTTTCCTGTCGCCGCACTACGTAGGTAAGGGCACAGTTCGGAAATCAGTTTTGCCAATCCGAGTTTCCGCAGCGAATTGGCTATGTCGCGCTGTTCTTCAGGCTTATACCAGAAGAAATATTTGCGCTGTGCCAGTTTCTCGCTTTGTGTCTTGGCACTGTAAACTTTTTGCAGTGTATATGGGTTGTATCCTGTATACCACATCTCCGTGCTCACCGTCATTGGGGTTGGGGTAAAGTCCTGCACTTGTTCGAGGTGAAAGTTCAGCTTTTTCGTCTCCACAGCGAGCATGGCCATGTCGGACTCATGGCATCCAGGGTGGCTGCTTATAAAATAAGGTATTATCTGCTGGTTGAGTCCATGCTCTTTGTCAATGCGGTCGAATACGGTCTTAAACTGCTTGAACAGGCTAAAAGTTGGCTTCCGCATCAGTTTCAGCACTTCGTCGCTTGTATGCTCCGGGGCTACCTTCAGCCGCCCGCTTACATGATGGCGTATCAGTTCCTCCGTGTATTGCCGCGCATTACGGCCGCATTCTTCGTTGCCGTTGTCGTGGAGCAAAAGGTCGTAGCGCACGCCGCTGCCAATGAAACTTTTTTTTATTCCGGGCAGCGCATCCACGGCATGGTATATGTCAAGAAGTTTCCCGTGGTCTGTGTCGAGGTTAGGGCATATTCGCGGGTGTATGCAACTTGGCCGCTTGCATTTTTCGCACAATGCCAGATCTTTGCCCGCCATACCATACATATTGGCCGAAGGCCCTCCGAGGTCTGAAATGTAGCCTTTGAAGTCAGGCATCTGCGTTATCAGTCGCACTTCGCGCAAGATGCTTTCTTTGGAGCGGCTGGAGATGAATTTGCCTTGGTGGGCAGAGATTGTGCAGAAGGCGCATCCGCCGAAACAGCCCCGGTGGATATTGACCGAGTGTTTTATCATGTCGTAAGCCGGAATGCGCTTCCCCCTGTATTTCGGATGCGGCAAGCGGGTGTACGGCAAGCCATACGAAGCGTCCAGCTCTTCTGTTGTCATGGGTGGGTAAGGTGGGTTGACCACAACGTAGCGCCCACCCACCTCCTGCACAATGCGTTGTGCATGGAGCTTGTTTGACTCCTCTTCAATGTGTCTGAAGTTTTCGGCCTGCGCCTTTTTGTCGCGCAGGCATTCTTCGTGGCTGTGTAGCATTATGTCGTCAGGCGTAAGCCCGCCGGGTATGTCGGCTTTAGAAACCAGGTAGGCAGTTTGCCTTATGCCTTTTGCCTGGTTGATGCTTATGCCGGAATCCAATTGCCGACAAAGCTCCACCACGGGTTTCTCGCCCATTCCGTAGATTAGCAAATCGGCCCCGCTGTCGCAGAGTATCGACTTG
Source organism: uncultured Prevotella sp. (assembly GCA_944321645.1). Classification (GTDB taxonomy): domain Bacteria; phylum Bacteroidota; class Bacteroidia; order Bacteroidales; family Bacteroidaceae; genus Prevotella. The sequence continues at coordinate 13,491 of CALUMB010000057.1, forward strand.
CGAAGGCTGTCTTGCCAATAATCATAGTGCGTGAGGCGCCGCAGTGATGCCTCGATGCCGCCAATAACGATAGGCACGTCGGGGTAAAGGCTGCGCAGGATTTGGGAATAAACGATCGTTGGGTACTCCGGCCTTGCGTCGTGCCGTCCGTCGGGGCTGTAGGCATCCTCCGAGCGCAAGCGTTTGTTTGCCGTGTACTTGTTTACCATCGAGTCCATGCACCCTGGGGCAATGCCGAAGAAAAGCCTTGGGCGACCGAGTTTCTTGAAGTCGCGAAAGTCTCCGTGCCAATCGGGTTGTGGCACTATTGCCACCTTAAATCCAGCGTGCTCTATAGTCCGTCCGATGACGGCCGCGCCAAAAGCCGGGTGGTCTACGTAGGCATCGCCGGAAAACAAAATAACGTCCAATTGGTTCCACCCGCGCAGTTCCACCTCTTTTTTTGTAGTCGGCAGAAAGTCTGAAAGTCTATATTCCATGCAGGAGCGATAGTAAATGTCGTGCCCACGTTTGGGCATTAAACCTCTTTTAGTCGGCAACGTGTTCTTCGGCGGCTTCGCCTATTTGCTTGGCCTGCCATTCCTCGTAAGTTTCCACAAGTTTTTTGAGGCCAAATGCCTTCATGTTTGGATGGTATATAATGTCGAGGCAAAGGTCGAGCAGGTCTTTGTCCGCTCCCGTCCCGGCTTCGAGCATCGAGCGGACATTAAGTTTGAGCTTGTCAAGGACTTGCTCGTCAATATACCCGTTACTGTCTATTAAGTCGCGAAAAAGTTGGTATTTCTCTATCGTCTTGAGGTGTTCGTCGCTAATCTCGATGCTCCGTGTTCCCGATTGGTTTGCTTGTATCTTATACATAAATGTTTGTTATGAAATTAGTGTTTGCCCACTTAATCCACCGCCGAATCTGTTCCATCCAGCTCACTTTTGTCCGTATGCTTATGCATTCCAACAAAATTAAGCTGATTGCATATCTGTAGGGCGGCTTATTTTCATGCAAAGTTACGCAAAATCTATGGAATACCCGCCGAATTTCAGCATAAATATATATTTTAAAACAAGGAATACAAACGAAGTTCCAATAATACGGGAATTATCAGAAAAATCCACTACCTTTGTAATCGGAAATAGGCAATTCACTTTGTCAATATCAGAGAATATAGTAGAAGTATGGAACAACAATTTTGTCAAAGTTGCGGTATGCCCCTGACTGATGAGAACAGAGGGACTAATGCCGATGGAAGCCGTAGCGAAGATTACTGCGCTTATTGCTACAAAAACGGCAAGTTCACCCAAGAGTTCACAATGAGCCAGATGATAGAGTTCTGCCTGCAATTCTTAGGCCAATGGAACGCGCAGGCTGGATGTAAAATGACTCCCATACAAGCGAAGGAACAAATGTTCCAACACTTTCCGCACCTGAAACGCTGGAAAGTGAAAGATGAACGGACACTGACGGAAAAAGCAACCCATTTGCTTGCCCAATGCGAAAACGTGACCGTTGCTTCCATTGACGCCAACGGCTATCCTCGCCCTGTGCAGATGTCCAAGATCGGGGCTAAAGGATTCCATGAGGTTTGGATGGCGACAAGTGCGGATTCCGTGAAAGTGAATGATTTTAAGGCGAACAACAAGGCTGGGCTTTGTTACGACCATTACGGGGATGGCGTTGCCCTGCGCGGTACGGTAGAGATTGTCACGGATGATGCCATCCGCAAAGAGATGTGGCAAGATTGGTTCATTTACCATTTCCACGGCGGGCCGAGCGACCTCGATTACGTGCTTCTGCATTTCATTGGCACGGAAGCCACCTTTTGGATAAATGGCGAATTTTCTCACTCCAACATCTGATGTTTATGAAAACTATCGTATCTGACACTCAAAACATAGCCGCTTGCGGTCTTTATTGCGGAGCCTGCCGTAAGTTCTTGGCGGAAAAATGCCCCGGATGCAAGCAAAATGAAAAGGCAACTTGGTGTAAAATCCGCTCATGTTGCCAAGAAAACAAGTTCAATACTTGTGCTGAATGCCCCCATGATGTCAAGGAATGCAAGTTGTTTTCCAACTGGATAGGCAAAGTATTCGCATTCCTGTTTAATTCCGACCGTCCCGCTTGCATTCGCTATATCAAGGAACAAGGCGAACAGGCCTTCGCCGAAGAGATGACCAAACGTAAATGTCAAACCATCAAAAGAAAATAAATATGAAGAACGAGGTATTATAT
>CALUMB010000058.1 GCA_944321645.1 uncultured Prevotella sp.
CGGCAACCGCGTGGTGAAGACCAACATAGTGAACGACCGCGGGATACACATCTGCAAGTCGATGCTGGCGTGGCTCAAGTGGGGCAACGGCGAAACGCCAGAGACGAGCGGCAAGAAGGGCGACCACCTGATAGGCGACTACTACGTGGCCTTCGACAAGCACTACCGCGAGGAGGTGAAGGAACTCACGGCAAAGTACACCGCCGAGGGCATGGCCGCCGAAGAGGCGGAGAAGAAAGCCAAGGAAGAGGCCCCGCTCATAAAGGAGGCCCACGAGATGCTCGTGCGCTGGGAGCAGGGCGACGAGGAGGTGCGCTCGCTATGGCGCAAGATGAACGGATGGGTCTACGCAGGCTTCGACGAGACGTACAAGGCGCTGGGCGTGGGCTTCGACAAGATATACTACGAGTCGGACACCTACCTGCGCGGCAAGGCGAAGGTGGAGGAGGGGCTGGCAAAGGGCCTCTTCGAGCGCCACGCCGACGGCAGCGTGTGGGCCGACCTCACCGCCGAGGGCCTCGACCAGAAGCTGCTGCTGCGCTCCGACGGCACGTCGGTGTACATGACGCAGGACATCGGCACGGCCGAGATGCGCTTCAGCGACTACCCAATCGACAAGATGATCTACGTAGTGGGCAACGAGCAGAACTACCACTTCCAGGTGCTCTCCATACTGCTCGACCGCCTCGGCTTCAAGTGGGGCAAGGAGCTGGTGCACTTCTCCTACGGCATGGTGGAGCTGCCCAACGGCAAGATGAAGAGCCGCGAGGGAACGGTGGTGGACGCCGACGACCTGATAGCCGAGATGGTAGCGCAGGCACGCCGCACGAGCGAGGAGCTTGGCAAGTTTGACGACATATCCGAAGAGGAGCGCGACGAGATTGCCCGCATCGTGGGCATGGGCGCACTGAAGTACTTCATCCTCAAGGTTGACGCGCGGAAAAACATGCTCTTCAACCCCGAGGAGTCCATCGACTTCAACGGCAACACCGGCCCCTTCATCCAGTACACCCACGCCCGCATACGCAGCATACTGCGCAAGGCCGAGGCCGAAGGCGCAAGCCTGCCCGAAAAGCTCGACACCGCAGCCGCACAGCCCAACGAGAAGGAGGTGGAACTGATACAGAAGCTCAACGAATACGGCGCGGCAGTGGAGCAGGCCGGCAAGGACTACAGCCCGAGCGGCATCGCAAACTACTGCTACGAGCTGACCAAGGAGTTCAACCAGTTCTACCACGACTACTCGATACTCAAGGAACCCGACGCCGCCAAGAAGCAACTGCGCCTCGTGCTGGCGCGCAACGTGGCCAAGGCCATAAAGAACGGCATGGCGCTGCTGGGCATCGAGGTGCCGGAGAGAATGTGATTCAATTAAAAGTCAAGAGTTAAAAATTAAAAGAAACAGCTGCGCCGCGGCTTTGGCCGTGGCGCAGCTTGCCTTCATGTAAAACGCGACAGACAGACGCTATGGACTGCGTTAATCCACCTTCCTACCGCAACGACACCGTGCTGCCGCTCCCGATGGAGGTCACGGCCAACGCCATCGCCGTAGACGCGGCGTGCAGCGGCAACCCCGGCAAGATGGAATACCGGGGCATCGACCTCGCCACAGGGGCGCAGGTGTTCCACTTCGGCCCCGTGTACGGCACGAACAACATCGGCGAGTTCCTGGCAATAGTACACGCCCTGGCCCTGATGGAGAAGACGGGCGTGAAGAAAACAATCTATTCCGACAGCTACAACGCCATACTCTGGGTGAAGAAGAAGCAATGCAAGACCAAGCTGGAGCGCACGCCGCGCACCGAACAGCTCTTCGGCATCATCGCACGGGCGGAGCGTTGGCTGAACACCCACGCCATCACCACTCCTATCATTAAATGGGAGACGAAGAAATGGGGCGAGGTGCCTGCCGACTTCGGGCGCAAATGACGGCGGCGCGGGCAATAACGTTTAATGAATGCCCGCATTTTGCATAGACGAATGAAACAAGGAAGCGAAAAAGCATACGTCCTCTAACTTCCTAACGGAACGCAGTGGAGCGCTGGCTTCTTACAACCCCTCTAACTCCTTTGGATAGGAACTTTGCGGATATTCAAATAAAGTTTTTCATTACACGGAGGCATGGCGGCATGGACAGCGGCAAAACAGGCACACATACTACTACAAGGCGCGGCATGACAGCAAGGGAAGCGTGGCTCGCCAGCGCGGCCTGCGCGGCGGTCTCGGCTGCGCTGGTGTTCCTGTGCTCGTCTACGTCGCCGCTCTTCAGCATCATGTCCGACGACTCTTCCATCTTCCTCGTCGTCGGGAAATACTGGCGGGAGGGCTGGCTGCCCTACCGCGACCTGTGGGATTCAAAGGGGCCTTTCCTCTTTTTGGTGAACGCCATAGGCTATTCCATCACGTCAAGCCCGCTCGGCGTGGCGTTGCTCCAGGTGGCCTTCATGTCGGCCACGCTCTTTTTCACCTACAAGTTGCTGCGCTGCGAGTTCGGCGCGGGGCGCAGTGCGCTGGCCGCCTTCGGCGTGTTCTGCACGCTGGCCTACGTCTACGGCAGCGGCGACACTGCCGAGGAGTTCGTCATGCCGCTCATAGCTTGGCTGTTCTACCGCCTCCACCGCTGGCTCGACGGCAGCAGGCAAGACTTCCCCCTGGGCGACGCCCTTCTCTGCGGCGTGGCCTTCGGGCTGTGCTTCGGCACGCGGCTCACCAATGCCGTGGGGCTGTGCGCTGCGGCATTGGCCGTGGCCTGCATCCTCGCCTCGCGCCGCCGGTGGGGCTGCCTGTCGCGCTGCGCTGCCGCGTTCGTGGCCGGCGCGGCTGCGGCGGTGGTGCCGTTTGTGGCATACTTTGCCTGCCATGGTGCGCTCGGCGACATGATGTATGGCGCGTTGCTGTACAACTTAGAATACAAGACCGAACGGACGGGTTTCACGCTCATCGACTATGGAAAGGGGTTTTGCAGCGCGTTCGCCTGCCTCGCGCTGCTCGCCGTGAGCGTGGCGCAGCTGGCGTGGGGGCAGCGCAGGCGGGCCGCGTGCTGGCTCGCGGTGTCGCTGGCCACTCTGGTTTACCTTGCCAACACCCACCTTTTCCCACATTATTTTATGATTACCGCCCCATACCTCGCCATTGCCGTGATAGAGGCAGGGCGGATGGCCCAGTCGCACCCGCTCCCGGCACGCGCCGGGGCATGGGTCATGGCCGCCGTGCTCGCCACGTCGCTGGCATACCGCGTCCACGTGTCGCTCTTCCAAGTCAACTACGTGCGCAACTTCAGCGACCCATACGCCAAGCTCATGGCTCTCGTTCCGGCAGATGAGCGCGACAGCTTCGTGGCATACAACTGCGCGACAAACATCTACCTGCGCTACGACATGAAGCCCGCCTACCGCTTCTTCTACCTGCAAGACTGGATGGCATACCAAGGGCCGAGCCTCCGCAAGCTGCTGCTCGACGACTTCGGCAGCTGCCGCGCCAAGTGGATAATGACCCAAGGAGACGTGGCCAGCATGAACATCAGCGGCCTGCTGGCCAGCCGCTACGAGCTTGTAGGCAGGTCGGAGCCGTTCGGCGTAGCCCTCTTCAGGCTGCGCGACGCCTCCGACCGCAGCCACGAGGGGCGGCAGCGAGCGCTCCGACCGGCTCCCAGGGAAAGGCCACGCATACTTGCCACACGCCAATGGGCAAGCCCGGCAGCAGCCAATTTGCGGTAACCGAATGTTAAATAACCATAAATCATTTGCGCTTGCGGCGGACACCGAAAGCCTAAATGATTAATAATGTGTACCTTTGCAGACCGATTATTGAGGGGGATGCACTTAGAACCCCCACGGACGGAGTGTTAATAGTCATGTCTTTGGCCAGGCATGACGGTTAGTGAATCGCCGCCCAACCCCGCAGCGCGGCTGCGGGCGATAACGAATAAATGTTTTTTAGTAGTAAATTTAAAGTTTAAAATGGACACGTTAAGTTACAAGACTATTTCCGCCAACAAGGAAACGGCCAAGAAGGAATGGGTCGTTATCGACGCAACCGACCAGGTAGTTGGTCGTCTTTGCTCCAAGGTGGCAAAGCTGCTGCGCGGAAAGTACAAGCCCAACTTCACCCCGCACGTTGACTGCGGAGACAACGTTATCATCATCAACGCAAAGAAGGTGGTTTTCACTGGAAAGAAAGAGACCGACAAGGTCTACACCCGCTACACTGGTTATCCCGGTGGCCAGCGCTTCACTTCGCCCGCCCAGCTCCGCAAGAAGAAGGACGGCGTTGACAAGATGCTGCGCCATGCCGTGAAAGGCATGCTGCCCAAAGGCCCGCTCGGACGCAGCCTCATGGGCAACCTCTACATCTACGAAGGCACAGAGCACAACCAAGAGGCACAGAAGCCAAGGACAATCGATATCAACCAGTACAAATAAACCAAGCAACGATGGAAGTTATTAACGCATTAGGCCGCCGCAAGAGTGCCGTTGCCCGCGTCTACCTCACCGAGGGAACAGGCAAGATTACGATAAACAAGAAAGACATCACCGAATATTTCCCCTCTGCCATACTCCAGTATGTGGTAAAGCAGCCCCTGCAGCTGCTCGGAGTTGAGGGCAACTACGACATAAAGGCCAACCTCGACGGCGGCGGATTCACCGGCCAGAGCCAGGCTCTGCGCCTGGGCATCGCCCGCGCCCTCGTGAAGGTGAACGCCGAAGACAAGAAGAACCTGAAGGATCACGGCTTCCTCACCCGCGACTCCCGCGTTGTGGAGCGCAAGAAGCCGGGCCGCCCCAAGGCACGCCGCCGCTTCCAGTTCAGCAAGCGTTAATCCTACGCCTTGTTGGCTTTGGACGCCCGCCCACGCCGCCACAACCTGCGCCACGTGCGCCAAGGCGGCACTACCGGCGGCATAGCCGAGGCCAGGGGCAAGGAAGCCGGACAATGTTTAGCATCTAAACCTGCGCGACTCTGCGCACTGCGGCGCGGCCCCGACGCGCAAGGCGGGAGGGCGCGGCGGCGGGAACGCCGCGCAGCGCCGGCCACGCAGATTACCCGCAGGCTGATTCTGACACGATAGAATAAAAAAGAAAGTAAACAACAACAAAAGAAACAGAACACAATGTCAAGAACAAACTTTGATATGCTGCTGCAGGCAGGATGCCACTTCGGCCACCTGCACCGCAAGTGGAACCCCGCAATGGCTCCCTACATCTACACCGAGCGCAACGGCATCCACATCATCGACCTCCACAAGACCGTGGCAAAAATCGACGAAGCCGCCGAAGCCCTCAAGCAGATTGCACGCTCGGGCAAGAAGATTCTCTTCGTTGCTACTAAAAAACAAATCAAGGACACCGTGGCACAGAAAGCCACCGACGTCAACATGCCATACGTGATTGAGCGCTGGCCGGGCGGAATGCTCACCAACTTCCCCACAATACGCAAGGCAGTGAAGAAGATGGCCAACATCGACAAGCTCATGAACGACGGCACATACGCCAACCTCTCCAAGCGCGAGCTGCTCCAGATTTCGCGCCAGCGCGCCAAGCTGGAGAAGAACCTCGGCTCTATAGCCGACCTCACCCGCCTGCCGTCGGCCATATTCGTGGTTGACGTGCTCAAGGAAGCCATCGCAGTGAAGGAGGCCAACCGCCTCGGAATACCCGTGTTCGGAATCGTGGACACCAACTCCAACCCGAAGAACATCGACTTCGTAATCCCCGCAAACGACGACGCAAAGGACAGCGTTGAGGTGATTCTCAACGCCTGCTGCGCCGCAATAGCCGAGGGACTGCAGGAGCGCAAGGTGGAGAAGGCCGACGAGGCCGCCGCACAGGCACAGGCCGAGGGCGGCGAAGACAAGCCGCGCCGCGCACGCAAGGCTCGCAAGGACGCCCCCAAGGCTCCCGCAGAGGCCGCCGAAGCTATGGCTGAGGCTGCCGCCCCCGCCGCCGAAGAGGCTCCCGCAGAGGCGTAAGCAACAACAAACAGCTGCGGCAAGGCACGGGGGCGCAAGCCGACACAGCCCATGCGGAGCCGCAGCCAACACTTTTCAAAACCACAAAAACGATAACCACAAACAACAATTATGGCTGTTTCAATAGCTGATATACAGAAGCTCCGCAAGATGACTGGCGCGGGCTTGTCTGATTGCAAGAAGGCCCTGACCGACTCCGAGGGCGATTTCAACAAGGCAATGGAGATCATCCGCGAAAAAGGCCAGGCCATCGCCGCAAAGCGCAGCGACCGCGAGACATCCAACGGATGCGTGCTCGTGAAGGCCGCCGACGACTTCGCCGCAATCATCGCCCTTAAGTGCGAGACCGACTTCGTGGCAAACGGCGCCGACTACATCAAGCTGACGCAGGACATCCTCGACGCCGCCGTGGCCGCAAAGGCCAAGTCGATAGACGAGGTGAAGGAACTCACGCTGGCCGACGGCACCAAGGTGCAGGAAGCCGTTATCGCGCGTTCGGGCATCACCGGCGAGAAGATGGAGCTTGACGGCTACAACTTCATCGAGGGTGCCAACGTTTCGGTTTACGACCACATGGGCAAGCACACCCTCTGCACCATGGTGCAGACCAACAAGCCCGCCGAGGAGCAGGCCCACGCCGTGGCAATGCAGGTGGCAGCAATGAACCCCGTGGCACTCGACGAGGCCAGCGTTCCCGAGGAAGTGAAGGAAAGCGAGATGAAGGTGGCCATCGAGAAAACCAAGGAGGAGCAGGTGCAGAAGGCCGTGGAGGCCGCACTGAAGAAGGCCGGCTTCAACCTTTACATCGCCGAGAGCGAGGAGCACCTCAACGAAGGCATAATGAAGGGCAACATCACCGAGGCACAGGCCGAGGAGATTCGCCAGCTGAAGAAGGCCACCGCAGAGCAGAAGGCAGCCAACCTGCCCGAGCAGATGGTGCAGAACATCGCCAAGGGCCGCATGGCAAAGTTCTTCAAGGACTCTTGCCTGCTCAACCAGGAGTTCATCCAGGACAGCAAGCTCACCGTGTCTGACTACCTGAAGGCTGCCGACAAAGAGCTGAGCGTCGTGGCATTCAAGCGTTTCACGCTCCGCGCAGAGTAACCAAGCAAACACGATAACAACGCTAAAGCCGCAGAAGGCGAACGGACACGTTCGCTCCTGCGGCTTTTTCCGTATCGGCGCTCGAAGCTGCAAGAAGGCCATGCACGCGGCCTTGGCAGCGCAGCCCAAACTGTTAAAACGGCTGGCATAATAGGAACGCATTGCCTGCATATATGCAACTAAAAACGGCCAGCGCCAACACAAAATGCGCCCAAGGCCGTTCCACACCGCAAAACAGGCCGTTTCGGCTTGCGAAACGGCCTGTTTTGGCCAGCGAAACGCGCCATTTCGCAACACAAAACGGCAGGTTTCGTAAGTAGCTGGAAACCAAACGATTGGGCGAGGCGGCAGGTTTTAACGATTTTAACAGCCAAATGTTAAATCCAACGAGGCGCGAAACCTTGCGAAAACGAGGCGGCCCGGCAGCCAATATTTTTGTTAATTAAGCCCACGCAGCGGCCAAATTGGGAAATGTTGACTACCTTTGCATAAGATAAGCTGCGCTCGGGAAATTGAAAGCAAGCTTTCTTTCCGCTCGCTTGCATTATCTTTGCATAAGATAAGCTGTGCCCGGGAAATTGAAAGCAAGCTTTATTTCCGCTCGCTTGCATTATCTTTGCAAAAGATAAGCTGCGCCCGGAAAGCAAAAGACACGCCTTATTCCCGCGCGCCGGCGTTGCCCCGACACGAAACAAACCCCACAAACACATACCGAAAATGAAGATATTTGCAGCTGCGATGAACTACCCGCAGCACAATAAACAGGAAGGAGAGGCGTTATATAACAATGTAGGCAAGCCCGTGGTTTACACGAAGACAGACTCCGCGCTGCTTAAGGGCGGGCGGCCGTTTTTCGTTCCCGACGAGTTTGGGGCAATAGACGGGCAAGCCCACATGGTGGTGCGCATCTGCCGTTTGGGCAAGTGCATACCTGAGCGTTTCGCCCACCGATACTACGACGCGGTGACCGTGGGCATCGACTTCACCGCCCGGGAGATGCTCTCCAGGCTGCGCCGCCAAGGGCTGCCGTGGGAACTGGCCAAGGGCTTCGACGGCTCCGCAGCCATAGGCGAGTGGGTCGGCAAGGAGCTGCTGCGCGGAGTGCAGTCGGCATCCTTCCGCATCGACGCCGACGGGCAGGCGGCAAACGAGGGATACACGGGCGATATGCTCTTCGGCGTGGACGCGCTGATAGCCCACATCAGCCGCTTCTGCACGCTCAAGACCGGCGACCTGCTCTACACCGGCGCGCCTTCGGCACCTTTCCCCGTGGCCATCGGCAACCACATCGAGGGCTACATCGAGGGCCGCAAGGTGCTCGACTTTAACTGCAAATGACAAGATGAAGAGACTCCTTTTCCTGTTGCTCGCCACTATTGCATGGGCAGCCGACTGCGCCGCGCAAGAGTTTTTCAACCTGACCGCCGCGCAAGTCAGGATAGACACCGTGCTGCCGCGCTTCGGCCACTCGCTCACGCTGCCGCCGGACTACGCCGACTCCATCTACAGCGTGGCCATAGAGTACCCCGAGTTCATAGACATGACCGAGGGCGACATACGCCGCTACAAGGCCATAGCTGGCGACACGCCGCCCGCCATGCCCGCTGTGGACGCCTACGTGGGCGTGACGCGCAAGGTGGGCAAGCTCAACGTGTCGTTCGTGCCGCTCGTGTTCCGCAACGGGAAATACCAGAAGCTCGTCAGCTTCAAGCTCAACGTCACCTCGCGCCCCGCACGCACGCACGCCGCAGCCGCCAAGTCGCCATCCCGCGCCACGGCGGCGGCAGGACGCTATGCTGCCAACTCGGTGCTGGCCGCAGGCTCGTGGGCTAAAATCCGCGTGCCATCCTCCGGCGTCTACCAAATCACCGACGAGCTGGCCCGCCGCGCGGGGTTCTCGTCGGCGGCAGCGGTGCGCATCTACGGCTACGGCGGCAGCAGGCAGCCGGAGACGCTTTCGGGCAGCTACCTCGCCGAAACCGACGACCTGCCTGAAGTGCCTTCATGCACCGTGGGCGGCAAGCGGCTCTTCTACGCACGCGGCCCGGTGAGCTGGGACGACGGCGGCAGCCGCACGCGCAACCCCTACTCCGACTACGGCTACTACTTCCTGACCGAGGGAGGCGACCCGCTCGTGGTGGACAGCGCAACGTTCGTGGGCGCGTTCTACCCCTCCGACCACGACTACAACACCATACGCGAGGTGGACAACTACGCCTGGTACCCCGGAGGGCGCAACCTCTTCGAGTCCGAACCGCTGGCAGCGGGCCAGGCAAACGCATACACCATGCAGGCCGCAGGGCAGCCCGGGGCGGGGAGCCTGCGCGTGAGCATCACGGCAAACGCCGCCACCACAGCCGAGGTGAGCCTCAACGGCACGCGCCTCGGCACAATAAGCATCGACGCGCCGGGCGCATACTCCGAGGCAGCAAGCGCCACCAAGGAGTTCGCAATAAGCCAAGGCATAACTGCGACCAACACCATCGACATCACGCCCACGGGCGGCGGGACGGTGCGCCTCGACTACATCTCGCTGCACACCGACCAGCCCAAGGCCGCCCCGGCGCTCTCAACGGCGCAGTTCCCCGTGCCGGAATACGTCTACCGCATCACGAACCAAGACCTGCACGCACACGGCCCGGCCGACATGGTGATAGTCATACCAACCTCGCAGCGGCTCCGCCAGCAGGCCGAAAGGCTGGCCGCGCTGCACGAGCGGGCCGACTCGCTGCGCGTAAGGGTAGTGCCGGCCGACGAGATTTACAACGAGTTCTCCAGCGGAACGCCCGACGCCACGGCCTACCGCCGCTACATGAAGATGCTGTACGACCGCGCCGAGACCGAGGCCGACCAGCCGAAGTTCCTCCTGCTCTTCGGCGACGGGGCGTGGGACAACCGCTTCCTCACGCCGGGCTGGCGCAACCTCTCGCCCGACGACTACCTGCTCTGCTACGAAAGCGAGAACTCCTTCAACGAGATTTACTGCTACGTGTCCGACGACTTCTTCTGCCTGCTCGACGACGGCGAGGCCATACAGAGCGGACGCGACGAAAGCACCACCGCATACCGCGGCCAGCCAGACGTGGCCGTGGGCCGCCTGCCAGCCGTGACCGAGGCCGACGCCGAGGGAATGGTGGACAAGATAGAGGCCTACATCAACAACGACAACGCCGGGGCGTGGCAGAACACCATCGTGGTGATGGGCGACGACGGCGACAACAACACGCACATGAGGACCGCCGACCGCGTGGCCAACCAGGTGCTGGCAGACCACCCGGAGTACAGCGTGAAGAAGATAATGTGGGACGCATACCAGCGCGAGACCTCGGCCACGGGCAACTCCTACCCCGACGTGACGCGCCTCATAAAGCAATACATGGCCAACGGCGCACTGATAATGAACTACAACGGCCACGGAGTGGAGTATTGCCTGTCGCACGAGCAGGTGGTCGTGCTCAACGACTTCACCACATCGGTAAGCGGCAACCTGCCCCTGTGGGTAACGGCTGCCTGCGACGTGCTACCGTTCGACGGCCAGGAAGACAACATCGGCGAGGAAGCCGTGCTCAACCCCAACGGGGGCACAATAGCATTCTACGGCACCACGCGCACCGTCTACTCCAGCTACAACGAGCAGATGAACCTCGCCTTCATGCGCGAGATGCTCGACAACGAGGGCGGAGGCCGCGTGGCCATAGGCGAAGCCGTGCGCCGCGCAAAGGAATACCTCGTGACCAGCGGGCGCGACCAGTCGGTAAACAAGCTCCAGTTCACGCTGCTGGGCGACCCGGCGCTAAAGCTTGCCACGCCCACCCTCGACGCAGTGGTGGACAGCATCAACGGCGTCGCAGTGGGCGACGGCACGGCCTCGGCCACGCTCGGCGCCGGGATGTCGGTCACGGTGAAGGGGCGCATACTCAGCAATGGCGCTACGGCCACCGGCTTCGACGGCACGCTGACGGTCACCGTGAGCGACGCCGAGGTGCGGGTGACGTGCCGCCTCAACGACACGTCGGCCGACGCGCCGGACAGCCCGCTCACGTTCACCGACCGCACCGGCACGGTGTTCAAAGGCTCGAGCGAGGTCTCGGGGGGCAACTTCTCGTTCACCTTCGCCGTTCCAAAAGACATCAGCTACAGCGACGGCAGCGGACTGATAAACCTCTACGCCGTGAGCGACGACAAGAGCCTCACCGCCGGGGGGGCAAACGGCGACTTCACGCTCAACGGCACGGCCAACCTGCGCACCGACTCGGTGGGGCCGTCGATCTACTGCTACCTGAACGCATCGACATTCACCAACGGCGGCAACGTGAACCCTACGCCATACTTCGTGGCGGAGCTGTCTGACGAAGACGGGATCAACGCCGCCGGCACAGGCATCGGCCACGACCTGCAGCTCGTCATCGACGGCGACGTGTCGAAGACATACACGCTCAACGACTACTTCACATTCGACTTCGGCAGCTACAAGAGCGGCACCATAGGCTTCAGCATACCGCAACTCGAAGAGGGGCCGCACCGACTGCAGTTCCGCGCATGGGACATCCTCAACAACTCGTCGTCGGCAGAACTCACGTTCAACGTGGTCGGCGGGCTTGAGCCGGGCATAATCGACGTGGACTGCACGCAGAACCCCGCCACGACGTCCACCTCGTTCCGCATCATACACGACCGCATCGGCTCGCCGCTCGACGTGGCCATAGACCTCTACGACCTCTCCGGCCGCCACCTCTGGACCCACTCCGAGACCGACACGCCCGCCAGCGGCGAGCTGACCGTGGACTGGGACCTGACCATCGACGGCGGTAGGCGGCTCGGCACCGGCGTCTACATCTACCGCGTGAGGGCCAGCAGCGACGGCAGCAGCTACGCCTCGAAGGCCAAGAAATTGATAATCATAAACAATAAATAGCCCGCAGCGGCGTTTAAAGTTTAGCGTTTGAACCACAAAACCATTCATACCAACAGCAAATGAAGCACCACCCCAGATACGCAGCCGTGCTCGCCGTCATGTCGATGGCCGCCGCAGCACAGGCACAGGAGAAGCTGGACCAGTTTAACCCCGTAGACCACGCAGTGATTTCGCAGACCATCGCCCCCGACGCACGCTCCGCCGGAATGGGCGACGTGGGCGCGGCCACCGACCCCGACGTCAACTCCCAATACTGGAACCCGGCCAAGTACCCCTTCTGCATCAGCCGCGCCGGGGTCGCTCTCAACTATACGCCATGGCTGCGCCAGCTCGTCAAGGACATCGACCTGGCCTACGTGGCGGGCTACTACCGCATAGGCGACTACAGCGCGGTGTCGGCCTCGCTGCGCTACTTCTCGCTCGGCGAGGTGACTTCGGGCGACATGACCGTCAACCCCTACGAAATGTCGGTGGACGCGGCCTACTCGCTCATGCTCAGCGAGAAGTTCTCGATTGCCGCCGCCATACGCTGGATATACTCCGACCTGCGCTACGACTACACCGAAGACTCCTCGCCGGCATCGGCCTTCGCCGCCGACCTGGCCATGTACTACAACAACTACTTCATGATGGGCAACCGCGAGTGCCAGCTCGGGCTGGGAATGAACATAAGCAACGTGGGCAGCAAGATAACATACTACGGCGACGACCGCAGCCAGTTCCTGCCGGCCAACCTCCGAATAGGCGCGTCGGTGATGATTCCCATCGACGAATACAACCGCTTCTCCATCTCGGCAGACGCCAACAAGCTGCTCGTGCCAACCGTGCCGGTGCAGGAAGAGGGCGAGAGCGCGGCCGACTACCATGCGCGGGTGATTGAGGAGTACAGCGACATGAGCTCAATCACGGGCATATTCAAGAGCTTCGGCGACGCCCCGGGCGGCTTCAAGGAGGAGCTTGAGGAGATACAGTGGAGCGTCGGCGCGGAATATGTCTACCACGACCAGTTCTCCGTGCGCGCCGGTTACCACCACGAGAGCGAGAACAAGGGCAACCGCAAGTACTTCACCGTGGGCGGCGGCTTCCGCATGAGCGTTTTCTCGCTCGA
Organism: uncultured Prevotella sp.; assembly: GCA_944321645.1. GTDB lineage: Bacteria > Bacteroidota > Bacteroidia > Bacteroidales > Bacteroidaceae > Prevotella. The sequence continues at coordinate 13,096 of CALUMB010000058.1, forward strand.
CGTGGGCTACGTTATTTCCACCGCGCAGAGCAACCCGCTCGACCAGACGCTGCGCTTCTCGCTGGCCTTCGACATGGACGGCATAAAGGATTTGTTCAACCGCCGCTGACGCTCCCGCGCGGAACGCCACGGCAAAACGCAACACAAGGCAACATGATGAAGATAAGGGTAGGGTTCGGCTTCGACGTACACAGGCTCGTAGAGGGCCGCCAACTGTGGATGGGCGGCATAAAGATAGACCACGCCATGGGCCTGTTGGGCCACAGCGACGCCGACGTGCTCATCCACGCCATCTGCGACGCCATGCTCGGCGCGGCCTCGATGCGCGACATAGGCTACCACTTTCCCGACACGGCAGCCGAGACCGACGGCATAGACAGCAAGGTGCTGCTGGCGGAAACGCTGCGCCTCGTGGCCTCGAAGGGCTACTCCGTGGGCAACATCGATGCCACAATCTGCGCCGAGCGCCCGAAGATGAACCCGCACATACCGGCCATGAAAGCCTGCCTCGCGCCAATACTCGGCATCGGCGAGGACGACATCTCGATAAAGGCCACCACCACCGAACGCCTCGGATTCACCGGGCGCGAGGAGGGTATAAGCGCATACGCCGTGGTATTGCTGTGCAAGGGGGAATAGCCGCAAGCGGCGACGCGCGGCAAGCCTGCGGTTGCAGGCAACAAAAAAACGTCGCCACCCATCAACGGGCAGCGGCGTCCAAGCCTATGTTAAACTAAAAATCCTTTCAGTTTAATTTTTCCGGCTGATTAGCCGGACTCCCGCCGCCGCCACGAAGGCAACGGACAGGAATCATAACTAATACTAATACTAACCCTTTTGAAAGTTAAGGGAGCCTCACGGCTGCCTTTGTTATCACACTTGAAACTTTCTTTCTACCAATAACTAAAAACCTAAAACTACAAAATATTATTACTAACCTAAAACAATCTATTAACCTTTTGACGATGCAAAGGTACTGCCTTTATTTCGTTCCGCCAACACTTTAGCCCTCACAAATAGTGCTTTCCGGCTTATTCTTGACGTAAATCAATATCTTGTGTCCGCAAACAGCATCAACATTGAGTTTTATCGGGCTGTTTAAGTGCGAATTGTTTCCGCCCCGGCAGGCCGACGACGGGCTGCGCCGCCATTGGGGAGGCAATGCGCCGCCACCCCCACAGCACCAACAGCAGGCTACAGGCAGCTTGCGCCTGCCTGCATTATATATAATGTGCAGGCAAACGAAGGATGCGTATGCAATACCGTTTTCGGGGGCATCCGGCAGACGCGGCTTAATTGAACATACGCAACTAAAATCCGCCCGATTGCCTACCGCTTTTAACACAGTGCCGAAACGGGTTGCAAGACGTGCCGTTTCGGCTCGCAAAACGGCACGTTTCGCGCACTAAAACGCCCCGTTTCGGAAGCCAAAACGAGCCATTTTGCAACGCATTGAGCACCAAGGCATTAGCCAACATGACAGGAAACGCCGCGCGTTAAGTTAAAAATGTTAACGGGAAACCGCACACATCGTAGCCATCCGGCGGCACAGCCCAGCTCAAAAAAAAAAACCAAAACTCAAAAACCGCTCAGTATTCCGCCTTGTCGGCCTTTTCTTCCCACAAGTCGAAGGCGCGGCGGGCCTCGTCGGCCAGCAAAACCTCCGACGGCTTGTGGCGACTGGCAGGGTCGAGAGCCAGCTCTTGGTAGATAAAATCGTCGTCGAAGCCTATCCGCGCGGCATCCTTGCGGTTGTTTGCGTAGTAAACCTTGTCCAAATGCGCCCAATATATCGCGCCAAGGCACATGGGGCAAGGCTCGCACGAGGTGAATATCTCACACCCGCTAAGGTCGTGGCTGCCCACAGCCTGCGCCGCCCGCCTTATTGCCGTCACCTCGGCGTGGGCCGTGGGGTCGGCGTTTGGCACCACGCAGTTTGCCCCCTCGGCCACTATCCGCCCGTCCTTTGCTATCACGGCGCCAAAAGGCCCGCCGCCGTTCCTCACGCTCTCCTCGGCCAGCTCGATAGCCCTCCTCATCAATTCATTCTTGTCCATCGTCGTAAAAGTTTACATCCGGGGAAGCCCCTTCGCTCACAAATTTACGCATTTCCACGCTAACGGCCAAACTTCGGGCTTGCCAATATAGAATCTTTTGCCTATCTTTGCAGAAGATAAGCCGCGCTCGGCAATTTGAAAACAAGTTCTCATTGCGCTCGCTTGCATTATCTTTGCAGAAGATAAGCCGCGCTCGGCAATTTGAAAACGGGTTTTCATTGCGCTCGCTTGCATTATCTTTGCTCCAGGAAAGCCAAAAACAAAACAAGCAAAAGGCACAAATAAAGCAATATGATGAAAAAGACGATTACCTGCATGGCGGCACTCATGGCCATGGCCGCTGCCGCAACGGCGCAAGACGCCACCTACACAGTGAACCACGAGACAGGCTCGCTGGCCTCGATAACCATCGAGGGCGACACAGCCAAGATGGACTGGACGCTGCGCACCGACGGCTCGCAGTACCCCTGGGTGACCGAAAAATACGGCTGGGGGCTGGG
>CALUMB010000059.1 GCA_944321645.1 uncultured Prevotella sp.
CTTGACGGGCGCAATCTCGGCTTCCTCGGCGTGAGCGACTGCAGCCTTCGCAAAGGCAGCGACATCGGCACCATCGTCGGAATGGCGGGCGGAGCCGCCGTGGGGGCAGCGGTAGGCTCGGCGGCCGACAAGGCGCGGCAGGACGAATACCGCCGCTACATGGAGTACCGCGACGCACGCTACGGGCGTGGCAGTGCCTACGAAGGGCGCGACGGCGGGCGCAGCGCCTATGTGCCGCCCTCGCAAGGCCAGGCCGCCGGAAGCGGCTTCGACCCGACGCACAGCGGCGACGACCGCATAATAATGGAGCCGGAAGGCAGCGGGGCGGGCCACGCACACGCAGCCCCGGGCGTGAGCCGGGCGCCAATCGCCGCCCCGACGGTGACCGTGGACGAGCTGCGGGCGGCCATGCCGGGCTACAAGGTGGCCGTGAACAGCAACATCGAGGTGCGCAACATCAGCTTCACCGACGCCGACGGCGACGGAACGCTAAGCAGGAAGGAAGACGGGAAGGTGACGTTCGAGATTATGAACAACTCCGGCGTGACGCTCTACGACGTACACCCGATGGTGGTGGAGGCCACCGACAACAAGCACATACACGTCTCGCCGCCGCTGCGCGTGGAGAGCATAGCCCCCGGGCGCGGCGTGCGCTACACCGCAACGGTCTACGCCGACTCGCGGGCGAAGGACGGCGAAGCCCTCATCCGCGTGGCGGTAGTGCAGGGCAACAAGGAAATAACGTCGCAAGTGAGGGAGTTCCGCGTGCCTGTCAGCAAACGCTGACAAGCCTCGCCGGCCGGCAAAGGGGGCTGCCACCGCCGACACGGCGCGGAAGCCTGCGGCTGGCCCGTGGCCTCGGCGGCTGCACGGGCCGCCCGCACAGCCCTATTCCCTCTTCCCGGCGGCAGCCGGCTTGCGGGCCGGCGCGGTGCGCTTGCGCTGGGTGCCGTGGCCGGACTTCTTGCCGCCGGAGGCCGGGCGGTGCATCTCGAGCATCTCGCGCCACGACGGCCTCACCGGTTGCTTGAGGTCGGTCTGCTCGAAGTCTATTTCCAGCAGCCGCTTGTCGTCGCTCGGCTTGAACGGCACGACGATGGCGTCGGCGCGTTCCACCGTCACCATGGCCACGCCTTGGGTCAGTATGCCGATCTCCTTGGCGGCACGCCACGACAGGTCGATGATGCGCCCGCGGGCGAACGGCCCCCTGTCGGTGACGCGCACCACCACCGACTTGCCGTTCTTCAGGTTGGTGACCTTGAGCATCGTGCCGAACGGATATGTGCGGTGGGCGCACGTAAGGCTGTCGTGGTGGAGCCTTTCGCCGCTGCTTGTCAGCGCACCCGTTATGCTCTTTGAATAATAAGTGGCCTTGCCGCGCTCCACGTCTTGGGCGCGGAGCATGGCAAAGCCACAGATAATCAACGCAAAAACTATTATTCTCTTCTTACACTCCACTTGGCCTTGTCCAATTCATACTATGCCTTGGGCCATCATGGCGTTGGCCACCTTCATAAATCCGGCAATGTTTGCGCCCTTCACGTAGTCCACGTAGCCGTCGGCCTCGCGCCCGTACTTCACGCACTGGTCGTGAATGTTGTGCATGATGTAGTGCAGCTTGTCGTCCACCTCGGCCTCGCTCCAGCTCAGGCGCATGGCGTTTTGCGTCATCTCCAGGCCCGACGTGGCCACGCCGCCCGCGTTGACGGCCTTGCCCGGCGCGAAGAGCTGCCTGGCGGCCACGAACTTCTCGGCGGCCTCGGCGGTGCATCCCATGTTGGAGACCTCGGCTATGCAAATCGGCTTGTTGGCCAGGAGCTGGTCGGCGTCGTCGCCGTTAAGCTCGTTTTGCGTGGCGCAGGGCAGCGCGATGTCGCACTTCACCTCCCACGGCTTGCGCCCGGCGCGGAACTCCGAGCCTGCAAACTCGTCGGCGTAAGGCTGGCACACGTCGTTGCCGCTGGCGCGAAGCTCAAGCATATAGGCAATCTTCTCGTCGTCAAGCCCGGCAGGGTCGTAGATGTAGCCGTCAGGGCCGGAGATGGTTATCACCTTCGCCCCAAGCTCGGTGGCCTTCTTTGCCGCGCCCCACGCCACGTTGCCGAAGCCGCTTATGGCAATGGTCTTGCCCTTTATGTCGTAGCCGTGGGTCTGCAGCATCTGGTTGACGAAGTACAGCGCACCGTAGCCCGTGGCCTCTGGGCGTATGCGCGAGCCGCCCCACTCCAGGCCCTTGCCCGTCATCACGCCGTTCCAGCGGTGGGTGAGCTTCTTGTACATCCCGAAGAGATAGCCTATCTCGCGCGCCCCGACGCCGATGTCGCCTGCGGGGATGTCCTCCTCCGGGCCTATCACGCGGTAAAGCTCCGTCATGAACGACTGGCAGAAGCGCATCACCTCGTTGTCCGACCGCCCGCGGATGGAGAAGTCAGACCCGCCCTTGCCGCCGCCCATGGGCAGCGTGGTGAGCGCGTTCTTGAACGTCTGCTCGAAACCGAGGAACTTCAGTATGGACAGGTTCACCGACGAGTGGAAGCGCAGCCCGCCCTTATACGGGCCGATGGCGCTGTTGAACTGCACGCGGTAGCCGAGGTTGACGTGCACCTCGCCCTTGTCGTCCACCCAAGGCACGCGGAAGGTCACCACGCGCTCCGGCTCAACGATGCGCTCTATTATCTTGGCTTTCTCAAATTCGGGATGGCGGTTGTACACGTCCTTCACCGAGATGAGCACTTCCCTCACTGCCTGCAAGTATTCAAGCTCGCCCGGATGCTTCTGCTCCAAGGTCTGCATTATTTTCTCCACTTCCATAGTAGATCGTTTTTAAAGGTTAGACGTTTATCTTGTCATTGTGTCATTAAAACGTCACAAATATAGGCATTATTCGCTTTCGCGCCAAAAGAAAACCCGAAAATTTTTCCGATTTTGCTTTCTTTTTGTTAAATAAAGCTATCGGCGGCCACGCCACATAACCTATAAGGGGGCGCAGGCCGGGCGCAGCGGGCGGGCCTGCCTGCGCCCGGCGGCAAGCTGCCAGGCCAAAGGCGGCCGCGAGGGCGGAGCGTTAACGTGTGTTACCCCCACCAAAAAAATAGGCAAGACGCGCCCGCCTTACGGGAAAAATGCGTACATTTGCCACCAGGCAAGCCGCAGCGGCGGGGCCGCAGGCAGGCAAGCGCCCCAGCCCGGCTGCCCGCCACTGCGCGACACACAACCAACAACCCCAAAACTACGCAACATGAAGAAGGCACTACTACTAATCGCACTCGCCGTCTGCACGCTCGCTGCCGCGCAAGCCGGCGGCATCGAGGGCAAGTGGCATTGCTCCAAGGCAATGCTCGACAGCCTCGGCCTGAAGAAATACCCCAACATCAGGGGCTACTACAAGTTCGGCAAGGACGGCACGTTCACCGTGAGGATCAAGGGCGACAGGGTCTTGCTCCGCTCGAGCAACAGCCATGGGTCTGCATGGAAGACGCCAAGGTATATGCGCAACAGGGCTAAGAACCAGACAGTGAGCATAAAGGTGAAAGGCACCTACACGACAGACGGCGGCACTATCACAACGACAGTAGACCCGCGCGACGTATACTGCTACATAAACACCGGGCTGCAAAACCCCACGGAGCCTGACGCAAGCGCAAGCTGGGGCGAATACTACTGGGCGCAGCACAAGATAAACCTCTACGAAAGCGTGGAGTCAACCGCCGAAAGGCTCGCAAACTTCATAAAGACCAACAACATGCACCTGTGGCAATGGAGCGGCGAGCCGCTGGCCGTGACCAAAGACAGCATGACGGTGGGCGCGGCGATGAAGTTCTCAAGGCAGAAGCCCGAAAGGGCATACGCCACCGGCGAGGGCGCCGACCCAAGGCCGCACCCATACTGCCGGATAGAGAGCGAAAAGGCAGACAAGGCCGTGGCGATAGTGCGCAAGAGGAAAGGCACGGCCAAGAAGAAGCTGTGGGCGATAAAGGCGCTCGACGAAGCCGTTGCAAAAGACTCCGCCTCGTGGTGGCTCTACCACCTCGGGCTGGCCCACCTGTACGGCTACGGCGGCAAGCCCGACCCGGCCAAGGCCACCTTCTTCCTCGAAAAGGCCGCGCAGGCCGGCTACGGCGGGAAAGCCTACCTCGCCCTCGGCATGATGTACAAAGACGGCAAGGGCGGCGCCCGGCAAGACTTCCAAAAGGCATACGCCTACTTCTGCAAGGGAGCCGACGACGACCGCAAGTGCAAATACGCCAAGGGCTACATGCTCTACAAGGGCCTGGGCTGCGCACAAGACTACCAAGAGGCCGCCAGGGCCTTGGTGGGCGCGGCAAACGCCAAGCTGGGGGCGGCATGGTACATGGTGGGGCTGTGCAGCCGCAACGGCTACGGGCTGGAAAAAGACTCGGCAGCGGCGGCCTTCTGCCTCAGGCGGGCGGCAAGGCTGCACAGCCGCGAAGCCAAGATGGAGCTTGCCCGGCCACGCGAGGAGACGTCCATGCACGGACGCTACGCGGCAGGCGGGGCGCACCCGCACATACCCGACAGCCTGCCGCACATCGCCCCGGCAAGCGGCTCCCGCCTCGCCCCCGGGGCCTACCGGGGCTTCGTCGTGACCTACGACTGGAGCGGGAAGTACATACTCGGCGAGATGCCAATGGCCATCGAAGCCCACGTGGCAGGCGGGAGCATGGCCGGCACGATAGCCATAGGCACCGACACCACATATTGCAAAGGCGAGCTTGACGGCGGCATGGTCACGTTCGACGGGGCCAAGCTCACGCTCCCGGAGAGATACGAGCGGAGCGGGAAGATGGAGTACAGCCTGCGCAGCATCGTGGTGGACGCGGCGGGCGGCAGGCTGCGCGGCAGGCTCAACCTCTATTCGCCCAAGCTTAAAGAGCCGGCACGCCCAATGTACTTTGAGCTGCAGAAGATATAAGCCACGCCGCAGCACAGCCGCAGCAGCCAGAGGCGACACCGGCGCAGGAACGCGCCAAACGTTAAGATGAGTTAAACGGCACCCCCTGCCAAGCAACGCCTGCCGTTTCGCCTTCCAAAACAGGCCGTTTCGGCTTACGGTTCGTGCCGTTTTGCAGCCCAAAACGGCCTGTTTTGGAAGGCGAAAAGGCAGGTTTACATAACGCCCTGAAAGCCAAGCTGTTGGAGAAACGCCGCCGGAACGCGCGGTTTTTAAGTTTGTTAAGGGATGTTCCATAAATCATGTCGCGGCGATTCTTTAATTTTAGCGAGTGCCAGGAAAGCAAGTTGAAGAGGGAGTATAGTGGGCTATACGACCGATGAGACTTTGCAAACCGACACCGATAAGATAAAAATGCGACCGAAACATGAAATATGTACACCCCTTTTGCGGTTAAACCATAATTGAATATCCGCAAAGCCCCAATTCAAAAGGAGTTAAAGGAGTTATAAGAAGTCATCGCTCCACTTCGTTCCGCTAAGAAGTTAGAGGACGTATGCTCCTTCGCTTCCTTATTTCCTACGTTTAGGCTAAATGCGGACATTCATTAACCTCAATATTATAGACCATCCCTCAACAAGCAGCCTTCATCCCCCGCCCAATGGATTGCGACCGTTTTTTCGCAATGGCCTTGCCTGCCGCCAGACAGCGTTTGGCTGAAAAAAAGCGGGAACGGCAACAAAAATCGGACAAAAAACCGTCGCAATGCTTTTTTTCATGCGGGAAAGTGTCTACATTCGTCTATAAATGTCCTAATTACCAATTTGCGTTTAAGCCTACTGCTTATTCTTCAAGCGGGCAATCGCTTTATGGCACGAAGCCATGCTGAGACCCATAATGTTGCAAATATCGCCGTCAGACTTGCCCATATATAGCAATATGGCCAACAGCTTGTTATGGTCTGTAAGCTTTTGGCTGTAGCCGGACAGCATCTCGCCAACGCCGTCTATAGCCACTTCACACCACGTCACAAACCGTGCCTGCTTCTTACTGCCCCAAGTCCCGATGCTCTTGTTGCGCAAGAGCACATCTACCAGCATCTGGGAAAACTCCCTAAGGCACTCATCCGCAAGTTCGCGGCTGCGCGACAGCTCCTCTTTCAGAGCCTCGAGCTGCGCCTCTTGCTTACCTACCTTCGCAGAGCCTTGCTGCACATCATGCCGCAGGCCACGTATAACTTTCTCCATCCGGTCCGCCCTATCCTTATGCTTGGACGTCTCTTCCATGGCCTTGGCCATCCGCTCTGCGGCATTGCTGCGCTCCTTGGCAAGGTCGCGCTTGCCTTTCCTTACCTTGCCCACGGCCAAAGCCAGCACGGCCAACACCAGCACAGCGGCCACCGACACTACAGTCTTAACCCTACCGGCCGACGCATCTACCACCTCGCCAACAGTTGCCTCCGCGCCAAACGTGGCCTGGCGTTCCCTGATGCCGTCAATACGCTCGCGCTCGGCCAGCGAGTCGCGCAGCGCGGTGATGCGCTCCGACAGCACGGTGGCCTCCTCAAAGTTGCCGGCAGACTTGGCTCCTTCCCACATATCCGTCAATATCATCAGCCGGTAGCGGGCGTCGGCCTTGCCGTAAGCTAAATCGCGCAGCGAGTCGGCCTTGGCAATGTCGCCTTCCTTGCGGTAGATGTCAGACAATATATAATAGGTATCGTATCGAGGCCCGGCCTCCAACGCTATCAACGCATAACGCTTGGCTTTCACCAAGTCGCCTTTCTGATCATACATTGACGCGAGCCCTCCGCAAACCACTTTCTTATATTCTTCGTCTTTAACATGGGGTATCAGCGGCTCACACTTTTGATAATAATAAATCGCACTGTCCGGCTGCCCCACATTGCCGTAAATGATAGCCACATTAAAATATGTACTCGCTAAATAAATCGTGTCCGCAGTCAAACGAACTGTTTCCAAAGCCCGCTTGCCATAGTCTAACGCCAGCCTAAATTCTCCTTGCCTATTATTAAATGCCGCCAAATTTAGCAATACTTTCGTTTTTAAAAGGTTATCGTTTGTTTTTAACGCACTATATTCCGCCTTCTTAAGCGTCATTATCGCCTCCACAGTTTCGCCGCGCTCATGCTGCATCCGACCTTTAAAGTAGTAAGCCTGCGCCAGCTTGTGGATGTCGCCGCTACGCTCGTAGTGGGCTATGCTCGCGTCTATCATAGAGTCGCTATTCAGCACCGCGCCGCTGCGGAACACCAGTTCCGTCTTCAATAGGTTGTAGTAAGCCCTTGCGTCGCCATTCCACACGGAGTTTGTGTCAATCCTGCTGAACAGGGCATTGGCCGAGTCGTCGAGGTAACAGGCTATGAGCGAGTCCACTTCCTCCATCATCGCCATGTTACTATTGCCGCCGCAGCCCAAAACAATGGCTACGAAGAATATATAAAAAAGTTTTCTCATACTATCGTTTAGGTTTTATTGTCTGTGCAAAAGTAAAAAAATTTATGGAAACTTAACGGCAAACAGAGAGAAAAAAATTCAAGTTCCACCCTTGGGACAAAATTATTTTTGAGACAATTTTAGGGGTCAGACAGCCGTTATTTTTACTAAACCATTGGCTATCAGGTCGTTATAAATTCAACATTTTTCAACTTGTCTCGGATAAAAACCAGCCTATTGCATGATACCTTTATATTTAATAACTTTGCGCCAACAAATTATTGATAAGACAAACGCATTCTGTATGGCACTGTCCGCCATGCCTTGCCTCGGAACATCGAACGCATTGGCCGACGTTGAGGTAACAAAAAGAGAATCGGTAAACCCAACCCCTAAAAGTGACGTAGTCCCAGCGCCGCCCGTCAACATCGACGATGGCCCACTACGCCAAGGCCGGCGACCCATTGCGGCTGCGTGCGGCGAGGTTCCTCATCGGCAACATGAGGCTCCACCACTACTACGACAGCCCGCTGCTGACCCGCTACTACGCGCGAGCCAGCGAGATAGGGCGCGAGCGCGACCGCCGCAAACGCCTCGCCATATTCCGCGAGCTTTACGCCGAGCTGGGCGACATAGGCGCAGGCAAGCAGCCTACGGCAGACTCAGCAGCCCTCACCGCCGACGCCCTGATAGCCAACATCGACTCGGCCTACGCCGACTGGCAACACGGGCGCTACGCCCGGCACCTCTCGTTCGACGAGTTTTGCGAGTGGCTGCTGCCATACCGCGTGGCCGACGAGCGGCCGGAGGCATGGCGGGGGCGGCTAAGCTCGCTCTACCGCCACTACGCCTCGGCACTCGACAGCTGCGACGAGCGGGCGCACTCGGCCTACTGGGCGGCAAGAGCCGTGGCCGAGGGGCTTGACCGCTCGGGCTACCGCATGGACGACAAGGCACTGCCCCACACCGACATCGACCTGCCCGTGTCAACCATGGTGGCCATGGGCATGGGCGAGTGCAGCAACTACGCACGCCTGGCCACATTCGTCATGCGTGCCTGCGGCATACCCGTGGCGCTCGACTTCACACCGCAGTGGCCCAACAAGGCCCACCGCCACACATGGAACGCACTGCTCGCCGAAAACGGGCGCACAATACCTTTCCTCGGCGGCGACGTGCTGCCTGGCCAGACGCAGCGCAGTGCCGACAAGCTTGGCAAGGTATACCGCCGCACCTTCGCCTTCCATCCCGAAAGTGCCGCCGCGCTCTGCGCCGCAGCTGGCGAGCCGGTGCCGCCAACGCTCGCCAGCCCGTTTGTGGCCGACGTTTCCGACGAATACTTCCATGGCGGCACGGTAAGCCTCACACTGCCCGAAACGGTGCTTAGGCGCCGCGTGGCCTACCTCGCCGTGTTCGACAACGCCGAATGGGTGCCGGTGTGCCACTCAACGATAGACTCGCTCCGCCGCGCGACGTTCAGGTCGCTCGGGCGCGAAATAGCCTACCTGCCCGTCTACTGGGGCCGCGCGGGCAGCATACCGTGCGGCAACCCGCTCGTAGTGGCCGCCGATGGCAGCGTGAAGGTGCTGAAGCCCGACAGCCTCCACACCACAACGTTCACCTTGGAGCGCAAATACCCCGTGGCAGGCCGCATCTACGACTTTGCCAGCTCGCTAAGCGGCGCATACGTCGAAGCCTGCGACACGGCGTGGAACAAGGACGCGGTGCGCGTGGCCACCATCGAGGGCGTGCCGTCGGCGTGGTGGAACTCCATAGACCTGAGCCGTGCGGGCAAGCACCGCTTCTGGCGGCTCGTGGCTCCGCAGAACTCCCACTGCGACGTGGCCGAACTGGCCTTCGTAGGCAAAGGAGGACGCACCGCAGCGCCAGCCGACACCCTCTGCGACGACCTGCGCTACGACCGCAAGAAACTGCACGACGCCTTCGACGGCTCGCCACTATCCTACTTCCGCAGCACCCACTACCGCAAGGCATGGATTGGCGCCGACTTCGGACAGCCCGTGGAAATAGAGGCTCTGCGCTTCATGCCACGCAACGACGACAACCACATAACGCCAGGCCACACCTACCAGCTGTGCTACTACGCCGACGGGCGCGAACGGATATTCAGCACCGTTAAGGCACAGGCCGACCGCCTCACCTTCAGCGGCGTTCCATCCGGCGCACTCTACATCCTGCACGACCTCACCGCCGGCACCGAGGAGCGCGTATTCACCATCGAGGACGGCAAACCAAGATGGTACTGAAAACAAAAATAATCCAACAAACAACAAATTAAAACTTAAACAACGAATGAAAAAGATTTATCTTTCAGTCATCGCAACCTTGGTTGCGGTTAGCGGAATCCTCGTCTCCTGCACGGCGGACGACGAGTTTGAGGCAAATCAGCCTGCGTATTCTTATTCCGCAAGTGAAGTTCAGGAAATCCTCGAACTTCAGGAGGAATATGGAGTAGACTTTTCTTTTAAACAAACCAGTGATAGGCCATTACCTTCTGTCGAAAAGATGGAAGAACTATGTAAAGTCATTGCAATGATGCAATCAAGTGCCAAGCATGGCATAAGAGATAAAAATTCGGTTCGATTTTCAAACGTCAGGAAAAGAAGCCCCAAGGTTGAATACGGAGGTGAGAAATATTCAGGCTCATTCTCAGACTATTATAATAAGCCGGGATACGGAACGTTCGATTTTGAGATACATTGGAAAGATATTATACCGACATTAAATAAAGGTGAAGTAAGCTTCTCAATATTATCTGAGCCTAATCTGGACGGAAAATATTTCGATTACAGTTTTTCTTATAAAATTGAAGGGTCTGGAACTATCGTTTTCACTATTCACGTTAACGTAAGAAAGGAAGGTTCTATCTCTTCCGATGTTTCTTTCGATATCAATGGCGAATGTGAAGCATAGTTGATATCTAAAAAATTAAAGATTATGATGAAACACAGAAACCTTCACTTTGCAACAAGACTGGATGCCGTGGCATCCGGGCTGTTGCTTTTCTTGCTTGTTGCAGTAAGAGTCCAAGCCGTTGCCGCAACAGACTATGCGGAAAGGGTTAGCCTGCGCCTCGACAAAACGTCCTATTGCTTAGGCGACACGCTGCGCTTTTCGGCAACAGTGGAGAACGCTGACGGCAGCGCGGCGGCAGTGCGGAGCCGCGTGCTCTACGTGGAACTGCTCGCGCCGGAAGGCTATGCCGTGGAGACGCGCAAGCTGAAGATAGACGGCGGGCGGTGCAGCGGCACTATCGCACTGCGCCCGTCGCTCCTCTCCGGGCTTTTTGAAATCAGGGCGTTCACCCGCTTAATGGTAGAGACCGACGCGGCAAACTATTTCACGCAGGCCGTGCCGGTGTTTGAAAGGCAAGGCAACGGCCTGCGTATGTACGACCGCAAACGAAAGGTAGGCGAGGACGGTGGCGGACAGTCGGGCGCAGCTGTTGGCAAGTGGTTCAGCCCGGAGCCACGGCCTTTCACAGCCGAGGAGGAAGCCCTTGCCGCCAAGAGCGGCGCGACACTAATCGCCCCCATACTGCCTAAGAAGCACGCCGGCGTGGTGGGCATCACCCATTCGGCCATACACACGACAGTGGCCGACGAAATGGAGTATGCCATCGCGCATGGCGTCGGGATGCGCGAAGCGCCACGCGTGTTTGCAGGCGAGACGCTAAGGCTTACCGTCTCGATGCTAAGGCGGTGGGGCTACCCGGCGGAAGAGCCGAACAAGCTGCGGATAGTGAGCGTGAAAGGCACATACCCCGGCGACGGGGAAGTGCCGGAGTGCCTGCGCCTGTACGACGGCCCGGAGTTTGACTACACAGACTACGACTCCATCGTAATACGCACTGACAGCGCCATCTGCAACGCTTTTGGCTACGACGAGCGTCCGCCATACTACCACATGGACGGCTTCCGTTCTACAAGTATGTTCTCGACAACGAGGAATCCGTCAGGCAAGCCGTCAATCATCATTTGCCTCCTACCGAGGCAAAAAGGGGCGCAAATGAGCCTGACGCTGGGAATGTTGAAGCCAACCACCGTGATTTGCCTCGTGGAGAAAACCGGCAAAGAGAAGCTCATGGCCGCACCGGTGACCGAGACCGACCACGCATACAGCCACATGGAAGGATTCGCCGCCGACGCCACCCCTGCCGCGCCCGACTACAGCGGCGGCCATCCCTCGGCTGACAACCGCCGACTGCTCTACTGGAATCCCGACCTTACGCTCGACGCCAACGGCGAGGCCACCGTCGAGTTCTACAACAACTCGTCGTGCAGGCAAATAGTGGTGTCGGCAGAGGGCATCACCGCCGACGGCAAGCCCGTTGTGTACAAAAGCGATGGAATGCGATAGAAGCCTGGCAAGCACGGCGTTGGGCTTCGCCCTTGGCGGGCTGGCGTTTGCCGCCGCCACGTTCACCGTGAGCGACGCCACGCCCGACCGCATGATTGAGCCAAAGTGGTATGCGGCGGGCGCGGCGGCCATCGCCGGCCTGTTCGTGCTCGCCGCCGTGCGGCTGGCCTGCCCCAAGGCGTTGCGCTTCGGCAGCCTGTGGCGGGGCAGCGAGGCGGCCTGCATCGCGGTTTGCACGACGCAGGCCGCGATGTTTTTCATGCAAAAGGCCGGGCTGGCCGAAAGCTACGGGCGGTTTACGGCGGGCAGCTTCGACAACGTGGCGGGGCTGGCCTCCTGCCTTGCCATCGGCCTGCCCATGGGCGCGGAATGGATGCGCAGCGGAAAGCCGCTGCGGAGGATAACAGTGGCGGCGTGCAAGGCCGTGTGCATTGCGGCCATCGCCGCGTCAGGCTCGCGCACGGGGCTGCTCTGCGTGGCGGCATGGGCTTTGGCGGAAATGCCGTGGAGGCCGAAGGCGAAGGCGGCGGCGGCAGCGGGCGTGGCCGCCTTGGGGGATAGTCCTGGCCGTAGGAATAAAGACTGATTCGAGCCGAGGGCGGTGGTTCATTGCGGCCCGCACGTGCGAACTGATAGCTGAAAAGCCCGCGTTCGGCCATGGGCCGGGAGGCTTTGCCGCAAACTACATGGACGTGCAGGCCGACTGGCTCGCCAGCCATCCGGGCAGCCCCTACGCCACGCAGGCCGACAACATCGGCCACCCGCTCTGCGAATGGCTCGCGGTGGCCGCTGACTACGGGCTGGCAGGCGTAGCCGCCATAGCCGCGCTGGCCTTGGCGGCGGTGGCTTACGCCCGACGCCACCTTACGGCAGAAAGCCGCACAGGGGTAAGAGTGCTTGCGTGCGTCGGAGTGTTCTCGCTGCTGTCCTATCCGCTGCTCTACCCGTCCACGTGGCTGTCGCTCGGCATGGCTGCGGCGGCAATAGGCCGGGACATACTTTCGCGCCACGCAAGGAGCGTGTCGGTGGCCTTGGTGGCGGCCATGCCCTTCTGCGGGATTGCGCTCGCACGCCGCGCCACGCTCGCCACCGAGTTGCGCGACGTGCAAGACAAGGCCGCGCTCGGACTCTCGGAGCGCATGATGCCGCGCTACGCCAGCCTGTACAAGGAACTGGAAGCCGACCGCCGATTCCTCTACAACTACGCCGCCGGGCAATACGAGGCGGGGCGTTATGCCGAAGCCCTGCGCACGGCACGCGAGTGCGACACGATGTTGGCCGACTACAACCTCTGCCTGTTAGAAGGCGACATACAGCGGGCATTGCGCAACCACGGCGACGCCATGGCGTGCTACCGCCGCGCCCACTGGATGTGTCCGTCGCGGTTCGTGCCACTGTACGAGATGTTCGGCACGGCCTTGGAGCGAGGCGACACGGCAACGGCACGCAAGCTCGGCTGCGACATACTGGCCAAGCCCATCAAGGTGCGCTCACGCGAAACGCTGGAGATTGTCGCAGAGGTAAGGCAGAGGCTAAGAAACTGTTTCTAAAGCCACTGCTTGGATATATGGCGCGAAATACAGGAGAACAGACCAAAACGCGGCAAAAACACAACGCCATCAGAACCAAATCAATTTAAAGACAAGAAAGCGTGCGCTATTCCCAATTTTTTATGTAATTTTGAATTACGAACACTAACAAACAAAATTTAATGGCATTTTGAAATCATGGGCAGGCTATTTCTTATACTTTTGACATTGGCTTTTGCAACTTCGCGCGTTGCCGCGCAAACCGTCACCTACGAGTCGTCCGTAGTGGACGGCAGCACGGGCGAGCCACTGCCGTTGGCTTCAGTAAGGGCGGGCAATGGCAGCGCGACACTAACCAACAGCGAAGGATGCTTTTCAATAAAAGCCGCGCCCGAAGACACCATCTGGGCATCATTCGTTGGCTATGAGACTAAAGCCATCCCTGCATCAAAGTTAGGCGAGTCCATAATGCTTTCGCCTGCAAGCGTAAGGCTCGCCGGCGTAGAGGTGGAGCCGATAAGCAAAAGGCTCGAAAGGATTATTGGCGAAGCGCTGAAACAACTAAGGAAAAACTCCAAGCGCACACGCAACTACTTCTACCGACAGACAACGAAGGTGGACGGCAGCACGACAAGCATGGTGGAGGCCTTCGTCAGCGCAAGGTCGGCCTACGGGGTGAGCCGGACGCGACTAATCACCGGGCGATATGCAGACAGCGAACAGATATCCAAAGGCGTAAAGACGCACTCCGCCAACCTGCTCCCGCTGTCGGAAACGGCCATGGCCTGTGATGCCTTCAAGTTCGGATACTACGACTTCATAAGTCCGCTGTCGTGGGGCTACAAGAGATACTACGACGTCGGCCTCGACATAATGGACAATGGCCGACAGACTATATATGCCATACACTTCAAGCCTGTCAAGGAGTACGGGAGGCGGATGCTTTTCAGCGGAACGCTATACGTAGACGCGGGCGACAGCCGTGTGCTGCGGGCAGACGGCAAGCTGCTCAACTTCCGCATAATAAGTTCCTTCGGCCTCGGCCAGCTCAACGCTGTGGAGGCAAACATCGACATAACCATCGACTACGACTACGCCAACGGCTTCTGCGAGGCTGGTGCTGTCGGCGTGAGGACGTCGTTTGTCAACGAAGGCTCGAAGGTCTGCTTCTCGTCGGTGCTCTACCACGTGGACGGTATGCAGGCCAAGGGCCAAAAGCGCACCAAGCCAGCCACAGACCTGCGCCAGCAGATAGACGAATTGGGCTACGATGCCGACTTCTGGAAGCACACGGAGATATTTAAGCGCACCGACGGTGAAGCCGCATTGGCCCGCCAGCTTGACTCCACAGGCGCACGGCAACCGGCCCAAGGCATTGTGGAAGAAGATTCCCCAACACAGTTTGCCGCCAACATAGACCGCTTCAACCGCCTCTTCCCGCAGGAGAAGGCCTACCTACACTTCGACAACACGGCCTACTTCCGCGGCGAGACCATCTGGTTCAGCGCATACGTGGTCAGGGCTGACCGCCAGCGGCTCACCGACATGAGCCGCGTGCTCTACGTGGAACTGCTCGACCCAACGGGCGAGGTGGTCGAGACGCGCAAGGTGAGGCTCGACGGCGGGCGCGGCAGCGGCTCATTCAGGCTCGACAGGCTGCTCACCTCCGGCTTCTACGAGGTGAGGGCATACACCCGGTATATGCTCAACTGGGATGCCGCGTGGTGCTTCTCCCGAGTGCTGCCAGTGTTCGACGAGCCGGAGCAAGAGGGCGACTACAGCCGCCCAAAGATAGCCGAGCCGGTCTACCGCAAGCGGCTGCCGAGCAGCAGGCAAGTTGACTCCACGCTGCAAGAAAGGGTCAACGTGGCGTTCTACCCCGAAGGCGGCAGGCTCGTCGGCGGGCTGCCCTCGCGGGTGGCCTTCGCCGTGACCGACAAAGACGGGCGGCCAGTCGAGGCCGAAGGCACGCTCGCCATGGCCGACGGCTCTACGGAGGCAGTGAAGACATTGCGCGAGGGGCGCGGCGCGTTCGCCTACAAGCCAACGGCTACGCCAGCCAAGCTCACGCTCACGACCGCCGACGGGCACAAGGCCACCGCCGAGCTGCCGGCCGCCGACGCCGAGGGCTGCGCCATGGAGGTGGACGCCGTGGGCAAACACTATGTGAACATAGCCGTG
>CALUMB010000060.1 GCA_944321645.1 uncultured Prevotella sp.
ACGCACTTCCGGGCAACGAGCCAAACTTTTCAAGGGATTTTTTCAGCATGGGGCGAAGTTTTTCGGAATTGTTGACAAAAAGGGGAAAGAGCACATTACTATATTAGGCGGAGGAGGGAGAAATAGGAGGCTTGGGAAACTTAGGGGGCTGGCTGATAGGGCTAATAAGACAAATAAGGCCGATGAGCCTAATTGGACGAAATAAGACCTATTGGACTCATTGGGCGCCGGGATGATTGGGGCTTAGGACACGTAGGAGGCTTGGGGATGGCAGGACAAATAGGGCCAATGAGCCTAACAGGGCGAAATAAGACATATTGGACTCATTGGGCGCTGGGAAGACAGGAGACATCTGAAAATGGCTGGCGGACAGGGGAACCGGCAGACCTTAGAGTTCGACTAAAGTATCAAATTGCCTTGATTAAGGTATATTGACAAACAAAAAGTCGCTTAGAGCATGATTATTCAAATATAATCGCTATATTTGTGGTGGAAATGCCTTGTTTGGCAATCATGTTTGAAAATGAAAGCCAATAAATATGGACAAACAAAGGAGGCTGTATGACATACGAACTTATATTCCGCATATCCATTGCCGCCCTATTAGGCGGAATCATTGGACTTGAAAGAAACTACCGCGCCAAAGAAGCCGGATTCCGCACGCATTTTCTTGTCGCCCTTGGCAGCGCACTATTTATGGTGATTTCGCAATATGGGTTCCATGACAGTATAGACGGAGAACGGCACACGTCATTCGACCCTTCGCGCATAGCGTCACAAGTGGTGACCGGCATCGGTTTCATCGGTGCTGGCACAATAATATTCCAAAAACATGTGGTTAAAGGACTTACTACGGCAGCCGGCCTATGGGTGACCTCTGCCATTGGCCTTAGCTGCGGCGCGGGGATGTATGCCATTGCGACAGCGGCCACAATATTCGTGCTTCTGTGCCTCGAGATTTTTAGCGTTATGCTCAATCGCTTTGGCACACGAAACATTTCGCTCACATTCACAGCCACAAAAGCCGATGGGCTGACAAAAGCTATTGCAATGCTCAAACAAGACGTAATACGAATCAACCACTACAGCGTGAAAGAACAACACACAACCGAAGGCAAAGTGTTAAAAATAACCATGGACGTAAAAATCAAGCGTTCCGACTACGAAGAGAAAGTGGCCAAATTCATAGGCAAGCTTGACGGGGTTTGCATCGAAGACATTGAATAACTGCAAATGCCAAATAATAATGTATTGAATATCCGCAAAGCTCCAATTCAAAGGAGTTAAGGGAGTTATAAGAAGTCATCGCTCCACTGCGTTCCGCCAAGGAGTTTGAGGACGTATGCTTCTTCGATTCCATATTTCATTCGTTTTGGCTAAATGCGGACATTCATATATAATGTATTTATAAGTAAATGTTGGATAGACTAAAAACTTATCCGAAATATAATAAAAACAGACATCACGAAAAACGACTTCAATCCATCGGACGACAAAAGAAAAACACTTTCTCCACCGGCATAAAGGCACAGAAAGGGTACAGCGAACAAACTTTTGTATCGACAAGCGGCAAAAGCCTTTCTCGCGCGTTCATTTCGCTTGGCTTCACCCACACCTTCGGCAAACGCGGCAAACGGCTAAGGTAAGCAATAACAAAGGTTCGCAGGCCAAAGAAAAAGCACCGTTTTATTTTAGGAAACTTATTACTTGTATTTATTTTAGAATCAGGGCTGAAACTGAAGTTAAAGTTTCAGCCCTGATTTTGTCTACAAAATAATTACGCCTCCGCAAAAATCCACGAAATGTCGCGAATACAGCGGCACAAAATCCACCAAAGGACAGCTAATGGACAGCTCCACGCGAAACCGCATTCAACTTAATTAGCTGTTTTGATTTGGCAAAACGGCAGAATTGTGTTACTTTTGCATGAGGCAAACAGCTGGCTGATAGAAGCGGACAGCGCACCGACACCCGTGCTTGCCAAGAATGCAAATATAAAACCAAGCTATAAGACATGGACATAACCGAAAGATTCTTAAACTACACAAAGTTCGACACGCAGTCGGCTGAAGACAGCCAGAGCGTGCCGAGCACCAAGAAGCAACTTGCCTTTGCAGAATATTTGGTAAAGGAACTTGAAAACGAGGGCCTCGACGACGTTGAGATGGACGACAACGGCTACGTCTACGCCACGCTCAAGTCGAACATGAAGGGCAAAGTGCCAACCATCGGCTTCATCAGCCACTACGACACAAGCCCCGACTGCAGCGGTGCCAACGTCAAGGCACGCATCGTGAAAGCCTACGACGGCGGCGACATCACGCTGTCGGAGGGCATCGTCTCGTCGCCGAAGAAATTCCCAGAACTGCTCTCGCACGTTGGCGAAGACCTCATCGTGACCGACGGCCACACACTGCTCGGAGCCGACGACAAGGCAGGCATAGCCGAAATTGTGCAGGCCATGTGCTACCTGCGCGACCATAAGGAAATAAAGCACGGCGACATCCGCGTGGCGTTCAATCCCGACGAGGAGATTGGCATGGGCGCACACCATTTCGACGTTGAGAAATTCGGCTGCGAGTGGGGCTACACTATGGACGGAGGCGACCTCGGCGAACTGGAGTTCGAAAACTTCAACGCCGCCGGCGCAAAGGTCACCATAAAGGGAGTGAGCGTACACCCCGGCTACGCCAAAGGCAAAATGCTGAACGCCAACAGGCTCGCCGCCGAATTTGTGGCGATGCTCCCTGCCGACGAAACGCCCGAAGAGACTGAAGGCTACCAAGGCTTCTACCACCTGACTGGCATCACATCCGGCATTGAGGGGGCCACGCTCTCGTACATCATACGCGACCACGACCGCAAACGCTTCGAGGAGCGCAAAAACTTCATGGAGGATTGCGCCCGCAAGATGAACGAGAAATACGGCGAAGGCACGTGCATGGCCGACGTGAAAGACCAGTACTACAACATGAAGGAAAAGATTGACCCGAACATGCACGTGATAGACCTCGTGCTGAAGGCAATGCAGGAGTGCGGCATCCCGCCGCGCGTGCAGCCCATACGCGGAGGCACCGACGGGGCGCAGCTTAGCTTCAAGGGCCTGCCCTGCCCCAACATCTTTGCTGGTGGCGTGAATTTCCATGGCCCTTACGAGTTCGTAAGCATCCAAGTTATGGAAAAGGCAATGGACGTAATCGTAAAAATCTGCCAACTCACGGCGGAATATAACGATTAGGAGGAGTCCGTGGAGTTAGAGGACAAATGCACCCCGCCGGAATTTCCACGGCAACGGCCACATTTGCCCCCTAACTCCCAAAACTCCTTTCTGCTTCTTATAAATTCCTTCGTGCCTCCTTTTTAGGATTTAGCCTCGCTTTCCTCCGTCAGGCGGTCGAGGGCATCTTCCTCGCCAACCACCCAAACCACGTCGCCGGCTTCAAACTTCCTGGCGGGGTCAGGCTGCGACAAGTTTTCCTTTCCCTCCTCTATTCCAACCACGAGGCAGCCGTATTTGTCGCGGATGCCGCTCTCGCGTAGCGTCAGCCCGCAGAGTCGGCTGGACTTTGTCACGACAAACTGGCGCAACTTAGTCTCGCGCTTCTCTATGTCAGCGTCGTCGCTGTAGACCTCCGACTTCAGTGCAGAAGCCAACGACGAAAGCTGTTCGTCGTTGCCTATCATCTGCAGGCGGTCGCCGGGAAAGATGATTGAGTCGCCGTCGGGTATGTTCATGCGGCGGCTTGCCCGCAAGATGCTGCTCACGTGTACGCCAAAGCGGTTGCGCAGCTCCAGCTCGCGCAAAGTCTTGCCGCCCCAAAGCGAATCCTGCGGCACGTCGAAGTCGGCCATGTGGACGTCGCGGTCAAGCAGGTGGCCCTCATACAATGGCCGCTTGTGACCCATCACCTGCGCCTCGATGTCGCGCGAGCGCAAGTTCTGCATGAACATACGCTCCATGCGTATGGAACTGTTCTTCAGCCCCCTCGACAGAATCATAAGCACCACAAGGGCCAACGCGATGGTTATCATAAGCGCATTAGTGAAGCGGCTCAGGTAGTTGCAAACATAAAAGATGAAGCCACCGGCAACCGCCATGCGCACCAACACGGTGAACACGAGCGGCAGATGGTTGACGCGGCTCTCCGCCCACAAAGCCCTAAACTCCCTACTGTGGTTTTTCTTCATCACCATCGCACGCAAGAACGGCGACATGGCCAGCACCGTGAGAAGGCCGCAGATGAAGTTGGCCGTCCAATGCCACCCGGGAAGGAGATGGCGGACGAAAGGCAGGAAGAACGTGAGCATGACGAATATTACAGCCACCGACAGGATGGAATACACCACGGTGTTCACCCCCATTTGCGTGAGCAGGCTCTTCCAGTTGCTCTTTGCCGCAGTGGTGGACGGATGGCCGAGCGTGATGCCGTTCAGCGCGGCAATGGCCTTCGGCGGGAGGTGGCGCTCGAGCACGTCGTAGCATGGCGTGGCAAAGCGTATCATGTATGGCGTGAGGAACGTGGTAATGACCGAAACAGCCACCACCACCGGGTAGAGGAATTTGCCTATTACGCCAAGCGAGAGCCCGAGCGAGGCTATGATGAAGGCAAACTCGCCTATCTGCGCCATGGAGAAGCCGCACTTCATGGCCGTCTTAAGCGTCTGCCCGCCAAGCAAGTAGCCGAAAGAGCCAAACACGGCCTGCCCGACCAATATCGTAAGCACGAGCACGAATATAGGCAAGGCATAGTCGGCAATGACCTTCGGCTCGACCAACATACCCACCGACACGAAGAAAATCGCCCCGAAAAGATTCTTAACCGGCTCAACCAGCCTGACAATCTTCTCGGCCTCGATGGTCTCGGCCAGTATGCTGCCCATGACAAACGCGCCGAACGCGCTGCTGAACCCGACCTTGGTGGACACCACGGCCATAAGGAAGCACAGACCCAGCGACACCACAAGCAGCGTCTCTCCGTTCATCAGCGAGCGCATCCTGCGCAAGAACAGCGGCACGACGAATATGCCCACCACAAACCAAAGTATCAGGAAAAACCCTATGCGCAGCACCATTTCAAGCATCTGCGCCCCGTCAGGGTTGGAGCCATGGGCCAAGGCCGAGAGCATCACCATCATTACTATGGCCAGCACGTCCTCAAGTATGAGCACACTCATCACAAGCCCGGCAAAGCGTTGCTGGCGGAGTCCCATGTCGTCGAACGCCTTATATATTATGGTGGTGGAACTCATGGCAAGCATCCCGCCGAGGAACACGCAGTCCATGTGCGTCCAGCCGAAAGCCTTGCCCACGGTGACGCCGGCCACAACCATGCAAAATATTATGGTGCAGGCGGCTATGACGGGAGCAAAGCCCATCTTAAGTATTTTCTTGAAAGAGAAATCAAGGCCGAGGGCGAACAGGAGGAATATCACGCCAATGTCGGCCCACGCCTGCACGTTGGCCTTATCGACCACGGATATTGTGTAAGGAAACTGCGGGCTGACCATGAACCCGGCCATTATGTAGCCCAACACCAGCGGCTGCTTCAGCCGCTTGAACACCAACGTCACCACGCCCGCCACAACGAGTATGAGCGCCAAGTCTTTTATTAAAGGAGACAACTCAGACATAATGGATATACTTTTTGTCACTGTCAGCCTGCGCCCAAAGCCGGCCTTCGCCTAACGGCGCCGGGCGCAGGCAACACCCACGGCAACCTGCGGGCCGTCAGTACCACTGCACGGCGTTGCTGTAGCTGCTGCGCTTGTCGTACTTCAGCACGTCGGTGAGCGTGGCAGCGTTGCAGCGGAAGGAGAAATTATAGCTCGTGTATGGCGCCAACACCACCGAGCACGACATATTGAAGCAGTGCAGGTCGCGGCTTAGCGACGCGGTGGTCATGGATATTTCGTGGTTTTCAAAGTCGTATCCC
Source organism: uncultured Prevotella sp. (assembly GCA_944321645.1). GTDB lineage: Bacteria > Bacteroidota > Bacteroidia > Bacteroidales > Bacteroidaceae > Prevotella. Next base: position 5,934 of record CALUMB010000060.1, read on the forward strand.
GACGAGAAGCTGATGTTCCACCCGTCGCTGATGCGGATGTTGCCGCTGAAGTTGAGCGTCTGGCTGAAGGCGTAGGGATAGCGCATCTTGTCGTAGTTGAAGTTTCCGCCAACGTCTTCGCGCATAGATATGCCATAGCCGAAGCTAAGCGACCACGGCAGGCTGAACTTCATGTAGCCGTCCTCGTCGGTCTCGGCCTTGCCTGCATTTTCCTTGCGCGCCCCGCGCTGGCCTTCTTGCAGCGTCTTGTCTTCGTTGGTGTCGGGGTCAAAGTCCTCTTCCTCGTCGTCGCGCTTGTCCTCGTCTTTGTCCTTGTCCACCTTTTCGCCCTTCAGCCACTTTATGAAGTTCATCACCTTCTTGTTGTTGAGGGTGTACGAAATGTTCTGCGACATACCTTGGAACCGCCCGAACTTGCCCTGGCTGTAGCGCGTCACGTGGTCGCTGACGCGGGGGTTGCCGTTTTCGTCGAGTTCGTATGCGTATGTGGCAAAGGTGGCGTTGAGGTTGAAAGTATAGTTTTTCGTAAGCTTAAGCCTCAACCTCGTCTGCAGGTCGCTCCACGGCCTGATGTCGGTTGCGAAGTTGTATGACATGCTCGCGCCCAGCTCGTCGATTATGCTCACCTTCTTTTCCCCGGTCGAGTCGTTGTCGGAGCGCAGCTTCATCTCAATGTTGTTGGAAATGTCCACGGCCACGCTTCCGGTCTTGCCCCTGCCAGGCACGCCGAAGAGCCCGTTTGAGTATGGCGAGTATTCCACGAGCGACACATTGCCGTCGGCATCTGTCCGCTGGTAGGTCTCGTAGTAGCCGTAACGCTCGGTGCTGAAGTCGGGCGCGTAGTTGAAGCTCACCTGCGGCGTGAACACGTGGCGTATGGCAATTATCTTGTCGCCAAAAAGCTTCTTCCAAGGCACATACATACCGTAGAGCTTCGTCGAGGCCGAAACGCTGAAACGCCAGTTGTAGATGTTGTAGAAGCCGTCTATGGTGTCGGTCACCTCCCGCTGGCCCTCCTCGTCCCACGAGCGCATCACCTTGTTGGTGTACATACGGTCGGTGAAGGTGAACGAGGGGTTTATGTTAAGGTAGCCGAAAAGCGTGAAGTTGGCGCTGATGGGTATGGAGTGCTGCATACCGTTGCGCCAGTCGCGCGTGAGGCTCGAGTGCAGCAGGAGGTCTTCCTTCGTGGTTATCGAGTTGCTAAGCTGCCCGGTGTAGCTTAGCGAAATCTTCTCATACCACCGCTCCTTGCCTGCCATCTTCTTGCGCTTGAAGGGATAGATGCGGCTCAGCGATATGTTCACGTCGGGCAGAGTAAGCGCGATGGTGGAGTCCTGCATACGCTGGTTGAGGTTCATGGTGGTGCTGATGGTCAGGCCGATGTTCGAGAAAGTGTTTGTCATGCTCACCGACGACGTGCGCGTGCTCTGCGTGAAGCTCTGCGGGTTGTACATACTCGTCAGGTTGTTGCGCTCGTAGCTGCTCGTAGCGAAGTTCACGCTGGCCGACAGCGTGCGGAAGGGGTTGGCCTTTGCGTCCTGGCGGTGGCTCCACTGTATCTTGAAGCTGGTCTGCTTAGAGTAGTCGGGCATATTCTTCTCGCCCTCCACCGTGTTCTGTTAGCTGGCGTAGAAGCTTCCGCTGTAGCGGTAGCGCTTGCGGTAGTTTGAAGCCACCGACACGCCCCACGAGCCTTTGGTGTAGATTTCGCCAATGAGCTTGAGGTCCATCTTGTCGCTTATGGCAAAGTAATAGCCGCCGTCGCGCAGGTAGAAGCCGCGCGAGGTCTCGTCGCCATAGGTTGGCATGATGAATCCGCTGGAATAGCTCTTGGTGAACGGGAAGAAGCCGTAGGGTATGGCCAGCGGCAGCGGCACGTCGGCCACCACGAGGTAGGCCGGGCCGAATATCACCTCCTTGCCCGGGCGCACCTTCGCGCGCGACAAAGCAATGTAGAAGTCGGGGTGCGGCTGGTCGCAGGTGGTGTATCGCCCGTGCTGGAGGTAAAGCTCGCCGGTGGCGCTGCGCTTCGACAGCTCGCTCGTGAGGAATCCGTCCTGCTGTGCTGTGTACACCTCGCTTATCAAGCCCTTCTTTGTCTTGAAGTTGAAGGCCATGGTGTCGCTCTCGTAGGTGTCGCTGCCCATGGCGAACACGGGGGTGCCAAACATGGCCCCGGAGGTGTCTCTCGCACCCGTGGCATGCACGAGGCTGCTGTCCATGGAGATCGACACGCGCTCGCTCTTCAAGTCCATGTTTTCGTAAGTCACGTGAGAGTCGCCGTAGAGGAAGGCCAAGCCCGTGCCGCCTTCGTATATAAGGGAGTCTTCTGCCGAGTATGTCACCGGGGCGTCGATGCCGTTCTTTCGCTGCCTGTTCATGCTGTCGAGGGCGAGCGAGTCGTCTATGGCCTTGTTGTGGTGGTAGATGGCCAGCTGCAGCGAGTCCATCTTCGTGGTGTCAGGCCCTTCGTTCACCTTGGCTTCGGCAACCGACATGGGCAGGTGGAGGGGCAATTGCCATACGGAGGCGAGCGTGGCCGAGTCTACCACAGGCACTGAGGCCACCGGCCGCAACGGCATCGAGTCTGCCGCATTCGCCCCCGAAACGGCAGAGCCGGCACTCATCCGGCCTCCCGGAAAATGCGCAAAACGCCCCCCCGCCGTCACGAACATGAAAGCGAAAAGCATCAAAACTATCAATGCGTTTTTTCTCACGGCTGCAAAATTAGTTATAAAATGGCGAATATCGCGTAGACTTTCGGATATTTAACTTAAGTGGCCGCAAAAAAACATCGAATATCCGCAAAGTCCAGCCCCAAGGAGCTGGTGGGAAGTTGCATCCGGCCACAACGGCACGGATGGGGAAATTGCGGGTAAGAACCTTCCGACTGCCGCACCCACGAAAACGGAAAAGCTTACTTGGAGCAACGTTTTTGGTTGCCTGCACAACGGGTTGGCGTGGATTTTCCCGCAGTGTTTTTGCTGTCGCCTGACAAGGGATTACCGGCTGAAAGATGGCAACGGCAACAAAAGGCAGCCGGAAACATACCGCAAGCAAGGGCAAGGCAAACGCCGGTGGCATAACGTGGCATCGGGAAATAAAGCGGAACGGCAACTTAAATATATGTAACTAAAAGCACCACCTACCCCACCCGATTTTAACACGCGCGAAATTGCGCTGCAATACGCCCCGTTTCAGCCTGCGAAACGGGGCATTTCGCAAGCCAAAACGTGCCGTTTTGGAATCCAAAACGGCACGTTTCGCCAATCGGCTGTGTATCAAACAGTTAGCAAGGCGGGGCATTTTCGCCGCCGTTAAGTTAAAAACGTTAACGCAACATTTCTACTTCGGACAGCTAAAGCTGGCAGGCCAAGCCGGCAACGGCAAACCACCACTCCGGCAAAGCCCAAGTGCAGGAAGCCTGCGCTAACCGAACATGGCCGCCCACTGCATGAACCGGGCAACGCCCTCCTCGCCGAACTTAGCGAGGCTCTTGGCCGCCTGCTCCACAGTGCGCACGCGGTCGGGGTGCGACTTTGAGTAGAACTTGTCGGCATAGCAAATCACCTTCTCCTCCATCGTCTCCGGCAGGTAGTCGCAGTGCGGCAGCGGCAGGTCTTGCTTCTCTATCTGCACGAGCGAGATGCCTGCGCCAGTGTGCCGCTCGCAGACGCGGGCGTGGCGTTCAAGCCCTTCGCCGCGCAGCAGTGCCGCGCCGTCGATGCCGTGGCGTATGTAGGGGTCGGCCCCATGGCAGTATATCGACGGGGCGTCGGTCAGGAATATCCCGATGTCGTGGAGCATCGCGCCCTCTTCCACAAACGCCGTGTCGAGCCGCAGCTCCGGATGGCGACGCGCCACAGCCAGCGCAAAGTCGGCCACGTCGCGGCTGTGGCGCAGCAACAGCCGGCGCAGTTGGTTGTCGTCGGGGTAGTATTTTTCAATAATCTGCTGGTACATCATGCCTCAATATCTGTGTAAAAAAGAGGCGGAACTTGGGGAACGCCGGCACTTGCCGCGCGGCCTGGCAGCTGCCGAGGCACGCTTCCCATCCCCCAAAATCCGCCTCGATTGCCTATGGTTACTTCTCGTCCCTCTCTATCCAGCCGAGGATGTCGCCCCTGCGCACGGTCGAGCCTTGGCGCGCGGCCACCTCGACGAGCTTGCCGCCAAGGTCGGCTGCCACCGGGACAATCTCGCCCCACTTGGCCTGTATGTAGCAGAAGGTGTCGCCCTCCTTGTAGTGCTGGCCCACAAAAGGCTCGAGGCACGGGGCGCATTCGCTCGACCCGCCGAACTCATAGTAGAGGTGTCCGCCGAGCGGGGCCACGATAGCGTCGGCCTTGGCGTGCTTGAGCGCGGCCAGTTGCTCTGGGGTGAGCTGCGAGCCGAGGCGCGAGTCCTTGGCCTTCTGCAGGTCGGCCAGGAAGTTTTTCTTGGCCTGCCCGCTCTTGAAGTTGCGGTACTGCTCCGGGTGCATGGCCAGTTCAAACAGCTCTTCGTCGTCCGGCCCGGTCTCCCATCCATTCTTTTCCATCTCCGCGCGGAAGCCGTCGAGCGCGTCGGCAAGCAGGGTGTGCGGGTCGTCGGCCGTGAACTTGCGCCCCTGCTTTTCGGCCAGAGCCACCAGTTCGGGGGCAATCTCTCCCGGCACCTTGCCGCTCTTGCCCAATATCATGCCCCACATCGAGTCGTCCATCATGACGAATCGGCCCTTGCCCTGCGTGAGCGTGAGCAGGTTCATCAGCGCGATGTTCTTGACATACTGCGAGAACGGGGTGACAAGTGGCGGGTAGCCCACGCGCGGCCAAACGTAGGCCACCTCGTCGAACAGGCGCACGAGCATGTCGTCCATCGACAGTTCAGGCTCGCCCTTGCCCTTGCGTATTCCGTTTATCACGTTGCGCATACCGCCCATGTCGGCCATCATCGACCCCATCATGCCGCCGGGCAGCCCGCACCCGAGCAGCAGCGACGACATGTGCTTGTTGGCCGGGTTGATGAAGTAGCCCAGCCAGTCGTCGATGAACTCCTGCGTGAGCGAGCGGGCCTGCATATACGCATTCATGTTTATTTCCGGCACGTCGAAGCCTTCGTTCCTGAGCATGCTCTGCACCGATATGATGTCGGGATGCACCTTGCCCCAGCTAAGCGGCTCGATGGCGGTGTCTATAATGTCGGCGCCGTTGTTGCACACCTCAAGTATTGACGCCATAGACAGCCCCGGGCCGGAGTGGCCGTGATATTGTATCACGGTGTCGGGGTGTTTTTCCTTTATCCGCTTGGTCAGTGCGCCGAGCATTGCAGGCTGCCCAATGCCGGCCATGTCCTTCAGGCAAATCTCCTCGGCGCCGGCCTCGATGAGCTGGTCGGCTATTTCGCTGTAATAGTCTACCGTGTGTATTGGCGACGTGGTTATGCAGAGCGTGCCTTGCGGCGTCATGCCCGCCTCTTTTGCCCACTTGATGCTCGGGATGATGTTGCGCACGTCGTTGAGTCCGCAGAATATTCTCGTTATGTCCACTCCCTGGGCGTGCTTCACCTTGTACATGAGCCGGCGCACATCGTCAGGCACGGGATACATACGCAGGGCGTTGAGTCCGCGGTCGAGCATGTGGGTCTTTATGCCCACCTCGTTGAACGGGCGGCAGAATGCCCTCACGGCGTCGTTAGGATTTTCGCCCGCAAGCAGGTTCACCTGCTCGAAAGCACCGCCGTTGGTCTCCACGCGGGCAAAGCAGCCCATGTCGATTATAGCCGGAGCCACACGCTCAAGCTGGTCCTTGCGTGGCTGGAACTTACCTGAAGACTGCCACATGTCCCGGTAGACGAGACTGAACTGGATTCTTTTCTTCATAATGTCTCTAATTTTTCTGCGGGCATTTTCGCCCGCAATGTCATTCAATAGATTGTGAAATGTTCCCCGGAGCCGCACACACTCGCCGCTTAGGCTCGCCGCGCAGGCATCCTAAATGCAAAAGTAAATAATAATATCGGAATAGTGCAATTTTGCGAGGAATATTTTTTCTTTGGCACGCCCGGCGTGTGTCTCACGGCGGCCAGCGGCACGCAAAATGGCGAAAAAGAAAAAAGCAACCGAACTTCACAGCCAGGTTGCTTGGTAGGAAAATGATAAATATAGATTAAAATTACTAGTTGTCGAGTGCAAAGGTAATGGTAATTCTTCAAACCGCCAAATATTTCGAGCACTTATATTCCCATTTTTATTATTTTTAATCCAATAAATTGCATTTTATTCCTCATTTAAATGTTTGTAACTCTGCATAGAGCCTTTGCACGGGCAGCCCCATCACGTTAAAGAAGCTACCGCTGATGGAAGTCACGCCCGCGTAGCCTATCCACTCTTGTATTCCGTATGCCCCGGCCTTGTCGTAGGGCTTGTAGTTTGTCACGTAGAAATCTATCTCGTCGTCCGACAGTTCTTTGAACGTAACGTCGGTGGAAACCGAGAACTTTCTCTGTGCGCCGTGGCTCGTGATGCACACTCCCGTTATCACCCTATGGGTGCGCCCGCTCAGCAAGCGGAGCATGGCAATGGCTTCGGCGCGGTCTTTCGGCTTGCCAAGCACTGCGTCTCCGCACACGACGATGGTGTCGGCCGTCAGCAGCAGGTCGGCGGGCTTCATCCCGATGCGGTTGGCCTCGGCCTTCATCGCGGCGAGATAGGCAGGTATTTCGTCAACGGGCAAGTCCGCCGGGTAGCTTTCCGCGATGTTAGGGAGCACCCTCACCTCGAAGGCAAGGCCCAGGCCGGCCAGCAATTCCTTGCGCCTCGGCGAGTTGCTGGCCAAAACTATGTTGTATTTTTTCAGGTTGTCAAGCATTGTTTTTTATTTAGTTTAATGTGGGATTGTGTCCAGCGAAAGAGGGATTTGCCGCAAGACAGGCTGCGGCGGACTACCACCCGAAGGCTTTCCCGCCGGTGAGCCACTTGCCTTGTGCGCGCAGCACCTGCTCGATTACGTCGCGGGCGCACCCGCATCCGCCGCACACATTACTAATATATATGCTCACCGACTTTATGTCGGCGCAGGCGTCGGCCGGACACACCGGGCAAGCGCAGAGCCTCATCACCTCGTAGTCTGGTATATCGTCGCCCATGTAGGCCACTTGGTCGGGCGCAAGCCCATACTTGGCGAGGAAAGCCTTGAACGTATCTATCTTCACTGAGCAGCCCATGTAGATGTCTTCCACGCCAAGGCGGCCGTAGCGTTTCACCGTCGCCTCGGACGTTCCGCCGGTTATGATGGCGATGCGCAGCCCCATCTTCACCGCAAGCTGTATGGCATAGCCGTCTTTTATGTTTACGGTGCGCATAGGTTCGCCGCTTGGATGCAGCGGGATGGTGTCGCGGCTAAGCACCCCGTCCACGTCGAACACGACGGCCTTAATCTTTGCCAGGTCGTAGTTTATCATTTCTTCAGTGATTTACCGTGGATGCTCAAGGTCATGCGCTCGTAGAGATCCTTTACGAACGGACTGTAGGAGAGGAGCCTGCTCTGCTCCCTTATCACGTTTTCGTCGTAGCGGACAGCCGGCCCTGTCTGCGCTTCGGCGGGCGGCATATCGCGCACTTTGGCCGCAGTCTCGCCGATTAGCGGCAGCAATACGTCGAAGGGCAGGCCGCTGCGCTCCACTATGCCGGATGCCAAGTCGTAGCAGTGGTTTGCGAAATTGCAGGCAAACACGGCGGCAAGGTGTACGTACTTGCGCTGTTCGGAACTGGCAGGCCTGACATCGCGGCTCACCGACGATGCCAACTGCCCTATCGTCATGGCCGCGTAGTCGTCGTTGGCCTCGACCAGGCACGGTATCTCGGAGAAGTCAACGTCGCGCCCCATGCTGAAAGTCTGCACCGGATAGAGCACCCCGTAGTGGAGCGCCATGCCCTCGAACGCATCCATAGGCACGCTGCCTGCCGTGTGGGCGAACACCTTCTGCTCCCTGCCCTTGCACAAGGCGGGAATCACTTCGGGCAATGCCGAGTCCTTGAGTGCCACGACATAAACGTCGGCCGAGCTGCCCACCTGCCCGATAGAGGTGACTGGGGTGGCCCCGAGCGCATCGGCGAGCCTCCCGGCAGCCTCTTCGGTGCGGCTGAACACCTGCAGGAAGTCGTGGCCTTGTTCGTGAAGGGCGCGGCCAAGCTGCGTAGCCAAGCGGCCCGCCCCAACCATTGTTATTTTCATTATGTATGTAAGTAACTGTTCAAAACTGATCGATTACATTATGTTTGCAGATGTCCTTTATATCTTTGCCACCAGCTTGCGCACTCTTTTAGGCAGCATTCCAAAGCATCATCGGTCGTGTAGCCCGCCAC